>NZ_CP109328.1:318182-636364 GCF_035918155.1 Streptomyces sp. NBC_01591
GCTCGTGAGTTGAGTTCCGGCCGACTCGGCACCCGCCATGGACGAGATGCCCTGTAGGGCATCCAGTTGCTGCTGTTTTTGAGCCTGGGGAAGTGGGGTGATGCCAGTGAACCAAAAGGTCGCGGATTGTAGCCGAAGCCTGTGGATTGAGCCACTCCCCCGGCCGATGCAACGCTTCGGCGCTTCGTCAGCCGGTTGGTGAGCTATCACGCCGTGATAGCTCACCAACCGAAAAAAGACGATACAGCTAACGTTTCGTGCGCTCAATTGATCTACGGCGTTAGTAGAGTGACGGACTATGACGACACCCGACACAAGGGGCGACCGAGAGAAGGTCGTCTCGAAGCTGCCCTCCTGGCTCCGCCAGGAACTCAAGGTCCGCGCCGTTCAACACGGCATCGACATGCAGGACGCCGTCGAAGCCGGCATCACGACATGGCGCGGTCTCGGTTCCAACCTCTCCCCCATCGACACTTCTGGGGCGGAGTCCTTTGCTACGTTCCTGCCCTCCCAGCTGTGGACCGGATTCCGCTCGGACTGCAAGCGCCGCGGGGTTTCCCTCATCCAGGGCCTGGCCCAGTCCGTACGGGTCTGGCTGGACAGCCATCCCGCTCCCGCGGTGAAGCGCCCCGACATCGTCCGACGCGTCGTCATCTGCAATCAGAAGGGCGGGGTCGGCAAGACCGCCGTCACCGCCGGAACCGGCGAAGCTCTCGCGGAAGACCCCACCGCCCTGGTGCCGGTCCGTGTCTCCAAGCACTTCGCCGCACTCCTCGAAGAGGACGAGGAGGCTGCCAATGATCCGCTCGCTCTGGAGGATCTGCCGGGGCTCGGACAGCGCGTCCTGCTCGTCGACTTCGACCCTCAGGGGCATCTCACCAAACAGCTTGGCCATGCTCCCCTGCCGATGGACGGGGACTCCCTCACCAATCACATGGCCGGTGACGGCAAGAGTTCGCTGAGCGATCTCATCGTGTCGATCGACGAGGACCGGTTCGGTGGGCGTCTGCATCTGCTGCCCGCGTGCACCGACGCCTTTCTTCTCGACGTACGTCTCGCATCCGTCCGTGCCCGCGAGTCCGCTCTTGAGCGAGCCCTTGCTGCGGTCGAGCCCGACTACGACGTCATCCTGATCGACTGCCCGCCCAGCCTCGGGCTCAGCATGGACGCCGCCACCTACTACGGGCGCCGCCGTCCGCAGGAAGTGCCGGGCAACTCCGGCGTTCTCATCGTTGTCCAAGCCGAGGACAGCAGTGCCGACGCCTACGAACTGCTCACCTCCCAGATCGAGGACATGCGCAATGACCTTGCTCTCGACGTCGACTACCTCGGCCTGGTCGTCAACCACTACGACGCTCGCCGCGGCTACATCGCCACATCCTCGCTCCAGTCCTGGATGGCCATAAAGGATCCGCGTGTCGTAGGCGTCATCGGAGATCTCAAGGAGCAGAAGGAAGCCGTCCGCGCCAAGCGACCGCTGCTTGCCTACGCACCCCGCTGCGAACAGTCCGTCGCCCTCCGCGCCCTCGCCCGGGAGATCAGCAAGTGAGTAAGGCCAAGAACCTCGGAGCCGGTGCCTCCTTCGCACAGGCCCGACCCATCAGCGCCCGCCGGGCCGCGATCGGTGCTGCTACGGGAGTACCAACGGCCGGCGTACCCGACCCGACCGAGCTCGCTCTGAACCTCATCAGCCAGAATCCCGACAACCCCCGCGAGGAGCTCCGCGATCTCCAGGGGCTGGCGGAGAGCATTGCGGAGATCGGCCTCGTCAACGCTGTCACGGTGGCCTCCATCGAGGCCTATCTGGCAGAGCGGCCGCACCGTGCGGCTGACCTCGACGAGGGCACCCGGTACATCGTTGTCGACGGCCACCGCCGCCTTGCCGCAGCACGTCTCGCCGGAGCCGCAACGATTCGCGTCAGCGTCGACAACGCCCTGGTCTCCACCGACCAGGCGCTTCTCGAAGCGGCCTTCGTCGCCAACGTCCACCGTGACGACATGAATCCCCTGGAGCAGGCCCAGGCGCTTCGCACGCTGGTCGACTTCTATGGCTCTCAGACCAAGGCCGCCAAGAGGCTCGGCATTGCCCAGTCGACCATCTCGTCAAAGCTCTCCGTTCTGGACCTCGATCCTCAACTGCAGGCGGACCTGGTGGAGGGGCGCCGCAAGATCGAGCACGTACGGAATCTCTCCAAGCTGCCGCCCGACGAGCAGCGTCAGCAGGCGGACGCGCGGGCCGCCGCGGGTGATCAGAGGCGTTCGGCGGTGCGTGAACTATCACGGCGTGATAGCCCGGCGGGCGAGGGAGTGGCGGAGATCGAGGCCGGCGCCGACGCTTCCGATGGCCCGGATGCTCCGGGCAGCTCGGGGGAGCAGCGCACGGGGGCATCACGGCGTGATAATCCGGGGGAGCGGCAGGCTGGGCTATCACGGCGTGATAACTCGGAGGAGCAGCAGGCAGAACTATCACGGCGTGATAACTCGGGGGAGCGGCAGGCTGGGCTATCACGCCGTGATAGCCCAGGGGAGGGCCAAGCCGAGCTATCACGGCGTGATAGCCCCGGGGCTCCGGAATCGGTATCGCCTACGCACGAGGAAGTGCCCGGGCAGCGGTCGGAGCACGCCGAGCGTCAGGTGGCACCGACACAGCTTGCCCCGGGGGAGTCGGGCATCGTCGCCCTCGGGAAAGTCACCAAGATGCCCTGGCACGACGGCCATCAGGTTGCCGATCTCGTGCTGAGGAAGATGGACGAAGCGCAGCGAAAGATCCTCGTCGACAGGATCCTCGCCGAGGACACCAACTCGGTTCGGTGAATGGCCCGATGAGTTCGGGGGCGGGGGTCGGGGGCGGGGGTCGGGGGACTGGCATTGGTCCCCCGACCCTGCCCGATCCTGCCCGGTGTCGCGGTGAGACCCGGAACTGCTGGGCGCCGCAGGGGAGTTGGCTGCCTGTGCGACGGAACTCCGGTTCTCGGCCCGCAGGTTTGTGTCCTTCGGTGGGCGCGATTGGCGGGTATGCGCTGGTGGGAGCGGTTGTGATGGGGAAGCCGCTTGAGCCTGGATCCAAACGGACTTGAGCGGTTCGCGCAGTGGGGGAGCGGGCTCAGCGACTGAATGTGAGCGACTGAATGAGTGTTGGGTCGCTTCCATCGCAGACGTAAAACCGCAGGTCAGAGGCGCTTGTAGGGGAGAACAGCGACTGAAGCGACTCAAGTTTCAGGTATATGGAGACATTCATGCGTGTGCGTGTGAGCGCGTGCATGCGTCATATATAGCGAACTTGAGTCGCTTCAGTCGCTGTTTTGTGTTGCATACGCCTCTGACCTGGTGTTCTGTGTGCCTGTTGGCCAGCGACTGAGCGGCCGTCAGCCTCTGGGTACTCAGTTGCTCGGTCGCTGGGGCGCCTTGCAGATGCGTACACCTGTTCTGCCCCATGTGCCTCTCCTCTCCCTCAGATTTCGCTAATCTGATTTTGGGAGTTGAGTCGCTTCAGTCGCTGATGGGGGAAGTGAATGGCAGCTGAGCTGCAGGTTTCGCGCAGCGACCCACGGCAGTTCGTGAGATCTGCATCGGTCGCTTCGCAGCCTCTGACAACTGCCTCCTGGTGTGCGCGCCAGGGGTGGCCGGTTCATCCTCTTGCTCCGGGCCGTAAAACGCCTGTGGGTAACTGTGAGGTGTGCCGTGTCCAGGGTCATGCCCGAGGGGGGTGCGACTGTATTCGTGAGGGCCGCTGGTGTCATGGGTTTCATGCGGCCACGCTTGATTTCGACCGGATCCAGCAGTGGTGGGGTTCCCGCCCCGATCTCGGGGTGGGCGTTGCTACCGGTCCTGCCGGCCTCGTTGTCATCGACATCGACGCGCATGCGTGTGAACTCCCTGACCGGGACCGGCTGCTGCCGGGTGTCGGGATCTCCGCCGGGGTCGACCTGACCGGGCTGGCCAATGGCTTTCACACGCTGGGTGTGCTGGCCGCCCTGCGGGGCGCGGCCAGCCCGGCGGACGACGAGTCGACGCTGCGTGTCCGTACACCGTCCGGGGGGCTCCACGTGTGGTACCGCAACGACGGCGGGCACCGGTGGCAGTGCTCCTCCGGATCGGGCGGCGGTCGCGCCCTCGCCTGGCAGGTCGACGTCCGGGCGCACGGCGGGTACATCGTGGCGCCCGGGACCGTGACCCCCGCGGGTGTCTACCGGCCCGTGGGAGCCGTGCGGGTGCCCGCTCCGCTGCCCGCCTGGCTGGCCAGGGAGTTGGAGCGCACCGGGCATCTGCCGTCCGCTTTCGTGCCGGGAACCCGGCCCGTGCCGCCCCGTGCCCGGCAGGCGGTTCTCGCGGCCGGTGGCGGACGTGGTGCGGGGGAGCGGGTACTGACGGGCGTTCTCGCCGAGGTCTCCGCGTGCGCGGCTGTACCCGAAGGCGCCGCGTTCTCCGAGAAGTTGAACCGGGCCGCGTACACCGCCGGTGGTCTGGTCGCAGCGGGGCATGTCACCGAGGCCGAGGCCACGCGTGCGTTGCAGAATGCGGCCGAGCAGGCCCGCCCGGGGCAGCAACGGCGTTGTCTGGCCATCATCCGGGGCGGGCTGAACGCAGGTCTGGCACGCCCGCTGTCCCTCGGGGGGCGTGTGTGAGTGTGGACGAGGAGAGAGTCCTGTCCGCCTTCGACGTCCAGGCCGTGGCCGCGCAGATCCTTGCGCAGCCCGTCCCGGCGCCCCGGCAGAGCGAGGAGTCCGCGCGGTACACCGCCACTGCCGCACCGGAGGGGGACGGGGAGGCGACGGCGGACGGGCTGCTGCCCGACACGTTGACCGACCGCGGAAACGCCAAGTTGTTCGTCAAGCTCTACTGCAACGACTACCGGCACGTTCCTGGGATCGGCTGGTACCGGTGGGACGGCACCCGGTGGCAGATCGACGAGGACGACACCGTGATGTGGTCGGCGGGCGATCTGGCGGAGTCCATTGCCACCACCGATCCGCGGGGCGTCTACACCCCGGCCGCGTTGCAGCAGCACCGCCGCCGCACGCTGAGCACCAGCGGGATGAATGCGATGCTGACGCAGGCGAAGTCGGCCCCGGGAATGGTGCTCAACGCGGCGCGGCTGGACGCGGATCCGTACGCGCTGTGCACGCCCGCGGGCGTTGTCGACCTGCGCACCGGGCGCATCCGCCCCGCCGAGCCCACGAAGGACTTCCACTCCCGTTCCACCTCGGCCGCGCCGGAGCCGATGCCGACGCCGCGCTGGAACCGCTTCCTGACGGACACCTTCGGCGAGGGGCCGGACGGTGCGGAGATGATCGACTTCCTTCAGCTGCTGCTCGGCTACTCCGTCACCGGGGATGTCGGCGCCCAGGTCATGCCGTTCCTGTTCGGCTCCGGGAAGAACGGCAAGTCCGTACTGCTGGACGTCCTGATGAAGCTTCTCGGGGACTACGCGGACGCGGCGCCTCCCGGGTTCCTGATGTCGCGTCCGTACGAGGGCCATCCCACCGATTTGGCCGAACTGCACGGCCGGCGTGTGATCGTGTGCAGCGAAGTCAAGCCGGGGGACCGTTTCGACGAGGCCCGCGTCAAGCTGCTGACGGGTGGCGACCGGATCAAGGCACGCCGGATGCGGCAGGACTTCTTCAGCTTCGAGCCGACGCACAAGATGTGGCTGCTCGGTAACCACCGGCCCGAAGTGGGCACGGGTGGCTTCGCGTTCTGGCGGCGTATGCGGCTGATTCCGTTCGAGCGGGTCGTCTCCGACGACCGCAAGATCGACAACCTGGCGGACATCCTCGTCACCCAGGAGGGTCCGGGCATCCTCAACTGGCTCATCGGCGGTGCCCGTCGCTACCTCGGGGGAGACAAGGACCTCTCAGGCCCCGAGCGCGTCCGCATCGCGACCACGGCGTATGCCGAGACCGAGGACCACACCGGACGCTTCGTCCACGAGACCTGTCGGCTTGAGGCCGATCTGCGCGCAGAGCAGTCGCAGCTCTACGCGACCTACAGGAGCTGGTGCCAGAATGAGGGAGCTCCGGCGATCTCATCCCGGGCCTTCGCGGCACGTGTCCGCGAGGTGGTGGGATTGGCGTCACCGAAGGAAATGATCCTTTCCAACCAGCGCAAGTACTACCCGGGCATCGGCCTGCTCGCGGACGAGGAGACAGTATGAGTGCCCTCATCGCAGAGGACGAGATCGTCGACGAAATGGACCTCGTCTGGCTCGAGGACATCAGTCGGCTCGACTATGTCCGTCAGAGCCTGGACCGGTTGCCCACCCGACGCGGTAGACCCGCTTACCACCGCGACGGCCGGATGGTCGGGTACGCCCTCCTGGGGCCGAAGGCCAAGCCGTCCCGCTCCTCGGGCACGTTCAGGCGACGGGTGTTCTGGCTGCTTCCGCACGACCGGGACACCGAGCCCGACGGGCTGTACGCCAGGGGAGCGCCGGCGGAGGCCGTGGATGTGCGGACGCTGGCGCCGGGCAGCAAGGGGCACAAGACCGAGCGCTCGGAGGGCGGACCGATGTCGTCCGCGACTCGGGAGCTGCAGCCATAGTCTCAACCTCAGCCTGAGCTTCAGCTGTAGCTTCCGTACCAGTGCCGGTGTCGTTGCCACTGCCGGGCAGCGGCGTGCGCGGGACCGGCAGCTTGTCTTCCTCGGTAGATGGATTAGAAACAGTCCGTCCGGTATATTTCCATCAGCGATGGACTGCAGCCAGGGGGAGGTGTCGCTGTGCAGGGGGAGCGCTCGGTACGGGCACAGGTCGTGGTGGTCGGTGGGGGCCCCGTCGGCATGCTCGTCGCCGCCGAACTGGCCGGGTACGGGGTCGACACCGTGCTCCTGGAGTGCCGGGCCGATGTGTCCGAGCAGCCCAAAGCAACCACGCTGCACGCCCGGGCGGTGCAGACCCTGGCCCGTCGCGGTCACCTGCCGGGGCAGGGGTATCCGTACACCGACGGCGCGGCAGACAGTACTTTCCACTTCGCGGGCCTGCCCGGACTGGTCATCACGGCTCCCGCGCGGGAACCCGAGCCGATCCTCAAGTGCCCCCAGGCGGAGCTGGAGCGGCACTTCGAGGAGCGGGGGCGGGCGGCCGGCGTACGGATCCTGCGCGAGCACCGGGTGACCGAGGTCGTCCAGGAGGACGGCGGGGTACGGGTCACGGCCGATGGACCGCAGGGGACCGCGGTCTGCTTCGCCGAGTACGTGGTGGGGGCGGACGGAGCCCGCAGCACGGTCCGCGACCAGGCGGGCATCGCCTCCGACACCCATCCGGCGACGGTGTCCGCGCTCATGGGAACCGTCACGCTCGCGCAGCCGGACGCGCTCACCAAGGGCTGGCACCGCACCCCGCGAGGCTGGATCGTGGCCAAGCGCGATGCGGAGGGCAGGACACACATCCGGACGCTGAACTGCACCGGTGCTCACGCGGACCGGCAGCTGCCGCCCACTCTGGAGGAGCTGCACCAGGAGGTGTCCTGGATCGCCGGCCGGGACATCGCGATGGACGAACCGCGCTGGCTCAGCAGATTCAGCGACTTCGCGCGGCTGGCCCGGACCTACCGCGCGGGGCGGATTTTCCTGGTGGGGGACGCGGCGCATGTGCACTTCCCGATCGGTGGACAGGGCCTCAGCACCGGGGTGCTCGACGCCCTGAACCTGGGCTGGAAGCTGGCGCTGGCGCTGGCGGTGCACGGATCGGCGGACGCCGGTCTGCTCGACACCTATGACGTGGAGCGCCGTCCCGTCGCCCGGCAGGTCATCGACCACACCCAGGCTCAGCTCGCCCTGATGCGGCCAGGGCCCGAACTCGACGCACTGCGCAGGGTGTTCACCGGGATTCTGTCGGCGGACCGCGAGCACGGGCACCTGGGCGACCTGATCAGCGCACAGGACACGGTGCTCCCGGACCACACCGATGTTTCCTGCCGGGCAACGGGAACGTTTCTCCGTAACGCGGTACTCAGCACGGCAGACGGCGAGACAGATGTGATCGGGCTGCTGCACGAAGGCAGGCCGCTGCTGCTGCTCTTCGGCGAGGGAGACAGCGGCCACCGGGAGGCGGCACGGGAGTGGGAGGGGATCCTGAACGTGGTCCGCGCCCGGCCCACCGCCGAGGTGCCGCACGACGCGCTGCTGGTGCGGCCCGACGGTTACATCGCCTGGGCGCCGGGCGGCCGTGACCTGACGGAGGTGCTGTCGGCCTACTTCGTCAAGGGCGTCGTTCCCAAGGGCGTCGTTCCTGCGGGGCATCCTTGAAGGTGCACCGCAGGAACGACCGGCGCTCAGCCTGCCGCTTCGACGAGGTCCCGCATCTCGGCCGCCTTCACGGCCTCGGCGTAGACCGTGGCTCCCCGGCTCTCGGAGAGGTCGAGCGAGGCGAGGACGGAGGGCACCACCGCACTGGGCAGCACGTGACGCATCAGGGCGGAGACCCGCCCCACCAGGTCGCGGTACTCGCAGACGGCCTGCGACATGGACTGGATGCCGGCGAAGGAGCCCACGATGACATCGGCCGTCTCGGACGGCGAGATGTGGGGCAGCAACTCGCCCTGGGCCTGCGCCCGTTGGAGCAGATCGTGGCCGACCTCGGCCCAGCGCAGGAACGGGCCGCTGCGGTCGAGGCTCTGCGCCAGCTGGTCCATCGACAGCCGCACGCCGGCGCGCACCATGGGGTCGGTCTGCAGCCGGTGGGCCTGCAGCATCACGACGTCCACGATCTCCTGCACCTTGGAGGCGCGGAGCGGGACGATGATCCGCTGGTCCTGCTCCGCGAGGACGCCCTGAGCCAGGTCTTCCTTCGAGTGGAAGTGGAAGTACAGGGCGCCCTTGGTCACTCCCGCCTCGGTGAGGATCTGGGAGATCGTGGCCGCTTGGTACCCGTGTTCCTCGAAGATCTTGGCCGCCGCCGAAAGAATCGTCTGACGGGTACGGATGGCGCGTAGCTGCTCAGCCACTCTGCCTCCTCCCTCCTCAGGGTGGTCGAACGTCGGGAGACCGGTAAAGAAACCGTCCAGTTCGTATCTTACAGACCGCTTCCTCGTGTGTACCGGCTGGGGAAATGTCAGGCAGAGAGGGAAATCCATGATTCTTGTCACCGGTGCCACAGGGACCATCGGTCGGGAAGTGGTCCGCAGGATCCCTGCTGACCTGGCAGTTCGCATCATGGCCAGGGATCCGGGGCGGGTCACGGGTGCGGCTGCGGCGGCTGAGATCGTCCCCGGGGACTTTTCTGATCCGTCCTCGCTGGTGGGTGTTCTGCGTGGGGTTCGCACCGTTTTTCTGGTGACCAACCCCGGCGGGGGCGACGACGAGTGCTTCATCCGGACGGCGCGGTCGGCGGGGGTGCGGCATGTGGTGAAGCTGTCCGCCGCCGCGGTCGCGGACAGCCGGTCCGAGGACCTGATCACCCGGTGGCAGCGCCACAACGAAGACCTGCTGCGCGGATCAGGCATGGAGTGGACTCTGCTGCGTCCCCGCGCCTTCATGTCCAACGCGTTCTCCTGGGCGGGATCCATCCGCTCGGACAACGTGGTGCGGGCCCTGTACGGGGCGTCGGCCAACGCCTGCGTCGATCCGCGTGACGTGGCGGAGGCGGCGGTACGTGCCCTCACCGAGGACGGCCACGCGGGCAGGATCCACACGCTGACCGGGCCGGAGGCGATCACCGCGGTCGAACAGACGGCCCAGCTCGCCGAACTGCTGCGCCGTCCGCTCCGTTTCGAGGAACTGGGCCCGGAGCAGGCGCGTAGCGCACTGGGCGCACGCTATCCGGCGGACATCGTCGAGGCGCTGCTGGAAAGCGCGGAGCGCGGCCGCGAGGGTTCGAAGGCGGAGGTGGACGGCACGGTCACCGGTCTGCTCGACCGGCCGGCCGGAACCTTCCGCGGATGGGCGAGCGATCATCTGAGTGCCTTCGGGAATCGGTGAGGAATGAGGGCAGCGGCTGCCCAGTGAAGGCATAAGCACGATGGCTGTCCGATGAGGGCATAAGCACGGTGGCTGCCCGATGAGGGCATGAGTACGGCGGCTGCCCGGTGGGACAGCCACCGTCCGTCATGAGTAATTCACCGTTCGGCACAGGTCGGATGCCGTTCGTCAGGGGTCAGATGCCGTGCGACCCTGCGGTCACCGTGGAGTTGAAGACGAGCACACCGTCCTGATGGGCGGTCACCAGGACGCTCTGTTCGCCTTCGGGGCCCGTGCCGGGCAACAGGGACGCCTCGATCACGCACGGGGAGTCCAGCTCGACGTACCGCTTGAACTCATTGGCGATGCCGAGCGGGAGGTAGGAGGAACGGCCGAGGGCCGCCGCCGTGGCCTGGCGGGCGGCTTCGGCCAGCACCATGCCCGGCACATGGTCGACCGCGTGCTCGAAGAGCACGGGGTGCCGCGTGTCCACCCGCAGCTGCCAGCGGTTCCGCTCGCCCGTGGGGGAGAGCACGACGTCCATGGGCGACATGCGCCCGACGCTCTGCGGAGCCGCCGGGCTGATCAGCGGCAGCTGGTACGAGTTGCCGCCGGGCATGTGCTCGCCGCGCACCCGCCGGTAGACCGCAGGCGCCATGCAGGAAAACGAGCCGCCTCCGGTCGCGACGACGTTTCCGTCGCGGTGGAAGACCGCTTCGAAGCGCAGCCCCGACAGGTTCCTGCCACGCCGGTTGATCTCCGTGCAGTCGACGTCGATGCTGAGCGCAGCGGGCTCGTACCCCATCCGCAGATGCTGCGGACGTACGGCGATGTCGAGGTCCCAGACGAGGAACTGGTGGCCGAAGGGCACGCCGAACTCCGCGTGCCCCAGGAGTATGCCGATCTGGCGGAGCGTCTCGCAGCCTATGAGCGGATCGTGGTAGCCGTCCGCGACCGGGGTGAAGAAGCTGTGGCCGCGTGGCCATTGGGCGGACATGACGAAGTGGGTGTCGTCCACCCGCTCCCAGTCGGTGAGCATGACCTCCGCGACAGCGGACCGGTGTACGAGTTCCTTGGGGACGGTAGTGGTAAGAGTGGTGGGGTAGAAGCCGCCGGGCTTGATCGTGGAAGCCTTGGCGCCTCTTGTCATTTCTCTGTCGAACGCTGTTCGCTCGACCTGAAACGTGCTCGCAGACATTGCTCCCCCTGGGCTGGTGCGAGAGGTGTGGTCGGGGCTCTTCCTTGGCCGAAAGTACATACCAACCGGTTTAATTTCTAGTGCCTCTGACTGCTTGTCATCGAAAAACAGCGGAGGTGTTCATTCCGATTTGCCTGTTCTTGGAGATGTGGCCAGGTCGGCGCGTTCCGGTGCCGAGTCGGCGTCCGTTTCCGGTCCGGCATGGGTCAAATTCCGGTTCGACATGGCTCAAGCGTGACACGAGTCGCGCTTGAGTGGGGTGACTCAAGGTGCGCCCGCAGCGTTCTGGTGGGTGGATCGGGTCCCGGTGCCGGTGTTTGACGGCTGAGCACGAAATCTTTCAGAAACCGCACGCGCGGTTTGTTATAGTCGGTCTGCCCTTCGGCAAGCACGGCAACCCCCGGCAGTGACGGAGCAGTTGATGGTCAAACAGGAACGCGCGGCGCGTACGCGTGAAACCCTGATCCGGTCCGCGGCCGAGGTCTTCGACCATGACGGCTTCTCGGCGGCTTCGCTCACCTCGATCAGCTCGCGGGCGGGGGTGAGCAACGGGGCGCTGCACTTCCACTTCGCGAGCAAGGCCGTCCTGGTGGACGTCGTCGAGGAGGCGGCGCTGACCAGGCTGCTGGCCGTCACGAACGGCGCGCTGTCGCTCGGGGTGAGTCATGTGCAGATCCTCGTCGACGTCACCCATGCGCTCGCCGGCGAACTGTGTGGCGATGTGGTGCTGCGGGTCGGCTTCGCGCTGAGCGGCGACACGTCCCGCCCGAGCCGGATGGATCTGCGGGGGCGCTGGCGGTGCTGGGTCGAGGAGACGCTGAAACAGGCCGAGGCCGAAGGCGAACTGCGCCGGGGCGTGACGGTCCAGGACGTGGTGACCGCCGTGGTGGCCGCGACCGTGGGATTCGAAGTGCTCGGGGTGCGGGACTCGACGTGGCTCTCGGCGTCGACGGTGGCGCGGTTCTGGCGGCTTCTGCTGCCGACGCTCGTGCCGGCGGTGCGTCTCGACGGAATCGAGGCCGGGGGAACCCGGCGTCCGTAGGCGGTGGTCGTGACGGAGTCCCGGTCTATTGCCACGGAGCCCAGTGCCTTTTGCCGCGGAGCCCCAGTCTTTCGCCATGGAGCCCCGGTCCTTCGCGCCCTGCGAAGGGCCGGGGCTCCATGGCCGGTTGTGGTCGAGGTGGGTCGGCCGGTCGCCGATCAAGGAGAAGACCTGGCGGTTTGTTTTGGCGGGTTCTCTCTGTTCCGGATGAAGGATGGGTTGGCTCTCCAGTGGGCCTCCGTACCCTCGCTGCACGGTAACTGCGCGTCTCAGAGTGGGTATTTGAGGGTCGTCAGGAGCGCGTCCCGATGGACGAGAAGGAAGTCCTGACCCGGTTCAAGAACGGCCATCTGGACCGGGCCCAGGCGGTCGCGCTGCCGACCGGCGCGACCGGTGCCGCCGCCACCGGCCCGGCGCCCGTCGTTCTCCACCTGCCAGACGCCTGGCCGGAGCGGGAGCGGGAGCAGGAGCGGGGCGCCGACGCCGTCGGCGGATCCGCCGCGCCCACATGACCGGGCTGCGGCCCGACGGGGTGGAGATGGCCGCCGCGATCACCGCCGCACTCGACGAGGCGCGGCTGCTGCCCACGGACATCGACTACATCGTTCGGCTGTTACTCGGGCGGCGGCGCCCTCGCCAACGAGGTCGCCCAGCACATCGCCAAGCACGGCTGGCTTCCGCCGCCGGTGGCCATCGCAGGCACCGCCGCGGCCACCGAAGCCTGCGCGGCCGCACTCTCCCGCACCCTCGCCGCGGTGGCCGGCATCCGCTGACCGGCGGCCCCGGGGCGTGTCCGCGAGGTCCGGCAGCGACGGCGTCAGTGCGCGACCGCGCTGTGCCCGCAGCTGAACAGCGGTTCGGAGGTGTCGAACGGGACGTCCTCGCGGGAGTCCTCGACGGCCCGCATGGAGGACGGGAGGTCGAAGGGAAGGCTTCCCCCGGCTGCCGCCCGGTCGAAGGCCACATCGAGGACGATGTCGTCGTCGGCGCCGAAGCTGCCCAGGAGCAGGGCCGCCTCGGTGGCGAGCCCGGTGAGGATCGCGGGCCGGTCGAGATGCACGTCGATGACGGTGGGGACGCTCGCGCACAGCGCCCGCAGCCGGGCCAGTTCGGCGGCGGGAAAATCGAGGGACCCGGCGTGGAAGTGCTGCTCCAGGAATCCTTCCCGCTTCTCGTACGGGGCGGTCAGACGCAGCACCGCGAGGTCGGCCTCTTCGGGGCGGTCGACGAGGCGGCCGTACCGGGCGGCCGTCTCGGGGGCGATGTTCTCCACGTAGAGGGCCGGCACCTCGGGCAGTGTCCTCAGTGCCTCCGCGCGGCCGGTGAGCTGGACGAGGGACCGCAGCTGGACCCGGCGCCCCAGGAGACGGGTCTCGGCCGCGCCGACCAGGGCGCTTGCCGCGTCGGTGTCGACATAGGGGTCGTCGAAGAGGCCGAGGCGGAACTTGTCGCGCAGGATGCGGCGTACGGAGGTGTCGATGCGGCCTTCGCCGACGGCGCCGGAGCGGACGGCGTCGACGATCCAGTCGGGGCGGGTCTCACCGCCGAGCTGGTCGACGCCGGCATCGAGCTGCATGAGGACCTGCTCGGCGAGGGAGAGGTGTTCGACTCCCCAGTTCCGGGGCGGGAGTTGGACGAGTCCGGGGATCTCCATGCCGGTGAGGGAGTTGAAGTCGGTGCACACGACGCCGTCGAAGCCGTATCGGCCGCGGAGCAGCCCGTTGATCACTTCGCGGTTGAAGTTGGCGGCGACCTCGGGCAGGCCGCTGCCGGTGGGGATCGAGTAGCAGGGCATGACCTGGGCGGTGCCGGCGGCGAACGCCGCTTCCCAGGGCCTGAGGTGGTATTCGAGGTTGTCGCCGGGGAACGCCTGGTACTTGCCGTAGGCGAAGTGGGGGTCCTCCCCGCCCGCCTGCGGGCCGTGGCCGGGGAAGTGCTTGGTCATGCAGGCCACGCTGTCCGGGCCCAGGGTGTTGCCCTGCATTCCGCGGATGTAGGCGCCGAGCATCCGCGCGGCGCGGTCGGCGTCCTCGCCGAAGGTGCCGCCGATGCGGGCCCAGCGCGGTTCGGTGGCCAGATCGGCCATCGGATGGATGGCCACGCGGATCCCGACGGAGCGCAGTTCCCGGGCGGCGGCCGCGGCGAACTCCTCGACGAGTGCCGGATCGTCGGTCGCGGCCAGGCCGATCGGTTCGGGGCCCGGACTGAATCCGCCGTCGGTGTGGGCCGTCATGGGGTTGGCGGTGAATCCGTGACGGGGGTCGGAGGAGAGGGTCACCGGGATACCGAGGCGGGTGGCGGCGGCGAGGTCCTGGACGTGGTTGTTCCACGCGGCCATGGTGCCGGCGGAGGGGACCTGGATCATCGCGAAGTGGGTGATGTGCCGCTCGGCTATGAGGCCGGCGCCGGACGGCATGAAGGAGTTGTCGCCGGCGGCCATCCGGCCGTGGCACATCTGACCGGCCTTCTCCTCCAGGGTCATCCGGCCCAGGAGGTCCTCGACGCGGTCGTCGACCGGCAGGCGGGGGTCCTCGTACGGCTCCATGGTGCCGTTGTGGTTGAGGTCGCGGAACGGTGTGCCGTCTGGGTGGCGGAGGCGGGAGGTCACAGTCGTGCCTTTCGTCGGATGGCGCGGGATGCGGTGCGGCGGGTGTCAGCCGCGGGTGAGGCGGGGGTGCCGGATCAGCGGGGTGAGGGCCACGGCCGCGAGCGCGGCGAGGGTTCCGCCGAGGTAGAGCGCGAAGTAGTTCTTGTCGTCGGTCGCCGGTCCGATCGGGTCCGTGCCGAGGCCCAGGAGGAGTGGGGCGAGCAGGGGGGCGATGGACTGCGGCAGGGATTTGGCGATGTTGAACACGCCGAGCCAGCGGGCGGCGTCGGTGCTGGTGGGCATGACGCGCAGGACCAGGGCCATGTCGACGGCGTAGAAGGCGCCGAGACCGATGGCGGCGACGGTGGTGGCCAGGTAGATCGGCCACACGGACGCGGACAGCATCTTGATGGTCATGGCGGCAGCCATCAGCAGGCCGGAGGTGACGACGAAGGCGCGGTAGGCGCCGGTGCGGGAGGCCAGCTTCCCGAACACCGCCGCGGCGACGACGTTGCCGACGACGGAGAGCATGCCGGTGGTCGCGACGAGGGCGGCGGCCTCGGCCGTCGACATCTCCAGGCGGGACATCAGGTAGTAGAGGCCGAACGTGCCGATCAGGGCGTTGGCGCCCTGGAGCAGGAAGCGCTGCAGCCAGACCGCGGTGAAGGCCGGGGAGGTGCGCGGGTCGAACAGCAGGCTGGTGAAGACCGAGCGCAGGCTCACCGGGGTCCGCTCCCCGGCGGGGACGGCCTTCTCGCCGCGCAGCAGGGTCCACGAAACGGCGGCGCCCGCGGCACCGGCGATGCCGGGGACCAGCAGCAGGGCCGTGGTGTTGTCGGGTATGAGGCCGACGAGGAAGAAGGCGGGGAAGACGGAGGCGAACTGGGCGGCTCCGAACAGGCCGGACACGGTGGCCTGTTGTGCGGCCGGCACCCGGTCGGCGATCACGGCCGCGAGCGCGGCGAGCGCCGCGTTGTACGCGGCCTGGGCGAGGACCCAGCCCAGCATCAGCTGGGCGGGCGAGGACGCCGTGGCCATCACCACGGCGGCCGGCAGCCCGGCGGCGAGACCGCCGAGAATCCACGGCCTGCGTCTGCCGAAGCGCCCGGCGGTGCGGTCCGACAGATGGCCGAAGACCGGGTTGAGGACGAACGCGGCGATGGCCCCGGCCGCCATGACGGAGCTCAGCACGCTCTCCTTGTCGTCCGGTGCGATCTCATTGACCTTCAGGCCGAGAGAGGCGACCAGCGGCATGGCGAACCCGATCCCGATCAGGAGCTCGGTGAAGACCAGCCCGGCGATGACCCGGCGCGGAGCCGGGGCCTCGTCCCCGGGAAGGCGGTCGGAGGGTGGCGGCTCGGGGGCGGGGGTCTTGCGCAGCATGTCGGTCATGAGCGGGGTTCTCCTGCGGGGCGGGAGGGCGACGGGGAGGCGGAGGGGGCGGGCCGAGGAGCCGCGGTGACAGAGAGGGCGGGCCGAGGAGCCGCGGTGACAGAGAGGGCGGGCCGAGGAGCCGCGGCGGCGGTCGCGGGCAGGGCGGCATCGGCGGCGGCCTTGGCGCGGAAGCCGTCGATGGCCGCCGCCTCGACCCCGCAGCCCAGCAGGAACCCCTCGGCGCTGCCGTGACGGGCCCGCATGGTCTCCAGGAAGACCTCGATCGCCTCCCGCGGGGCCTGGAGCAGCGGCGCGGGAACGACCGGCCGTCCCGGTGCCCCGTCCCCCTCGTTGCCGAACGCGCCGTCGTTCAGGGCGATGTGGTGCCGGGTGGCGAGAGCGGCGAGGATCTCCGGGAGCGCCGTGGCCGTACGGACGTAGTCGTCGGCGATCTTGTCGTCGGGCACTCCCGCGAGTTCCAGCAGCAGTGCCACCAGGAGACCGGTGCGGTCCTTCCCCGCTGCGCAGTGCAGGAGTGCCGCGCCCGGTCCGGCGGCGGCCCGGACCGCGTCGGCCACGGCCGTGGGGGCGGACGCGGCGAGGTCGGCGTAGAACCGGCCCAGATCGGCGGAGGTCCGCAGGGAAGCGATGCCCGGGCCGGCGATGGCGTCCGTGTCGTCCGGAACGATGGGCGCCCGGACGATGGTGATGCCCGCCTCTTCGGCGGCTGCCCAGTCGTCGTCCCCGCGCTCGTCGGGACTGCGCAGGTCCACGACGACGTGGATGCCGTGGGCGTGCAGCTCCCCGACGGTATCGACGTCCGCGACGGGATCGGGCTGGGCTGAGCGGAACAGGATTCCCGGGCGGATACGGTCGCCCTGGGGGTCGGCGACGGAGGCCGGGTCGCGGAAGTTCAGCAGCGGCATGGGAGCCTTCCTGAGTCGGGCACTTCACAGAGTCGAGCAAGACATCTAGATGTCTACATGTCCTCGGTGGGGTGCTATGTCGAGCCCAGTCGTCGCTCTGCTGAACCTTGGATGAACGGGCGGTTCGTCGGGCACCCTTCGTGCGTGATCGCGCAGGTCGCACCCCATTGCGGCTCGTAGGATCCAGGGGTGTCGAACCACAGAAGAACCGCCCCGATCTACCTGCAGCTCGCCCGGAAGATCCAGGACCGGATCGACTCCGGCGACCTCCCGGCCGGCTCCCGGCTGCCCAGCGAGCCGGAACTGTGTGCGGAGTTCGACGTCAACCGGCTGACGATCCGCCAGGCCGTCGCCGAACTCGAACGCGCCGCTTCCGTCGAGATCCGCAGGGGGGTGGGAACGTTCGTCCGCGTCCCGATCGCGCGCGTCTCGATCGCGGTCGACCCGCGAAGCCAGCGCTTCGACCTGGGCAGCCTCACCACTGCCGTCCCTCGCGGGACGGCGGCCGACGCCGGTGACGTCGCGGACGGCGGCGAGCGGATCACCGCCGTCACCCCCGCGCCCGGCACCCCGGCCGACGTCGGGGCCGCGGGCCACCTGCGGTGCGATCCCGCCGAGCTCTCACGTCTGGAGAGCGTCATCGTCATCGGCGCCGAACCGTGGGGCGTCAGCAGCTACTGGCTGAAGTCCTCTCTCCTGCCCGAGGAGTTGTCCGCCCCCGGGCGAGTGGACAACGTGGTCCGTGTCCTGGCCCAGAGCGCCGGCATCGTCCTGGAATACGACTGGCGGGCCTTCAGCGCCATCGGAGCCGACATCGGCGACGCCGACCTGCTCGGCGTCCCGGCGGGCACCCCGCTCCTCGTCCGCGAAGGCGTGAGCTGCACCCCGGACGGAGAGCCCGTGCTGTTCGTGCGACGCCGCATCAACGGCGAACGCGCCCGCTTCGTCCTCAACTTCCGCCCGGACGGGGAGGGCTGAGGGACGAAGCGGGGTTGTCCGGACATTTTTGAGGCCCAGGGCGAAGGCGGTCCGCCCCTCAGGCGCGGACCGGGGCGCCCTAGGCGAGCTCCAGGTCGAGCGGGAGGTCGCCCCGGGAGGTGATCCGGAGTTTGCGGTAGACCCGCGTCAGGTGCTGTTCGACCGTGCTCACCGTCAGGAAGAGCCGGGCCGAGATCTCCCGGTTGGTCAGGCCCTGCGCGGCCAGGGTGGCCACGTGCTGCTCGGAACCGCTCAGCCTGGCCGCGGTGGTACCGGGCCGGCCCTTGTCCGCCTTCCCTGCCTGGCCCGGCCGGGCCGGCGCCCGCCGCCGTCACCAGCGGTGCGTCGGGAAGGATCTCCTGGCACAGGGGCGCCGCGCCCGTGTCCTTCGCGAGCTGCCACGCCGAACGGATCATCACGCCGCCCTTCGACGAGGAGCCGTCCTGCTGGAGCGCCCGGCCCAGATCCGCCATCGCACGGGCCGTCTCCACGCGGTCGCCGGAGCGGTGCAGCTCGTCGATCGCCTGGGCGAGGACCGTCGGCCGCCGCTGGGAATCCCCGGCCAGCGCCCACATGCGCAGGGCGAGACCGCGTACGTGCGGGCGCTGCGCGTCGGGCATCGCGAGCCGGCGCAGGGCGAACTGCTCAGCCCGGTGGTCCTCCCCGAGGCACAGCAGGGCCCGCGCCGCATCCGTGCGCCAGGGCAGGAACGCCGGCCGGCCCACCCCCAGCTCTCCATCAGCCGGCCGATCTCGAGGAAGTCGGCCAGTGCCGCGTGCGGCTGATGGAGAGCCAGGTGGTGCAGTCCGCGGGCACGCAGATACGCCAGCCCATGCATGCTCATCAGCTGCCGGCGCGGCAACTGCCGACCGGTCAGGCGGGACGCCTCGGTGCACTGGCCCATTGCAGACGCTGGCCGAATCCGGCCCCGGAGAGCGGGCCACCGCCGCACAGCACGCCAAGGGCAAACTGACCGCCCGGGAACGCATCGCCCTGTTCTTCGACGAGGGCACGTTCAACGAGGTCGAGGGATTGCGCAGACACCGCGCCACCGGCTTCGGCCTGGAGGACAAGAAACCCCACACCGACGGCGTCGTCATCGGCTGGGGCAAGGTCCACGGCCGCACCGTCTTCACCTACGCCCACGACTTCCGCATCTTCGGCGGGGCACTGGGCGAGGCCCACGCCGAGAAGATCCACAAACTGATGGACCTGGCCGAGGCCGCGGGCGCCCCCGTCGTGGGCCTCTGCGACGGCGCGGGCGCCCGCATCCAGGAGGGCGTGACCGCGCTCGCCGGATACGGCGGCATCTTCCAGCGCAACGTCCGCAACTCCGGTGTCATCCCGCAGATCTCCGTCATCCTCGGCCCCTGCGCCGGCGGCGCCGCGTACTCCCCGGCGCTCACGGACTTCGTCTTCATGGTGCGCGGCACCTCGCAGATGTTCATCACCGGTCCCGACGTCGTCCAGGCGGTCACCGGTGAAGCCGTCAGCATGGAGCACCTCGGCGGCGCCGACAGCCACGCCGAGTCCTCGGGCGTCGCGGCCTTCGCCTACGACGACGAGGAGAGCTGCCTGGAGGACGTACGGCACCTGCTGTCCCTCCTGCCGCAGAACAACCGCGAACTCGCCCCCGCCGGCGACCTCGACGACCCCGCCGACCGCCGCAACGACAGCCTGCTGGACCTGGTGCCGGCCCAGCCGAACCGCTCGTACGACATGCGTGACCTGATCGAGGAGATCGCCGACCACGGCGACTACTTCGAGGTGCACAGCCAGTGGGCGCAGAACATCGTGTGCGCCCTGGCCCGGCTCGGCGGCCAGGTCGTCGGCATCGTGGCCAACCAGCCTGCCTGCCTCGCGGGCGTCCTGGACATCCACGCCTCCGAGAAGGCCGCGCGATTCGTGCAGTTCTGCGACTCGTTCAGCATCCCGCTGGTCACCCTGATCGACGTACCCGGCTTCCTGCCCGGCGTCGACCAGGAACACAACGGCATCATCCGGCACGGCGCCAAACTGCTGTACGCGTACTGCAACGCGACGGTGCCGCGCATCTCGCTGGTGGTGCGCAAGGCCTACGGCGGCGCGTACATCGTCATGGACTCCCGTTCCATCGGCGCCGACATCGCCCTGGCCTGGCCCTCGAACGAGATCGCCGTCATGGGAGCCGAGGGCGCCGCGAACGTCATCTTCCGCCGGGAGATCAACGCCTCCGACAACCCGGAGGAGACCCGCCGACAGAAGATCAAGGAGTACCAGACCGAGCTGATGCACCCGTACTACGCGGCCGAACGCGGCCTCGTCGACGACGTCATCGACCCGGCCGACACCCGCGCCCGGCTGATCTCCACCCTGGACATGCTCCGTACGAAATATGCCGAGCAGCCCAGCCGCAAGCACGGAAACCTGCCGCTGTGACCGCCCCCGGGAACGAGACGCCGGCCGCCGGGCTCACCTCCGCCGCCGTCCATGTCTCCAAGGGAAACCCGACGGCCGAGGAGGTCGCCGCCCTCGCCGTGCTGCTCACGGCCCGGATCCGGCTGGCGAACGAGGCGCTGGCGAACGAGGCGCGGGAACAGGCACGGACCTCCTGCGTCGCGCCGCTCCGGGCGCTCCGTCACCGCGGGCCCGTCCCGTTCACGCCGCCGGGGGCATGGGCCTCGTGATCACGGGCCCGGTCTCCTGTTCGACGAGGGAGTTCCGGGCCGCCCGCCGGGCCGATCCGCCGTACTCCCGGCACTGCGCGCCGCCGCTGCCCGCGGCGGCCGCGAGCTCGTCGATCCGGCGCAGCAGGGTGCCCTGCGCGCGGGAGAGCTCGTCGACGCGCTCCCGAAGCCGGGCGACCGTACCGCCGAGGTCGAGCAGAGCCGCCGCGTCCGACATGCCGCCTGACAGCCCGTTGCCCGGCAGCACGCCGTCCGCGAACGGCGCGTGCCGGATCGTCGACTCCATCCGGGCGCGCAGCGCCGGGCCCGGCTCCACACCGAGCGTGTGGACCAGGAGCTTGCGCGCACGCTCGTATACCCCGAGCGCCTCGGCGGGCCGGCCCGCCAGGCACAGACCATCGACAGGTCGTAGAAGCGCTCCCGCAGTGGATGCTCGTACGTCAGCCGCTCCAGCTCGCCCGTGACGTCCTCGTGCGGTGCCGAGCGCAACCGTGTCTCGTACAGCTTCTCCAGGGCCGCCAGCCGGTGCTCCTCGAGACGCTCGGCCTCCGCCGCGCACAGCGGCCCGTGCAGACAGTCCTGCAGCGCCGGGCCGCGCCACACCGCCAGCGCGCGCCCCAGCAGTTCGGTGGCGTGCGCTGGGTCGCCCAGCCCCGCGAGTCGCCTGCCTCCCTGCCCACCTGAGGACCGATACTGCGCGGCTACTGCGCGGCCGCCGCGGTGTGTGCGCCCTTCTTGCGTGCGCGGTAGGCGGCTGCCTTGATCTTGTTCCCGCAGGACTCCATGCCGCACCACTGCCGCCGCATCCCCCGGGAGCGGTCGATGTAGACACGGGTGCACTCGGGATTGCCGCACTCCTTGAGCAGGGGCACGTCCGGCCCGCTCAGGAGCTCGACCGCATGGCGCGCCACGGTGGACAGGGCTTCGTCCGGCGTCGCTTCCGTCCAGCGTCCCGAGGCGGTGAGCTGCGGTGCCGCGGGTGGCTTGCGTGCCGCGCCGTTCAGCACTTCCAGCGCCTCGTCGGCGTACTCCTCACCGAGCCGACGGGCCGTGATCAGCCGGTAGACGGCCTCCCGTACGGCCGTCGCGCGATCGACGTCGTCCTGGTCGCCGGGGGAGACCGCGTCGACGATGCCGGATTCCAGGTACCACGCCCGCAGCCGCTCCGGCGTCACGAACATCTCGAACCGCACCGAGCGCCGTGCCCGGAGTGTCGCGGCGAAGTCGAGCGCCGGATTTCCGCATACGAAGACATGATCCAGATTCACATCACCATTCTGGCAGGTGACTATCGGGTCAGCAAGGCTCGTCACCTGCTGGGCCGGTGGTCGTCCCCGTGTTGCCACCCGTGCTGTCGCCCAGCCGGACTTCGCGGCCCTGCCAGCGTCTGCGCAGCCAGCGGTCGTGGCTGGCCAGGACGATCGCGCCGGGCCCGGTGCCCAGCGCGGCCTCCAGCTCGTCGCACAACCGCGGGGACAAGTGGTTCGTGGGCTCGTCGAGCAGCAGCAGCTCCGGCGGACGCGCCACCAGGAGCGCCAGCGCGAGCCGGCGGCGCTGACCGACCGACAGCCGGCCGACCGGCTTGTCCAGATCTGCCTCGTGCAGCAGACCCAGCGAGCGCAGCGGGACCGTCTCCGCCCGCTCGGCGCCGAGCGAGCGCTCGTAGGTCTCCAGCCCGGTCCGGTCGGGCCGGCCGAACACGGTGTCCTGGGCCAGCAGACCCACCGTCAGCCCCCGCCGCCGTCGTACGTCGCCCTCGGCCGCGAGCCGCCCGGCGAGCACGGACAGCAGCGTCGACTTGCCCGCGCCGTTGCCTCCCGTGACGAGGATGCGCTCGGTCGCCGGTACGTCCAGGTGCGCGACGGTCAGCCGGCCCGGCACCCGCACGTCGCGCAGCGAGACGAGGGCGTCGTCCGCCGACTCCTCCCCTGGTGCGGTGACGGCGAGTGCGGTGCCGTGGAAACGCAACGGCTGCGGCGGCTCACCGATCTGCCCGCGCTCCAGCCCGTCCAGCCTGCGGGTGGCGTTGCGCACCCGCCGCGAGATCTGGCTCTGCACCCGGCCGCCCCGGTGGCCGTAACCCATCTTTTCGTTGTCGCGCCGCTCCCGGTCGGGCGCTACGCGGTGCGCGGTCACCCCGGCCGAGTGGCGCAGCGCCGCCAGCTCCTCCTGTTCCTCGGCGTACCGCCGTTCCCAGCGCTCCCGCTCGGCATGCTTCTCGGCCAGGTAGGCGCTGTAGTTGCCGCCGTAGCGGACCGGGCCGTCCATGGCCGGGTCGAGGTCGATCAGATCCGTGCAGACGGCGTCGAGGAACGCCCGGTCGTGGCTGGCCACCACGACGACCCCGGGCAGGCCGCGCACCTGCTCCTCCAGGAACGCGGCGGCGCCGTCGTCGAGGTGGTTCGTCGGCTCGTCCAGCAGCAGCGCCGAGGGGCGCCGGACCAGCAGAGCGGCCAGCGCCAGACGGCCGCGCTGCCCGCCGGAGAGGGAGCCGAGCGCCCGGTCGTGCCGGAACGCGCCGAGGCCGAGCCCGTCGAGCACGATCGCGGCACGCCGGTCGGCGTCCCAGACCTCCCGCTCCTGGGCCTGTTCCAGCCGCCGTCCGTACGCGTCGAGCAGCTCGGCGTAGCCGGGGGAGTCCTGCGGTACGTGGGCGAGCCGCTCGGTGAGACGTTCGAGCTCGGCCAGGTCGTCGCGGGCCTCGCGCAGGGCTTCGTCCAGCACGTCGGCGATCGTCGACGCGTCGTCGAACGGCATCTCCTGGTGCAGGAAGCCGAGGTCGGCCGGGCGCGTGATGCTCCCGGCATCGGGTTCGTCCACTCCGGCGAGCAGGCGAAGCAGCGTCGACTTGCCGACGCCGTTCTCCCCGATCAGCCCGATGCGGTGGCCGGGGGAGGCGGTGAGGGAGACGCCGTCGAGGACCCTCTTGGTCCCCAGGGTGCGGACGACGTCGTATGCGAGCAGGGCCGGTCGAGACATGGTGGTCCACCTGACGTGATCAGTGCTCGGCCCGCCGGGTGGTGACCCACCTCGGGCGCGGGCCCGGTCGGCACATCAGCGGCTCACACCTCCGGCGCTCCCGTCTCCGCCAGCTCACCGCCGGCCAGCCTCAGCCACCGGTCCACGCCGATCCGGGCGAGAAAACGCTCGTCGTGGCTGACCACCATGAACGCCCCCCGGTACGAGCCCAGCGCGCTCTCCAACTGGCCCGCGCCGACCAGGTCGAGGTTGTTCGTCGGCTCGTCCAGGAGCAGCAGCTGCGGAGCCGGTTCGGCGCACAGGACACAGGCCAGGGTGGCCCGCAGCCGCTCGCCGCCGGACAGTACTCCGACGGGGAGATGGGCCCGGGGGCCCCGGAAGAGGAAGCGGGCGAGCAGATTCATCCGCTCCGCCTCCGGCCTGTCGGGCGCGAACGCGGTGAAGTTCTCGGCGACGGTACGGTCCGGGTCCAGCAGGTCCAGGCGCTGCGAGAGGTACGCGATCCGGCCGTCTGCCCGCTTGATCTGCCCGC
Source organism: Streptomyces sp. NBC_01591 (assembly GCF_035918155.1). Classification (NCBI taxonomy): domain Bacteria; kingdom Bacillati; phylum Actinomycetota; class Actinomycetes; order Kitasatosporales; family Streptomycetaceae; genus Streptomyces; species Streptomyces sp. NBC_01591. Next base: position 342,359 of record NZ_CP109328.1, read on the forward strand.
TGTCCAGGCCGAGTTCGCCGTTGAGCAGCCGCAGCAGTGTGGTCTTGCCGGAGCCGTTGGGACCGGTCAGCGCGATGCGTTCGGGGCCCCGGACGGTCAGGTCGACGCCCGCTCCGGCGAACACGGCCCGTCCGCCGTGACGGACCTGCATCTGCTCGCCGAGGACGAGTGTGCGTCCGGCGGGCACATCGGTGTCCGGAAGATCCAGCGTGATGCGCTGCTCGTCGCGCAGGGCGCGCCCCGCCTCGTCCAGCCGGGCCTTGGCCTCGCCGACCCGGGACGCGTGCATCTGCCCCGACCGGCCCGCGGACTCCTGGGCGCCTCGCTTCATGTTCCCGGCGAAGATACGTGGCAGGCCCGCGCTCTTGAGGTTGCGGGCGGCATTGCTCGCGCGGCGCTCGGCGCGTTCGCGGGCCTGCTGCATCTCCCGCTTCTCCCGCTTCAGCTCCTGTTCGGCGTTGCGGATGTTCTTCTCGGCGACCTCCTGCTCGGCCTGCACGGCCTCTTCGTACTCGGTGAAGTTGCCGCCGTAGAAGCGCAGTTCAGCGCGTTCGAGCTCGGCGATGCGCTCCATGCGGTCGAGCAGCGCCCGGTCATGGCTGACCAGCAGCAGGCAGCCGCTGAAGTCCTCCAGTACGTCGTAGAGTTTGTGACGGGCGTCGAGGTCGAGGTTGTTGGTCGGCTCGTCGAGCAGCAGTACGTCGGGCCGTTTCAGCAACTGGGCGGCCAGACCGAGCGAGATGACCTGGCCGCCGCTGAGTGTGTTCAGGCTTCGGTCGAGGGCGAGGTCGGCGAGGCCGAGCCGGTCCAGCTGGGCCCGGGTGCGCTCCTCGATGTCCCAGTCGTCACCGATGACCGTGAAGTGTTCCTCGCTCACGTCCCCGGACTCCACGGCGTCCAGGGCCCGGATCACCGCGGCGACGCCCAGGACCTCGGCCACCGTGAGGTCACCGGTCAGGGGGAGGGTCTGCGGGAGATGGCCGAGCGTGCCGCCCACGGACACGGACCCGGTGCCGGGCCGCAGTTCGCCGGCGATCAGCTTGAGCAGGGTGCTCTTGCCGGAGCCGTTGGGCGCGACCAGGCCCGTCCGGCCGCTGCCCAGGGTGAAGGACAGGTCCTCGAAGACCGGGGTGTCGTCGGGCCAGGCGAAGGACAGGTTCGAGCAGATGACAGAGGTGTCGGACATGGAGAGACCTCGAATGAGATACGGGCAGGCGCAGACTGCTGCCCGGGACATGGATGAAGGGAACGACGGAACGGCCACGACGGCGATGCTCCTGGGCATCGGCCGGTGGCCTGACAGATCGGGGTATCACCCCGAGATGTCGTCGTCACCCACCATGTCTGGTCTCCTCAATACATGATCAAAGCTCTCGTCAGCCTAGCAGGCCCCAGGGTCCTACAGGCCGAGGTCGGCGGCCAGGCAGGAGAAGGACATCCACGAACCCTCCGGGTCGTACGCGTCCCTCACGGACTCCTTGGGCGAGGCGGGCTTCACCTCGGCCATGTCCTGGTAGGGGACGCGCTCGGGCAGCTTCCCGAACCGCTCGTGCCGGGCCGCTGCGGCACTGTCCGTCGTGTGCTCGGTGTGCTCGGTGTGCTCGGTGTGCTCGGTGTGCTCGGTGATCACGGTGTTCTTGGTGTTCACGGTCAACCTCCGCTCGATCGGTCATCGGCTGTCGGTTGCGGATCGCGCCGTAGCGCTGGGCTGATACGAGCGTCGCACCGGTCTGCGTCACCTGTCAAGCCGGTGACGAAGTCCGGATGGCGTCAGAAGCGGTCCGCGTCGACGACGGCCCGGGCGAAGTCGGCGGGTGCCTCCTGCGGCAGGTTGTGGCCGATGCCCTTCAGGGTGCGGTGGTCGTAGGCGCCCGCGAACCTGTCGCGGTACGACGATCCGTCGCCCGGTGCGGTGAAGGGGTCGCGCTCGGCGTCGAGGGTGATGGCCGGCACCTCGATGACCGGCCGCGCGGCGAGCCGCTTCTCGAACCGGTCGTAACGGCGCTCGCCGGCGGCGAGGCTCAGCCGCCAGCGGTAGTTGTGGATCACGATGTCGGCGTAGTCGGGGTTCTCGAAGGACGCGGCCGTGCGCTCGAAGGTGGCGTCGTCGAAGTCCCATGTCGGGGAGACGGTGTCCCAGACCAGCCTGTTCAGGTCGTGCCGCTTCGTCCGGTCCTCCATGGCCAGCCGGCCCCGCTCCGTGGCGAAGTAGTACTGGTACCACCAGGCGTGCTCGGCCGCGGGCGCCAGCGGCTCAAGGTTGGCCGCGAGGTTCGTGATGAGGTAACCGCCCACCGATACCAGGGCCTTGCAGCGTTCCGGCCAGAGGGCCGCGATGATGTCGGCGGTCCGCGACCCCCAGTCGAAGCCCGCGAGTACCGCACTCTCGATCGTGAGGGCGTCCATCAGGGCGATGATGTCGAGGGCGATCGCCGACTGCTGGGCGTTGCGGAAGGTGAGGGCGGAGAGGAAGCGCGTCGTGCCGTGACCGCGGAGGTGGGGGACGATCACGCGGTAGCCCTCCGCCGCCAGCAGGGGGGCGACGTCGACGAAGCTGTGGATGTCGTAGGGCCAGCCGTGCAGACAGATGACCACGGGGCCGTGGGCGGGGCCCACTTCGGCGTAACCGATGTCCAGCAGGCCGGCCTTGACCTGCTTCAGGGACTCGAAGGATGTGAGCCCGGCCGGTTTCCCGGCTCCGCTTCGCGCGGCGGCGGACGCGGTCGAGGGGGTTGCCAGGCCCGCCAGGGAGGCGGCGGCCGTGCCGGTGCTCAGTCCCAGGGCCTTGCTGAAGGTGCGCCTGCCGATCATGTGAAGCCCTCCGTGCGTGTCGAAGTGCGGACCTGAGTGCGCACGACTGTCCCACGCAGTTCGTCACCAGTCAAACAGGTGACGCATTCGACTCGTGCGTATTGTGTTCGGTTCGTGTCCTCGACGAACTCGATGGAGGAGAACCGGACATGGCAGCCCCTTACCCGCCGATCGATCCCTACGACCACGGCATGCTCGACACCGGCGACGGAAACCTCATCTACTGGGAGACCTGCGGAAACCCGGACGGCAAGCCCGCTCTCGTCGTCCACGGCGGCCCCGGTTCGGGCTGCTCGACGGGCCCGCGCAAGTCCTTCGACCCGGAGCGCTACCGGATCATCCTCTTCGATCAGCGCGGATGCGGCCGGAGCACACCCCATGCCGCCGACCCCACCACCGACATGGAGCTCAACACCACCGAGCATCTGATCGCCGACATGGAGCAACTGCGCGAACACCTCAGTGTCGACCAGTGGTTGCTGTTCGGCAACTCATGGGGCTCCACGCTCAGCCTCGCGTACGCCGAGCGGTACCCGGAGCGGGTGTCCGAGATCGTCCTCGCCGCGGTCACCAGCACCCGCCGCTCCGAGATCGACTGGCTCTACCGGGGCGCGGGCCGGTTCTTCCCGGAAGCATGGCAGCGATTCCGGGAGGGCGTCCCCGAGGTCGACCGGGACGGCGACCTCGTCGGAGCGTACGCGCGCCTCATGGGGAGTCCCGACCCGGACGTACGGGCCAAGGCCGCGACCGACTGGTGTGCCTGGGAGGACGCGGTCCTCTCCGCGGAGCCGAACGGCTCACCCAACCCGTACGGCGGCAGGCCGCCCCGGGCCATGCTGGCGCTGGTGCGGATCTGCTCGCACTACTTCGCCCATGGAGCCTGGCTGGAGGAAGGCCAGTTGATCCGCGACGCGGGACGCCTGGCAGGCATCCCCGGCGTCCTGATCCACGGCCGCCTCGACATCAGCGGACCGCTCGACACGGCCTGGGAACTCGCCCACGCCTGGCCCGGCGCGGAACTCGTGGTCATCGAGGACTCGGGACACAAGGGCAGCGCCGCCATGAGTGCGGCCCTGTACGCGGCGTTCGAGCGCTTCGCGCAGTAGTAGCAGGAGTAGGCAGTCGCAGTACGGGCTTCACTTCAAGAACGCCGCGACAGTTGCCACGAACCGGTCCGCGTCGTCGATCCAGGGGTAGTGACCTGCTCCTGGCTGCACGGCGAGTGCGGCATCGGGGAACAGTGCGGCTGCCTCGGCCACCGACCGGGGAGGGCTGTTCACGTCGAACTCCCCGGCGAGCAGCAGGACGGGGGCCCCGAAGCCGGCGAGCGCCGCACGGGTGGCGTCCGGCGTGAAGGCGCCTTCGGCCGCGAAGAGAGCGACGGCCTCCTCGTTGCCCGGCCTGCTCGCCGCCTGGTGCTGCTGCGCCGCGGCGTCCCACCGGCCGCAGAAGAAGGGGTTGATGGCCTCCCAGTCGCTGCCGGTTCCCTCGGTGATCGCCTCCAGGGCGGCGAACGCCGCCGGGAACCACGGCTCGTTCCTGCGAAGCCGCGCGAGCTCACGTCGCATCTCCCCGGTGATCGCGATCCCGAGGGCCCGGGTGCCGGGGGCGATCAGGGCGAGCCTGCCGACGTTCTCCGGGTGACGCGCCGCGTACTGCGTCGCGAGGTTCGCTCCGGCGGAGTGGCCGAGCAGATCGATCCGGGGGAGTCCGAGGTGGCTGCGCAGGGCCTCGACGTCCTCGACGAGGCGGTCACAGCGGTAGGAGGAGGTGTCTTCGGGGATCGCGGACCGTCCGGTGCCGCGAAGGTCCAGGGCGATCAGCCGGCGGTGCGCCGACAGGCCGCCGAGGTCGCCGAGGTAGCAGGAGTCCGCAGGGCCCCCGGGGATACAGACGGCCGGGTCGCCGTCGCCATCGCCGCGTACGTGGTAGGCGAGCCGGGTTCCGTCAGGTGCGAAGAAGGTGGGCATGGGCATGGACCCTGCCAGTCATAACCAGGTTTTACAACCTGGTTATGGAGCTGAGGGGGTCGGGTGTATAACCGAGTCATGGCAGGCGAAGAGAGCACGCACCGGATCCCCGAGGCGCTGACCGAGGAACAGGCCGGGCGGATGCTCGCCGACATGAACGAGGTCATCCGTGCGGGCGAGGAGATGCGGAAGCTGCGCTCCGAAATGATCAAGCTGTTCATCGGCTTCGGCTGGACGCAGGACAGGATCGCTCGGCTCGCGGCCATGAGCCAGCCCGCCGTGTCCAAGCAGATGGCGAAATACCGGCTGGACGACGAACCGCCGCCCCCGATGGCGCTCTCCCTCGACCAGCACGACACCCCATGGCTCGAAGGACGCCTGTGGGCCCTTGCCGAGGAGATCTCGGAGACCCTCGGCGACACCGCCCGCTGCACCCGCTACGTCGACGCCATCGCAAGGGGGAAGCAGCGCTTCACCCCCGAGAACGTCGACGAGCTGCGACGCCTCGTCGAGGAGGACCTGAGACTGCACCGGGCGGCGACGCCCGGCAGCTACCAGGAGGTGTACGACAAGATCAGCCGTGGCCTCGACGTCCCCCCGAAGGCGACCAGCACCACCGCATCGGCCTCCGTGCGCCGCACCCTCGCGCACCGGATCCAGCGCGACCGGCTCAGGGGCGACGCCTGACTGACGACGCCTGACTGACGACACCTGACTTTGGACGCACGCGTATGGAGTTGAGCGTTGTGGCTATGGTTCGTCTCGCCGGATCGGCGTTGACTGATCGGCATGACGAACGAACAGAACATCCAGCAGAGCACTCAGCGGGCCGACTCGAAGACGATTCTGGTGATCGGCGGCACCGGAAAGACCGGGCGCCGTGTGGCGGAGCGGCTCACCGCGCAGGGGCTGCCGGTGCGCGTGGGATCCCGCAACGCCGAACCGCCCTTCGTGTGGGAGGACCCCAACACCTGGGAGGCGGCGCTCGACAGCGTCGGAGCCGTCTACGTCACCTACTACCCCGACCTCGGGTTCCCCGGAGCCGCGGAAGCCGTCGGTGCCTTCTCCGAGCTCGCCGTGAAGAAGGGCGCGCGCCGGCTGGTACTGCTCTCCGGACGCGGTGAAGAGGGCGCGGTCAACAGCGAGAACAAGCTCAAGGAGTCGGGCGCCGACTGGACCGTCGTACGGGCCAGCTGGTTCAACCAGAACTTCAGCGAGAGCTTCTTCCTGGAGCCCGTCCTCGCCGGTGAGCTTGCGCTGCCGACCGCCGACGCGGTGGAGCCGTTCGTGGACGTCGAAGACATCGCCGACGTCGTCACTGCCGCCCTCACCGACGACAAGCACATCGGCAGGACGTACGAGCTGTCCGGGCCCCGGTCGCTGAGCTTCGGTGATGTGGCCGCCGAACTGTCGCAGGTCACCGGCCGGGAGATCACGTACACCCCGGTCACCCTCGACGACTACCGGGCGGTCCTGCGGGAGAATGGGCTGCCTGTCGAGTTCGCCGACCTGTTCGCCCTGATCCTCGACGGGCGCAACGCGGACGTCGTCAACGGCGTGGAGGAGGCCCTCGGCCGCAAGCCGCGCGACTTCTCGGCCTTCGCGAAGGATGCCGCCGCTACCGGCGTCTGGAACGTCTGACAACGCCCGGCAACATCTGAGAGTGCACGGTACGGATTCGGCCCGGCGCCGCGCCCTCAAGCCGAATGGGGATCACCACATGGACGTACTCACCGGACTCCTGGACGGGCCCAAGGCGCGCGGCGCCTTCCTGCTCAAGTCCGTCTTCGACCCGCCCTGGTCGCTCCGCATCGAGGACCGTGCTCCGATCTCCCTGGCCACCATGGTCCGGGGCAGCGCCTGGGTGATGCCCGACGGCGGTGTCCCGGCCCTCATCGGTCCCGGCGACATCGCCGTGCTGCGTGGCCCCGACCCGTACACGATCGCCGACGCGCAGGACACCCCCGTCCAGATCACCGTCGGCCCCGACCAGCGCTGCAGCACCACCGTCGGTGAGGACGTCACCGACACCATGGCCCTGGGGGTGCGGACCTGGGGGGACCCGCTCGGGCAGGGCTCGTCCGTCATGCTCAGCGGTACGTACCAGGCGCCCGGCGAGATCGGCCGCCGGCTGCTGGGCGCCCTGCCCACCCTCCTGGTGCTGCCCGCCGCCCTCGACGACACCCCGCTCGTACCCTTGCTGGCCGAGGAGATCGGCCGCGACGAGCCGGGACAGGAGTTGGTCCTCGACCGCCTCCTCGATCTGCTCTTCGTCGGTGTGCTGCGCGCCTGGCTCGCCGAGCCGGACGCCGGTGCGCCGGCCTGGTACCACGCCCGGTCCGACCCCAGGGTGGGGCCCGCACTGCGACTTCTGCACGGTGATCCGGCCCATGCGTGGACGGTGGAATCGCTGGCCCGCAAGGTCGGTGTCTCCCGGGCGGGCCTCGCCCGCCGCTTCACCGAGGTGGTGGGGGAGCCGCCGATGACCTACCTGGCCACCTTGCGTCTCGCCCTGGCCGCCGACCTGCTGCTCGAATCGGATGCCACCGTGGCCACGGTGGCGCGCCAGGTCGGCTACAGCAGCGCGTTCGCGCTGAGCTCGGCGTTCAAGAGGGTGCGTGGGGTCAGTCCGCAGGAGTACCGGAAGAGCGGCGCCTCGCGGATTGTCATGCCTCGGGAGACACCGTCCCGGACGGTGGTGCTGGGCGGCTGACGGCCCGGTCCGCTCGCGTCACGCCCCGTCGGAGGGAGACCGCAGAGGCTACGGAGACGGCAAGGGCCGCGGATGGGCCGGTGTCCCGGACCGATCGTCCGGCGACCGTGTCGCCGTCGTCCTGCTGTACCTCGCCGTGCACGGCATGATCGTGGACGACCTCACCGTGCCCGATGTCCTCGCGGGTTCGGCGGGCGAGCTGATCGACGAGCTGTGCGGTCGCCTCCTGCCCCGTGATGCGGCAGGGAACGCCACGGGGAACGCCTGACCGGCCTGCTCTTCAACGGGGTGAGCGGGCCGAGGTGCCCCGGGGCAGGCCCGCCTGACCGGCAAGGTCGATGGCTGCCGTCTCGATCAGCTCGGCGACCGGTCCGGGCTGTGAGGCCAACGAGGCGTGGCCGGCGTCGAGTTCGATGATCTTGCGCGGGTCCATCCGCTGGGCCAGGTGGAGGGTGGTGACACGACCACCGAGCGTGCCCGGAGGGGCGGGCGGGTCGGGTGTGGGTCGAGAGGCCGCATCCGGACCGCCGGGGAGGCGTGTCTACCCGGGGACCTCCGTGCGCTCCCACCATTCGTAGACGGGCAACCTTCCCTCGGCCGTGTCCTGGTGGCGCGGCGTGGCCCTGAAGTGTTCGTACCCGCCACGGAACGGGATCTTGATATCGGGCCCGGGTGCGGTGACGGGGACGATCCGGTCGGGGAGATCGTCGGGGCCGCCTTCGAGGACTGCTTTCGGTGCGTCGGTCATGGCGAGAGTTTCTCCGGGCGGTGGTCCGGCTTCCTCATGACGCGCCGAAGGGGGCACCGCCACCCGCCGCGCCCCACTCCGACGGCGTGCGGATCCGGATCGCTGTCAGTCCTTGATCCGGTTCGCCAGGAGAGTGCCTCCGGTTGCCAGGACGAGACCGCCCAGGGTGAGAGGGCCGAGGTGCTGGTGGAGCAGCAGGGCCGCGAATCCGGCCGTGACCATGGGTACGAGGTAGAAGAGGCTGCTGACCTGGCTGGTGCCGTGGTGCTGGAGCAGGTGGTACAGCAGCCCCACGCCGACGATGGAATTGATGAGCGAGGCCCAGAGCAGCACCGGCCAGTATCCGGCGGTGAAGGTGACGTCGAAGCCCTCCCACAGGAGGGCGGGCACGAGAGCGGTGGCGGCCGCAGCCAGCAGCTGGACGGCGTTGCCGGAGACGGGGTCCATCCCGTGGCAGTGGCGTTTCTGCCAGATGGTGCCGACCGAGATGCCGAGCAGGCCGAGGAAGAGGAAGGCGAGGCCGCCGAGGCTGCCCTCGCCGACGTGGAGGCCGTCCCAGACGGCGAGGACGACCCCGCCGAGCCCCAGTGCGAGGCCGAGCAGCTGTCCCTTGGTGACGCGTTCGTTCAGTACGGGCACGGCGATCAGTGAGACGGTCAGCGGGTAGAGCGCGATGATCAGGGCCGCGACCCCGGACGGGACGCCGAGGTTCATTCCGGCGTAGATGCTGGAGAACTGCACGCCCTGGATCAGGATGCCCGCGATGGCGAGATGGCCCAGCAGCCGTCCGCGCGGCAGCTCCTTGCGCAGGACCAGGGCGATGGCGAGCAGGAGTCCGCCCGCGATCGCGAACCGCAGGCAGGCGAAGGTGAAGGGTGCGGCGTGCTGCAGTCCGAGCTTTCCCGAGATGAACCCGGAGCTCCAGACCACGACCAGGGCGATCCGGGCGACCACGCCGCCCCGCGTCGGACCGGCATCGTCGCCCGACCGGGGAGCCGCTGACCGGGTTTCCCTCAGGTCCACGTTCATGGCGCCTCCTGCATCTCGCGTGGAGTGGGGTTGACCCTTGGAGGGTGTACTTAAAACTGCACGGTAATGCGAGATATCGTCCGGCGGGGGAGGGTGGGAGCGATCTGCAGCATCCTGCAAGCCGGGTCGGGAGGGTCGGGAAGATCGGCCCGGTGCCCCCTATGTGGGGCGAGGGCTCCCCTCCTTTATGGGGCGAGGGCTCCCTCGGCATCCCGCCGTTGACCCCGCCTCTCATGCATCGTACGGTATGGCGCACGGCTGTGCTCTATTTAGTACGCCGCCTGGGATTGCTTGCTCGGCGGGGCAGAACGGGCGGTGGCGGATCTTGACCAGAGACAGGACGGGGCCAGATGAACGTCAATCTGCATGAACGCAAGCCCTACGGCTTAGGAGGGCTGGAGGACCAGGAAGAGCTCTATCAGCTCGCGGTGCGCACCCAGGTGCTGCGGCCCGGGCAGGCCGCGGCCCAGCTCGGCTGGAGCGTCGAACGCACGGCGCGGGCGGTGCGGCTGCTCTCGGAGGCCATGCTGCTCCAGCCGCTGCCCGGAGCGGAGGAATTCCTCCCGGTCACGCCCCGGGCGGCGGCCTTCCACCGGCTCGCTCCCCTGCAGCAGCAGATCGAGCGCATGGAGCGGCGCTCGCGGGAGATCCAGGCCGAGCTCGTCGGCTTCCACCGGGCGCACGAGGAGGCCCTGCGGGACGTCTCCGGCAGCGAGGCGCAGCGGATCCTCGCCGGGCAGCGGCCCCTCCGCGAGGAGATGGCCTCCGCCCTGGAGGAGTGCACCGGCGAGGTGATGCTCGGCCGGCCCGGCACCGGCTGGTGGGCCGGGGTCGCTCAGCAGCACACAGAGGAGGCGGCCGGAGTGCTCCAGAAGCGCGATGTGGCGGTGCGCGTCATCCACCAGCACGCCGCGCGCTTCGACCCAGCGACCCGGCAGCACGTGGCGGCCTTCGCCGAGGGCCGGAGCGAGGCACGCACCCTGGCCGGCCCCTTCGAGGGGGTCATCATCTTCGACCGGCAGCGGGCGATCGTCCCGCTGGAGGAAGCCCATCTCGCCGTCGTCGTGCGCGAGCCCGGGCTCGTGCGCTTCATGGTGGAGGTCTTCGAACGGACCTGGCGGGCGGCCACGGAGTTCGAGGGACAGGTCCGTACGACCGAGGTGAGCCGACTTCTCAGCGATGTCCGTGGCACCATCGTCCAACTCCTCGCCGAAGGGCAGACGGACGAAGTGATCGCGCGGCGCATCGGCGTCAGCGTCCGCACCTGCCGCAACCACATCGCCAAGATCTACCAGGAGCTCGGCGCCCGCAGCCGCTTCCAGCTGGGGGTCCTGATCGCCAGGTCGGGCCTCCTGGACCAGCTCCAGAACGATGCCGGGGCAGCGCAGGCTCCGCCTGCGTCCTCGGCGCTCTCCACCTCAAGAACCTAGGAAGTGCATATGGCCACCCCCGACCACTCCTCGATGCCTCCCGCGGCGGACCGGCCCTCCGAGCCCGGCTATCCGCGACCGGGCGAGGTCTTGCGCCGGCTCCGTACCCAGCGGGGCATGTCGCTGAGGCAGGTCTCCGCGGAATGCGGGCTGTCGGTGTCGTTCCTGGCGGCACTGGAGCGGGGTGAGACCGATATCGCACTGGAGCGGCTCAGCCGCCTCGCCGGGGTGTTCGGCCACGATGTGGGGTCCTTCCTCGGATTCTCCCGGGGGCGTGCCACGCCCTCGGTCTTCCCACTCCAGTCCCAGGAACGGCTGGAGCGGGCGCCGGGTGTCACGTACCACGTCCTGCGCTCCCCGGAACTCGGATACCAGGTGATCACGGCCGACTTCCAGCCGGGCAGCGGACTCAGTGAGGAGCTGCAGCACGAGGGGACGGACCTGATCGTCATGACCCGGGGCACCCTGGTGGCCCGCTACAACGGCGTGGACCACGAGCTGCGCGCCGGCGACTGCGTCCAGTGGTCGGCCGGCTATCCGCACACCTTCCGCAACGACAGTACGGAGCCCGCCCAGTTCGTCGGAGTGCTCTTCTCCAGTCTCTACTGAGCCCCTCTCACCGAGCACCTCCCATGCCCCCTACGGAATACAGAGAGGCACCCGTGTCCCACGTCGATGCCCAGCCGGGTGATGGCCGTTCGCCCGCCGTCACCCTCGCCGAGCTGCGCCTGCCGGACGAGGTCCGCGACCGGCTCGGAGAGCAACTCGCCTCCACGCGCGATCCGTTCGGGGACATCGACCGAGCCTCGGCCCGCTGCCACCAGGCGTTCGGACAGCTCCCCCTGGGCCTGCTCCAGCTGCTGCTGGACTTCGGCCGGCACTCCGACGCCCCCGGCGTCGTGTACCTGCGCAACCTCCCGGTGGACCCGCTGCTCCCGCCCACCCCCCGGGACGACGGACCGAGCCTCGGGAAACGGACGTTCACCGCCGAGGGGGTGCTGCTCGGGCTGAGCGGACTCCTCGGCGAGCCGGTGGGCTACCTCTCCGAGCGGGAGGGCCGCCTCGTGCACGACCTCGTCCCCGTCGCGCGCGGCGACGGAACGCGGACGAGCCAGGGCTCGACGGTCTTCCTCACCTTCTACAACGACCTGGTCCACGACTGCACGGGGTGCTACAGCCGCTCGAGCCCCGACTTCGTGGTGCTGAACTGTCTGCGGGCCGACCGCGAGAGCGAGGCGTGTACGTACTACGCCGACGCCCGCGACATCCTCGGGGTGCTCGACGAGGCGACCATCGATGTGCTGCGTTCCCCGGTCTTCCGGATGAGCGCGCCCGGCGGTTCCGTGAGCGCCCTCGGGGAAGGCCACGAGGTGTACTCCGAGCCGGTGCCGGTCCTGCGGGGACCGGGGGAGTTCCCGGAGGTCGTCAGCGCGGCCAACGGCGTACGGCCGCTGAGCCTGGCGGGGGAAGCGGCGTTCGAACTGTTCCAGACCGCTTGCCGTGCGGTGGCCCACGAGGTGCGACTGGCCCCGGGACAGGCGCTGCTCCTCCACAACCACAAGGGCGTGCACGCGCGTTCGCGGTACACCGCGCACTACGACGGGCGGGACCGCTGGCTCCAGCGGACCTATGTCCGGCGCAGCCTGTGGGACATCCGGCACCGTTCCGTGCCCGGACTGCGCCGCATCCACTGACCCCGCCGCCCGCCCGTACATGTCTCCGCCCCCGGACGCTCGTGCGCCGGGGGCGGAGACATGTACGGATCCGGGGTTACGGGAGCTTCCCGGCGGTGCGCAGCGAGTCCAGCACGGCCCGTACGGCCTCGGTGGACTGGTCCTCGCCGGTGGCCCGCTGGTGGTAGCAGAGACCGGCGGGGTTCTCCAGATTGACCTCGATCACGTGCGGATACGCCAGGTCGATCCCCGCGAAGTGGATGCCGTGGTCCCTCAGTTGCTTCCCGATGGCGCGGACGAAGGTCTCCTCGTCCGGGGTGAGTTGCAGCCTCTCGTAGCGTGCGCCGATGGTGGCATTGGCCCGGTTGTCGTTGTCCAGGGGGAAGCGGAGATAGCCGGAGACGGGGTTCTCGCCCGCGAGGATCACGCGCTTCTCGTGGGTGCGCGCATGCGGGAGGTACTCCTGCAGAACGGCGTAGCGCTCGGCCTTCCCGATGACGGTGCGGCCGTAACTGTCGTACCGCGAGGTGGCGTTGCCGGTGGCCGAGCTGAGCAGCGCCGCGCTGTTGCGGTCCTGGGCGCTGACGACGTACACATCGGCGCCGCAGCCCTCGTTGGGCGGCTTGAGGATCCACGGGCGGTCCGCGACGTCGGAGACGAGCCCGCCCAGGAAACCGGAGTCGTTCGACACGTACGAGGAGGGCCGGTGCCCGGGAGGCACGAGGGCGCCGAGAGTGACCTTGGAGTTGAGGAAGAAGAGGGCGCTCGCGCCGTTCACGAAGGGAACCCGCTGGTTGAGCAACCACAGGAGCTGGAAGTACTCGGTGCCCGCGTCGGGGTGGGGCCCGGCGAGCACCCACACCAGGTCGAAGTCCTCGGTCGGCCCGTGCGGGGTCTGCGGTGCCGGGAAGGGGTCGCCGGGGGCGATCGGGGCGGTCAGTCGCGTACGGTCGCACACGAGCACGGAGTCGTGCAGGGCGAGTGTGTGGACGTTCCCGATGTGCACGTCGTGGCCGTCGCGCAGCAGGGCGCTGGGGACGAGTGACTGGTTGTCGAGCTCGAACTCCTCTGCTCCCGACACCAGGACCAGGATCTTGTACGGCATGTCAGTCGCCTTCCTCGATGTTCTCGACGCCCTCGACGAGGTTCTCCATGAGCCAGTTCTCAGTCGCCAGCAGCCGCTCCTCCACCTGCTCAGGCCCGTCCCCGGAAACGATGGCGAAGCACAGGTGGTGGGCGCTGTGCCGGGTGGTCTCGCCGGGCGCGAGCTTCTCGTTCACCTCGTAGTGCCGCACCCAGGGGAACGGCGGCCTCCCCGGCGCCCGCACCGGGCGGCCCTGGGGCAGTACGGAGACGGAGCCGTGCACCAGGGCCGGCGGGTCCTGGGACGGTGCGGGCACGGGCAGCCCGCAGGACAGGCGCAACACGGCGGCGTGCGGGTCCACTCCGTAGGTGGCCAGCGTGAGTGCGGGGATCCGGTCGCCGCCGACCCGTGAGGCGATCTCGCACAGCACCAGCTCGTCGTCGGGCGTGTGGAAGACCTCCAGGTGGAACGCGCTCGTCGGAGGTGTCTCGAAGGCCTCCAGGACCTGGTCGAGATAGCTCTCCAGGCGGCGGGCGAAGGGGCTGTCCGAGCGCAGCTGCACCGATCCGTTGTTCTGCCCTGAGAAGACCCCCAGACAGCTGCGCAGATAGCGGGAGGAGGCCACGAAGCGGTAGCCGCCGGAGAGCACCGCGTCGATGTGGTACATCGGACCCTCGACGAACGCCTCCGCCATCAGGTCCTCCCGCCAGGGCAGTCGGCTGAAGTCGATGAGGTCGTCCTCGCCCCGCAGCACCGAGATGTCGCGCGAGCCGCCCTGTTTCACCGGCTTGACGACGACCGGATACCCGTGTTTCTCGACGAATTCCGTCAGGTCGGCGAAAGCGGCGAGGCGTACGAAGTCGGGCACGGGCACGGTCCGGCTCGCGGTCTCCTTCATGACGGCCTTGTCGCGGAAGGAGAGGGCGCTCGCGGAGGACTGGCCCGGGAGGCCGAAGTCCTCCCGGATGCGGGCGGCCCGCTCCAGGTCGTACTCGTTGTCGGTGATGACGTGGGTGAAGGGCCGCTCGCGCGCCATCCTGCGGATCATGAGCTCCGCGTACGGGACGGACTCGCACCCCGGCACGTACTCGTAGTGGGCCAGCCCCTCCGTGTGTTCCAGCTCGTGGTGGCTGAAGACGTGCAGCCGGTCCGGGCACTCGGGGAACATGGCCGGATAGTCCAGCCGGGGGCCGTAGTTGATGACGGCGATCCGCGGGTCCGCGTCGTCGTTCGGGGGGGTCGTGGTGGTCATGGTCGGGTGTCTCGCCTTCCGATGCCGCGTGGACGTGAGGGGCCGGCGCGCACTCAGTGCAGGCGCCGGGAGCCGGGGGTGGCCCGGTGGCGGATGGTCCACTGGCTGCGGCGTACATACGTCCGCTGGAGCCACCGGTCCCGGCCGTCGTACCGCGCCGTGAAGGAGGAACGGGCGTGCAGGCCCTTGCGGTTGTTGATGAGCAGCGCCTGCCCGGGGCGGAGGAAGACCTCGTGGGCGACCTCCCGGCAGGCCTCCTGCAGCCGGTCGAGCGCGGCGCGGGCCCGCCCGTCCAGCGCGCGGATCCCGTTGGCGGCCGCGGAGACCTCGGGGCAGGACTCGGGGCCGCTGATCATCGGGACCGGGTCGGAGAGCACCTCGCCGCCGCCCGCGACCTCCCGCACGTAACTGCCGGGGGCGTTCATCCGGAACAGCGGGCTGCGCAGGATCTCCAGGGTCGCCGGGTCCAGGGCGCGGCAGATGTCCCGGGCGTCGGCGTAGTACGTGCCCGCGATCTCCTCGTGGTCGGCGCGCAGGCAGCTGAGGACGAGGAAGTCCGGGCCGGCCAGGTCGTAGCGGCCGCTCTCGTCGTGGACGATGTCGTTGTGGAAGTTGAGGAAGACGGAGGACCCCTGGTTGGTTTGCGTCATGGCGCCCCCAGGCACCGGGACGACATCGTGCACCAGCTGTCCGTTCTTCTCCGTGGCGAAGCCGACCGGCTCGCCTAGCAGCCCGCTCAGCCCCAGCAGCACCCCCTCGGCGACGAAGGTGCTCTTGTCCGGGCAAGGACCGCCGTCCCGGGGGGTGTCCGGGAGCCACGGGTCGACCGGGGCGTTGCGGACGTACCCGACGCCGGGGGTGTCGGAGTGCCGCCCGAAGTCCAGGAGCTGTTGCAGCGTGGGGGTGGGCAGTTGGGCGAAGATCTGCAGGTATCGGGTCATCAGCCAGTCGATGTCGCGGCCCGGTCCGGGCAGCTCGGCCAGACGGCCGCCGAGAGCGTCACGTACCGGGTCCGGCAGGTCGATCGTGACCAGGGTGGATACCGCCGCGCGGGCGGGTGCGGGCGCTGTCATGTACGTACTCCTTCCGACTTCAAGGGATTCCGCGCGGGCCCGGGGTCAGACACGGGCGGGGGAGGGTGAAGGTCCTGGGCCGTCGTGCAGGCGTTGCGCGAGCCGTACGGCCGCCGCCTCGTCCCCGGCGGTGTGGACGACTCCGCGCCCTCCGTGGAGCGCGGTGACCGGGACACCGGCCGTGCGCCCGGGGTCGACGCCGTGCCGCAGTTGGGACTCCCGCTGGTCCGCGTAGCCGCCGATCACCGCCACCCGGGGGCCGTCCGTCAGCCGGAGCGACTGCACGCCGTCGGTGCGAAAGGCGCGGTGGGCCAGGTCCGCAGTGCTGTCGTCCGGGTATTCCAGCACGCGGGAGCGGAGGTTGAGAACGACGGCCGAGGCGGACGACTTCCCCGGGCCGATGACCGTTCCGGGGGTGAACGGCTCCTTGTTGTGCCGGCAGCGGATCTCGATGCCGTGCCGCTCCGCGAGGCGTACGGCGCGGTGGTGCAGCACTTTGGCGCCGTGCCGGGACATGGCGGTGGCGTCGGCGTACGAGACCTCCCGCAGCAGCCTGGTGCCGGAGACCTGGTTGGGGTCGCAGCTGTGGATGCCCTCCACGTCGGAGTGGATCTCGCACTGTGCGGCGCCGAGCGCCACGGCCGCGGCGACCGCCGACAGGTCGGAGCTGTTCTTGCCCAGCCAGGTGGGACGGGCGCGCCCGTCGGCGGCCTGGCCGCCGGGGACGACGACCACCTCGTGGGAGGCGAGCGCGCGGCGCAGCGGTTCCGGGTCGATGCGCTCCAGCCGGGCCCACATGAAGGTCTCGTCGGTGGTGAACCCGGTCTCGTGCCCGGCCAGCACGGTGGTGCTCAGTCCCAGTCGGTGCAGCGCTGCGGCGAGCAGCTGCGCGCTGACCGTGTCGGCGAGGGTGAGCAGTCCGGCCACCCGGTCGTCCCCGGGGTACGGGGCCACCTCGTGCAGGCGCTCCCGGAGCCGCTCGGTCTCCCCGGGCATCGCGCTGACCACGACCGCGAGGCGCTGCCGGGAGGACTCGATCCGTGCGCGGAGCGCGCGGGCCAGCTCGGTGTACGCCTCCGGTGCGGCGAAGCTGGAGCCGCCGAACTTGAGCACCGCGACGGAGCCGACGGGGGTCACAGCGCGCCCCGCGCGACGAGTTCCTCGGCGATCTGGAGGGCGTTGAGCGCGGCGCCGATGCGGAGATTGTCGGCGACGACCCACAGCCAGAAGCCGCGAGGATTGTGCGGGCTCACCCGGACGCGGCCCACGTGGACGTGGTTGGCCTCGTCGATGGTGCGCGGGGTGGGGAAGGCACCTGGGGTGTCCCGGTCGTGCACGGTGACCTCGGGCAGGGCGGCGAGCAGGGCGACGAGCTCCGCACGGTCCACCACGTCGTCGCACTCGATCCAGGCGGCCTCGGAGTGCCCGTTCCGCACGGGGACGCGCACACAGGTGGTGGTCACGTCGAGGTGGGGCAGGCCGAGGATCTTCCGGGACTCCTGGAGCATCTTCTGCTCCTCCATCGTGAAGCCGCTGTCCAGGAGCTCGTCGATGAAAGGAATCACGTTGAAGGCGAGGGTGGGGCTGAACTCCACCTGCGGGCCGGGCTCCGAGGGGTCCTCGAGTGCGGCCCGGGTGGCCTCGTACAGCTCCGCCGTCCCGGAGTGCCCACGCCCGGAGGCGGCCTGGTACGTGCTGACCACGGCCCTGCTCAGGCCCCACCGGTCCTCGACCGGACGCAACAGCCGTACCAGCGGGATCGTCGAACAGTTGGGGTTGGCGGCGATGCCGCTCGCGGGGCGCCGGGTGAGCGTCTCCGCGTTGACCTGCGGGACGACGAGCGGGGTGTCGGGGTCCATCCGGAAGGCGTTGGTGTTGTCGACGACCAGCGCCCCCTGACCGGCCGCCACCGGTGCCCACTTCCTGCTGACCTCGCTGCCGGCGGAGAAGAAGGCGAGGTCGACGCAGGAGAAGTCGAAGGTGTCCAGGGCTGATACCCGATGGTCCCGGCCGTCCACCTCCAGGGTGCGCCCGGCCGAGCGGGGCGAGGCGACGAGGTGGATCTCCCGGTAGCGGAAGGACCGGTCCTCGATGAGACCGATCAGTGTCTCGCCGACCGCGCCGGTGGCACCGACCAGGGCGATCCGGGGCGCGGTGGGGTCGTGCGGGGTGTGCGGCATGATGCTTCCCTTCGCTGGGGTACGCGCGGTGCGGGCGCGGAACTCATCGCAGGTCGGGCAGGAGACGGAGCAGGGCGCCGGGACGCGAGGACACGGGCAGCGCGTCGACGAAGTGCACGGCGGCACCGACGGCGGCCGCCCCCGCGTCGGCCACGCGGTCGTCACCGACCATCGCGGTGTCCGCGCCGTCCAGGCCCAGCAGGGTGAGGGCGGTACGGAAGAGCTCCGGGTCCGGCTTCTGGACGCCGTGCTCGAACGACAGCACGTACGCCTCCACGAACCGGTCGAGGCCGTGCGCCCGGAAGACGGGACGCAGGTCCCAGCCGATGTTGCTGACCACGGCGATGGGAATCCCGGCGCCGTGCAGCGTGCGGAGCACCTCCGCGGTATCCGGATAGGGCTGCCAGGCCGGAGCTGTCATATGGCGTTCGTAGAGCGCGTCGGCCAAGTGGGGCCAGGGCAGCCCGGCCGCGTGCAGCAGGCCGGTGAACGCCTTCCGGTGCCGTACGGCGTCCAGGTCACGCTCCCGCCACAGCTGTTCCAGGGCGGGGTCCACCTGGCGGGGAGCGGGACCGCCGGGAACCGCTCCGACCTCCCGCAGCCGCTGCGCCCAGTGGTGGATCTCGTCCTCGGCGGTGTCCGTTCCGGCCTCGGTGAGGACGGCGCGCAGCCAGTCCTGCGGGCTCTCCAGGTGGAAGAGCGTGCCGGAGAAGTCGAACATGCAGCCTTTGACGGGCATTCGGGCTCCTTCGTCGACAAGGGGGTTGTTCGGTGAGGGGTGGTCAGCGGGATGCCGGAGCGAAGCGGTCGATCCGGCCGATCGGCTCCTCGGGGTCCCAGCTGAGCCACGGAATATGGGCGTTGACCAGTTCGCCGTCCTCCCTGAGTACGGCGGCGGGCGGGTGGTTCATGTGCAGTAGTGGATCGTCGAAGTTGTCGAAGGCGGAGGCGAAGTCCATGCGGTAGGCGAAGTCGGTGTCCTCGCCGCCCCAGCCCTCGTACCGCTCGTCCATGCCGCCGATCCGGTGGAAGACGCTCGCGCGCACCCAGAGGCAGGCGCCCGGCGGGCGGCGCACCACGAAGCCCCGTACCTCCTCGGGGTCGGCCTCGGCCGCACCCTCGAACACCCTGCGGCGCACGGCGTGCGCCGTGGATTCCGCGGTCATGCCCAGCATGTTCCGGTAGGTGAGGTGCCCTCCCGTGCCGGGGCGCCGCAGCCGGGCCACGTTGCGGGCGACGAAGTCGCGGTCGGTGAGGACGTCCGCGTCCAGGATGCAGATGGCCTCGGCCTCGCCCCCGGTGTGCACCACACCGGCGTTGACCGCCCAGGATTTGTTGAAGGTGTCCGGCTTGGGGGCGAAGAGGTACTGGTCGACGTACGGCTCGATGACCTCCCGCCAGCGGGGTCGGTCGTCGGACTCCACGACCACGACCCGGAACCGCTCGCGCGGGAAGGACTGGTCGCCGAGCGAGAGCAGGCACGCCAACAGGTTCCGCAGCCGGGTGCCGTCGGTGTCGCGGTCCCGGAAGGGGATCACGACGAGGACGGGCGCGTCCGCCGCCGCGCAGGGGGCGTTGCGCGGTGCCGTCGCCCGCAGTTCTTCGAGGGGCAGCGGAGCCGCGCCGGCCCGGTAGCGCGCACCGAGGTGGTGGCCTAGACGGTTGTCGCGCTCGGCCCGCCAGGCCGCGTCGAACAGCGCGGCCGTGGTGGGGGACGCCGGGTCGGCCGCCACGAGCGCGCGGACGAGGGCGCGGTGACGGGCCGGGTCCTCGGGGGCGGCGCGCAGGGCGCCCGTCAGGGAGCGCAGCTCCGGGTCGTCGAGCTTTTCCGCGGCCCGCTCCACGTCCAGGACCAGCGACCGGTATTTCTCCCAGAAGAAGACGCAGCTGCGACGGGATTCCGGGTCCGCGGAGACGACCAGAATGTCGGCGACCGCGGTGGCGAGAACATGCGGATCGGTGGGCTGAATTCCAGGCATTTTCTCTTCCTTAGATCCGTCAGGCGGTGGCGGAGGTGGATTTCGGGGTGTATTCGGAGACGTGCTGCGACGAATTCCTTCGCTGATGCGCGGCGAAGGTGCACATCAGCACGGCGGAGAGCACGGCCAGGAGGCTGACGAGCCCGAGTGCCGCGCGCAGGCCGACGGCCTCGGCGGCGAAACCGATCAGCGGCGGACCCATCAGCATCCCGGTGCCGTTGATGCTGGAGACATAGGTGAGGGCGGGGCCGAACCGTTCGCCGCCCAGGCCGCCCGCCATGGAGAAGACCACGGGCACGACGACGGACAGACCGAGCCCGAGTGCGGTGAATCCGCACAGGGCGAGGAGCGGGTCACTGGAGGCGAGGGAGAGGCCGAAGAGCGTCCCGGTCGGTGCCGCCGCGCAGACCACGGTGCGCAGACCGCCCCAGCGGGCGGTCAGCCGGTCGCCCGCCAGCCGCCCCGCCGCCATCGCCACGGAGAACAGCGCGTATCCCAGGGAGGCGAAGCCGGCCGACCGGCCCAGGTCCTCGTGCAGGTACAGCGCGCTCCAGTCGGCGGCCGCCCCTTCCCCGGCCGCGGCGCACAGCCCCGTGACGGCCAGCAGGGTGAGCGGCAGCCGCAGCCGGCGGGGGACCGGGACCCAGGCGCGCGAGGCGTCCCGCTGCCGGGGCGGGCGCGTGGGCAGCAGCCGTACCGAGGCCACCGCGGCGAGCACGCCCAGCGCCACCGCCACCAGTGCGAAGTGTGTACGGGGGTTGACGCCGTGCGCCGCCATCACGCCCCCGAAGAGCGCTCCGGCGAGCCCTCCCGCACTGAACGAGGCATGCAGGGAGGACATGACCGGACGCCTGCGCAGCCGCTCCAGCTCCACGCCGTGCGCGTTCATCCCGACGTCCATCAGCCCCATGGCGGCGCCGAAGAGCACGAGCGCCACGCCGAGCCTGGCCGGGCCGTGCACGAAGGCCGGCGGGAGCAGCGTCAGGCAGGCGAGCGCGGCGCCGGCCCGGGTGACCGGGACGGTCCCGGCCCGGGTGACCAGCTGGCCCGCGAGCTGCTTCGCGAGCAGCGCGCCGAACGCGATACCCAGCAGCGTCAGCCCCAGCACCCCGGTGTCCGCGTCGACCTGTTCCTTGATGGTGGGGACCCGCGAGGCCCAGGTGCCGAACAGCGCGCCGTTGACGAAGAACACACCGGTGAGACCTGCACGGGCCGCACGGAGCCGGGTGGGGCTCGTGGCGGATCCTTGTTCGCGAACCATTTCATGTACTCCGGGGAATCGGTTCCGTTGCCCGCCGGGGCGATGACGGACGGCAGGGAATTCCAGTGATACGGCGTGGTTCCGCAATTCTTTCCGGGGCGTGAATGCGCCGGTACCCCGGCGCCCGGGGAAGAACTTGCAATGCAGCAAGCTGAGGTTCGCAGCGGCCGGCGCGCGACAGCCGGCGTCAGCCGGCCGTCATGAGGGCCCTGGACAGTGCGGCGTGCAGGATGTCCACCGCCGTGTCCACCTCCGCCGCGGTGCAGTTCAGCGGGGGCAGCAGTCTCAGTACGCCGTCGTCCCGGCCGCCCAGCTCGATGATGAGCCCCCGTAGCAGTGCCTCGCGCTGGACGTGCAGCGCCAGCTCGGAGGCGGGCTCTCCGGTCGCCGGGTCGGCGAGCTCCACTCCGGTCATCAGACCCAGCCCGCGGATGTCGGAGACCCGCGGGGTCAGCGCGCGCAGCTCCGTCAGCCGCCGGGTGAGCTGGGCGGAGCGCTCCCGTACGTTGGCAAGCACGCCGTCCCTGCGGACCGCCTCGATGGTCGCCACGCCCGCGGCGAAGGCGGCCTGGTTGCCGCGGAAGGTGCCGCTGTGCGCGCCGGGGAGCCACACGTCGAGGCGTTTGTCGTAGAGGATCACCGCGGCGGGCAGCCCCACTCCGCTCAGCGCCTTCGAGGCGACGACGACATCGGGTTCGATGCCGTACTGCTCGAAGGCGAACCAGGTCCCAGTGCGCCCGCAGCCGCTCTGCACCTCGTCCACGATCAGCGGGATGTCCAGTTCCCGGGTCACCGCCCACAGCCGCCGCACGAATTCGGGATCGGCGGGGATCACCCCGCCCTCCCCCTGGACCAGTTCGAGGATCACGGCGGCCGGGAGCGGGATGCCGCCGTTGGGGTCGGTGAGGGAACGCTCCAGGTATCCGGCGCAGTTGACCGCGCATGTGTTCCGCTTCAGGCCGAGCGGGCAGCGGTGGCAGTGTGCGTACGGGAAGAAGTGCACCCCGGGCATCCGGCCGCCGACCGGGGCCTTCTGCGCGACCAGTCCGGTGATGGAGAGGGTGGCCAGGGAGCTGCCGTGGAAGCCGCCCTGGAAGCTGATCACGTCAGTGCGCCCGGTGGCCGTCTTGCACAGCTTCAGCGCCGCCTCGACGGCGTTGGCCCCGGTCGGCCCGCAGAAGTGGATCTTCGTACGGGAGGGCATGGACCCCGGGAGCATCCCGAGCGTCAACTCGGTGAACTCGTCCTTGACCGGGGTGGGGAAGTCCAGTCCGTGGACGAGTTCGTCCAGCTGTCGATGGGCTGCGGCGAGCGGCTCCGGGGGGTTGTGGCCCAGCGGAAGGACGCCGGCTCCGCTGAGGAAGTCGAGGAAGACATTGCCGTCGAGGTCCTCGAGGAAGCTGCCCTCGCCCCGCTTCACCGCGAACGGCAGCCGCCGGGGATACGTGCGGGCGTTGGACTCGCGCCGGGCCTGCCGTTCGAGCAGCTCCGCGCTGCGCGGACCGGGCAGCGGGCCGCGTACGGACGGCCCCCGGTAGCGCGGGGCGTCCTGCGTGCGCGCGGGGGCCGGGTAGGCGGACGCGGGGAGACGGGTGGGCACGATCATGATTCACTCCTGGAGGAGGACGGGGCACTGAGCGCGGGTACGTGCGCGGGCCGCCCGGTACGGCGCACCCGGCAGGCCGCCGCGGCGAGGACCGTGACGACGACGGCCTGCCCGGCGGCGTACAGCCAGAACTGTCCCGTGGAGCCGCCCGGCTGGGAGACGGCGTAGAGCTGTCCGCCGACGATCCCGCTGAGCAGGGAACCGCCGCCGAGCGCCAGCCGCTGGCTGCCGACCGCCAGAGTGGGGCGGTCCGGTACGGCCCGCAGGGCCTCGAGTTCGTTCTTGAGGAAGAGCACCCCCTCGGCCACGCTGATCAGCACCGTGCCGAGCAGCACGAAGGCGACCCCGGGCCGTGCGAGGACGAGCAGCCCCAGCGTCAGGGCGGGGAAGGCGATCAGCACGGCGGTGACGTACCGGATCCGGCCGATCCAGCGTGCCGCCGGAGGCTGGCCGAGCACCACCAGGGCGCTGTTGAGTATCAGTGCCGTGCTGTACAGGAACGTCGAGTGCGTCGCGGTGACGAAGAGGCCCAGGTAGTTCTGGAAGTACCAGTAGACGTACGCGGTCGCGAGGGCGACCAGGACGGGCGCGGTCAGGAACGCCCGTCCCCAGTCGCCGCGTCGGTCCCGGGCGGCGGCGGCCGACGCCGTGGCCGGCGTGCCCGGAAGCAGCACCAGGTGCGTCACCGTCATCGCCGCGAACATCACGGCCACGACGGTGAACACCAGCAGCGGCATCCGGGAGATCAGCAGCCCGGAGGCCAAAGTGCCCAGGGCCATTCCGGAGCTGAGGGCCGAGTTGTTCACCGACAGCAGGACCGGACGGTGCTCCTCGGAGACCTCCGAGACCAGGTACGCCTTGTTGGCGGGGGAGTAGAGGGTGTCCCCCAGCGCGGTGAGCAGCACGGCGACGACGGCCACCGCCGGCTTGGTCAGGCCCACCGCGAACAGCGCGAAGCCCGCCGTCCGTACGGTCAGCCCGGTCACCATGGAGCGCTTCCAGCCGATCCGTTCGGCCACCAGACCGCCACCGAGAGCCCCGGCGAACTGCAGGAAGGAGGTGACCCCGAGCAGCAGCCCGACGGGCCCCATCGCCATGCCCAGCCGGTCGTGCAGCAGGATCGCCAGGTACGGCAGGATCATGAAGCTGGCCAGCGGCATGAAGAACGAGGTCACGAGCAGGAAGCGCAGCGGTCCGGGGAGGCCGACCACCCCGGACCACAGCTCAGAACGACGGATGCCAGACATCGCCGTCCTCGTATTCCACCCAGTACGTGCGGGAGATCTCCTTCTGCACCTGCTCGGCCGCCGCGTGGTCCGGCAGCCGCAGCCAGATCAGCCCGGGGCGTCCGCCGGAGTTGTCGGTCACGGGAGCCGGGACCTCCCCCGGCCGGATGGAGATCTCGAAGTCCTCGACCCCCTCGATCCCGCGCAGCAGCCCGGGGTCGGCGGTGGCGCGGACCCGCTTGCGGGGCGGTGTCAGCGAGAGGCACTTCCCCACCGCCGTGTACGGCGGCAGGTGCGGGGAGCTGACATCCGCGCCGTCCGGCAGCAGACTGCGCAGGACCGTGCCGATCTCGTCCACGCCCGTGGCGTGTTCGACCATGCGCCAGATCCGCATGCCGCCGATCCGGGGCTGGGACTCGATGACCACGGGCCGGCCGTCAGCGGCGATCTTGACCTCGGTGTGGGTGAGCCCCCAGTCGTGGCCGAGCACGTCGAGGAAGGCCAGGACCGTACGGCTGATCTCCGGGAGGGGTGTGTCGTACGGGGGCGGCGGCGGTACGGAGATCTCCGTGATCGCCAGATTCGGATGCGTGGAGAGCCGGCCGGCCGAGACCCCGGCGATGTGATGACGGCCGCCCAGGGTTACCGTTTCCACGCTGTAGACCATGTCGCCCGGCACGAACTCCTCGGCCAGGTACGGGCCTTCGCGCCAGAACCGGTCGTCGTCCAGCGTCGCCCACAGCTCCTCCTCGGTGAGGATCTGGCGCACGCCGACGCTTCCCGCACCGGACACGGGCTTGATGACCATCGGCACCCCCTGGCGGGCGTGGAACTTCCGGAGTCCGGCGGGATCCGTGACCCGCGCCCAGGCGAGTGCGAGCCCGGGGTGGCCGGCGAGCAGGTCGCGCATCAGGTCCTTGTAGTGGGTGGCCGCCACCGTGTTCAGGGAGAGCCCGCGGATGCCGAGGGCGTCGGCGACGACGGCGGAGCTCTCGGTGCCGAACTCCCCGAAGGAGACGGCCGCGTGCAGCGGCTGCGCCTCGTGGATACGGCGGGCGGCGGCCAGCACGGCGGCGGTCCGGTCGGCCGGTGTCTCGTGCACGAACCGGCAGCACGCGAGGATCTCCCGGTCATCCGCGGAGAACTCGGTGGTGTCGCCGATGAAGCTCACGTCGAAGCCGAGCGCGAGCGCCGCCTCCGGCACTCCGGCCCAGCCGCTGAGGACGAGGAGGTGGAGCGGCTGCTCAGACATCGCCGTCACCCGCCATCCGGATCCGCACCTCGCCGGCGGCGGAGAGCGCGTTCTGGAGCGCGGTCTCACTGGTGGCGCCGGTGGCGAGCACCATGGCGACACAGCCGTCCTGGTTCGTGACCGTCCGCACGTCCGTGCCCGGCGGCAGCGAGGAGTGGAGGGCGGGCTCGCCCGGATGCCCGCGGAGCGCCTCCAGCCCTTCGCAGCCCAGGTAGACGCCGGGGTGCGGGGGGTAGAGCAGCACGTGGGAGACGCCCCGACGGGGAGTCGGAGAGGTGTCGAGCAGGGCGGGGCGGCGACGCAGGGCGAGGTCGACGAAGGACTCGTAGAGGTTGATGTCCATCGCCCGTGAGATGGCCTCGCCGACCAGGGCACCGCCGAGCCGGGGATTGATCTCGACGACCTCGAAGCCGTCGTCCCCCAGGATGAACTCGGTGTGGGCGAAGCCCTCCTCGTACTCCACGGCCTTGAGCACCCGTTCGATCCACTGCGCGAGCTCGTCGGCCGGCCCGTCGGGCAGCCGGACGGGGAAGCTCAGCGCCTCCTCCCGGAAGGCCGGGGGCGCGGACATGATGCGGCTGTTGAGGCCGATCACCCGGGTCTGCCCCTCCCAGGTGATCGTCTCGACGCTGTAGAGCGGCCCCAGGAAGTAGGGCTCGGCGGTCGGCGTCCCGCGAAGCGTGCGGGTCCGCATCTCGGCCAGGACGCCGACGAGTTCGTCCATTGTGCGGGCCAGCCAGACGTGCTCGCTCGACGTGCCGGAGCTGTCCTTGACGATCAGGGGGAGACCGACCCGGCAGGCCAGGGTGGAGGCGTCGTCCGCGTTGGTGACCGTGGAGCCGGCGGAGCGGGAGAGCCCGTACTCGTACAGCCGGCGGCGCAGCCGGGCCTTGTCACGGACCAGGCGCACCCCCTCGGGCGGCTGTCCCGGCAGCCCGAGCTGCTCACGGGCGGCGAGGGCGACCAGGCTCCAGGTGTCGGTGGTGCTGAGCAGCCCTGTCAGGTCACCGATCTCCCGTGCCACCGCGACGACCTGCCGCACGTCGTGGGTGTCCACGTCGTGCACCACCAGGTGCGGGCTGTCGAGGCGGGCGAGCTCGTGCGCGTACTCCCGGCGGTTCTCGGTCAGGAGGTGGACGGTGAGTCCCTCCTTCTCGGCGGCGGCCACCAGCCGGCCCAGGCCGAACTGGAGCCATTCGAGAGCGATGAGATTGCGCCCGGCGGGCGCGGGAAGCGAATTGCTCACAGCAGGACCTCCTTGCTGCGCGAAGGGGCGGGTGCGGCGCCGGGTACGGAGGCGACGTACTTCTTGTGACGGTCGGTGCGGGGACGGACCGCGCCGAGCGGCTGGAAGTCGCGGCGCTTCCAGTCCATGACCGACCAGGGGAAGGCGAGCTGGTCGAGTGCGTCGATACGGCGCGGGGTCAGCGACTCGATGCTTTCGTCCCCCTGCGGGCGTCCGTAGACGTTCTCCGCGTAGCGGTGTCCGGTGTCGGCCGCGATGAAGACGCACGGGCGCTCCGGAGCGTGCGCGGCCTCCCAGGTGGCGGCCAGGTAGTTGCAGCCCGAGGACATGCCGGCGTAGACGGCGTGCCGTCGCAGCAGTGCGGTCGTGGCCGCCACCGCGCTCTCGTAGCCGATCCAGTGCACCCGGTCGTACAGCTCGTAGCGCACGTTGCGCATGACGATGGGGCTGCCGATCCCGGAGATGCTGGCCACCGGGTCCTCGACGGGCTCACTGCCGAAGGTGACGCTCTCGAAGGGCTGGACGCCCACGAGCGTGACATCGGCGCCCATCTCCCGCAGATACGAGGTGAGTCCGCCGGTCGAGGCCCCCGTACCCACCCCGCCGACCAGAGTGAGCGGTGCGCCGCCGAACTCCTTGAGGAGCAGGTCGGCGCAGGCACGGTAGCCGAGGTAGTGCACGTCGTCGTGGTACTGCTGCATCCAGTGGACGTCGTCCTCGGTGTCGAGGATCTCGGCGACCCGGTCGAGGCGGGCACGCTGGTCCATCTTGTCGACCAGCGGGCCCGCCGGTATTTCGACCTGGTCGACCCGCGCACCCAGCATCTCGAACTGCCGGCGCATGGTGTCGTCGAGTTTGGTCGAGCAGACAATGCGGCATTTCATTCCGTACTTGTGGCAGGCCAGGGCGAGCGAGTGGCCATATGTGCCGCTCGAACTGTCCATGAGGGTGTCGCCGGGTTTGACAACTCCGTCGGCCAGGAGCCGCCGTACCGCTTCGAGCGCCGAGTGGAGCTTCATCATTTCGAAGCGCAATACATGGACATTGCGGTCCAGCCGGACAACATCAGGCTCTTTCATCGCGTCCGCGATGTGATCGAGCACGGCACCATCCTGTTCTGTGAAAGAGACCGTTCGAACGTGGAAGAAGGAATTTCCGAGGCGCACGGACCGATATCCGGGCGCCCGACCTGTTTTTCGCTCGCCCTTACCCGCGAGGGGCCGGTGCCCGGTCAGGCGGCCGCGCGGACCCTCTCCTCGGCGGCGATGCCGAAGGTGCGGTGTGCGGTCCTGGTGATGAGGAAGGAGATGTCCTCGTCGGTGAGCCCGTGGGCCTTGGCGTTGGCGATGTGCAGGGCCAGCGGCTGGGAGCCGGCGGCGACCACGCCGTTCTCCTCGTACCACAGCCCGTTGTCCGTGGTGTGGTGCAGCGCCCGGCCGCCGAGCCGCGCGGAGTCGCAGCGGTCGGTCATGATCATCGCGTTGCGGGGGCCCATGAGCTGCACGGCGCGGGTGGCCAGCGCGAGGTCCACGTGCTCGCCGTCGAAGTTGATGCAGGCGGAGATCCGGCCGTTGACGGCCTGCTTGATGATCGCCCCCGGCACCGGCCCGGCCATCTCGCTGATGTTGTCCAGCGTCCAGTTGGGCAGGTCGTACGAGGCGATGACCTCGTCCCGCTGCGCCCGCGCCCGGCCGGTGCGGAAGGCGTGCCGGATGTTGAGCGGCATGTCGTTGAACAGGTGGTCGGTGGTCACCCGGACGCCGCTGCCGTTCCACTCCGAGCGGTGCGCGGTCTCCACGATGGCATCGACGGTGGCCGCGCTGCGGGCCGGGTCGTCACGGGTGAAGTGCCCCAGCGCGGGACGGACTCCGTGGGCGAGCAGGGTCGGCACGATCCACTCGAAGTCGCTCTCCCGCAGGTGCGGGTCGTCCTGCAGCACCGACTCGGGGGAGAAGGCGTCGGGGGAGACCACGGTGTACACCAGTCCGTGGTCGCCGAGCGCGGCCAGGCGCTCCCACTCCCCGCGGCTGGGTGCCCACACCGTCGACTGCGGGGTGCCGCCGCGGTGGGAGAGCAGCGGGCCCTCCAGTGCCACTCCGGGTATGTGGGACAGCAGGCCGTCCGCACGCTTGGCGGCGTAGCGGCGCATGAAGTCCTCGAACTCACCGAGCCGGTCGCGGTGCAGATACATCGTGGGAAGCGCCAGTACGCCCTCGCCGGCGCACCACATGTCCAGTCGGTCCAGGTCGACGCGGGTGAAATCGGAGAAGTCCACATCGCCGAAGCCGTGGCAGTGCACTTCCACCGGTCGCATTCCGCGCTCGTCGAGCGGGAAAGAGGCGGGTCCCTGGGCGGTGGGCATGGATTCCATGGTGGTGTCGCTCCTTTTATTTCCGGGAAACCTGTCCGTACTTCTTTCCGGTACGGGTTCTCCGCGATGAGGTGCGGAACTCCATTGATTCTGCGGTGCTGTTGAGCCGGGTCACCAGTGGATTTAACGATCACCTACCTGCATTGCAGGAAGCTGAGGGCGCGGCGGGAAGCGGGTCGTGTCTAGGGTCGGTGTGCCGGAATCCGCACGGGTTTTCCGTCCTCGCTCCGCACGGCATGTTCAAGGCGGCCGAACACGAGAGCCCGCCTGTCCAGCGCCGCCGGTGCCGCTGGCGCGGAGACCTTCTCATTCCCAGGAGGGAACTCTCCATGACTTCGTCCGAGGCCGGACCGGAGCATGAAATCTCAAGATCGGGCGGCAGCTGCCGCGTTCTCCTCTCCAGCGTCTCCTCCGACTCCCACACCTGGAATCTGGTCTATCTCCAGCTCCTGCTGGAGGAGTTGGGGCACGAGGTGCACAACATCGGGGCCTGCGTGCCGGACGAGCTGCTGATCGCCGAGTGCCGGCGGCTCACTCCCGACCTCGTCGTCGTCAGCACCGTCAACGGCCACGGGGCCGCGGACGGCGGGCGGCTGATCCGCCGACTGCGCGCGCAGGAAGACATGCTGCGGCTGCCGGTGGTCATTGGGGGGACGTTCGGCACCAGAGCGGCGGCAGCGGGCACGTACGCGCCGGAGCTCCTCGCCGCCGGGTTCACCGCCGTCTTCGAGAACGGCTCGGGGATACGGGACTTCTGTCACTACGTCGGCACCGTGGTGATGGACGCCTCGCTCGCGGCGGGCAGCCGGTGAGCGGCCTGGAGACCGCCACCGGCCCCGCCACCCTTCCGCTCTCCTTCGGCGGTGCCGTGTCCGCGGCGAGCCGGGCGGGCGAACTGGTCGTCCAGCCGAGGATGGGGTTCGGTGCACCGTCCGCCATGCGGTCCGGCCTCGAAGCCGTCCGTCATGCCCGGGCCCGCACCGTCGGAACCCTCACCGTGGACAGCTACACCCGGGTCGGCGACCTGGCCGCCGCGCGCCGCGCGGTGCGCCGTGGCCAGGAGCTCAACGGCTACCCGATCGTCGCCCACGGGCCGCGGACCACCAGGGAGCTCCGCCAGGGCCTCGGTTCCTTCGCCGTCCAGGTGCGGCACGGCTCGGCGCGTCCGCTCGGGATCGTTTCCGCCCTGCTGGACGCCGGGCTCGACGCCACCGAGGGCGGACCCGTCTCGTACTGCCTGCCGTATGGCCGTACGCCCCTGCGCGAGTCCGTCGAGGCCTGGGCGCGCTCCTGCGAACTGCTGGCCGAGCGCTCGGCGACGGCTCACCTGGAGACCTTCGGCGGCTGCATGCTGGGACAGTTGTGCCCGCCCTCCCTGCTGGTGGCCCTGTCGGTGCTGGAGGGGCTGTTCTTCCGGCAGCACGGGCTGCGGGACATCTCGCTCAGCTACGCGCAGCAGACGGACTTCGCGCAGGACGCCGCGGCCGTCGCCGCCCTGCGCCGGCTCTCGGACGAGTACCTCGGCGACATCCGTCGGCACATCGTGCTCTACACCTACATGGGGGTCTTCCCGCGCACGGAGCCCGGGGCGCTGGCCCTGCTGCGCGACAGCGCGCGGCTGGCGGTGCGGACCGGGGCCGAGCGGCTGCTCGTCAAGACGACCGCCGAGGCGTACCGGATACCGACGGTGCGGGACAACGTGCGCGCCCTGGAGGAGGCCGCCCGCGCCGCCAGGCAGGCCCGGGCCGAGGGGCTGCACCTGCTGGGCCCGGCGCCCGATGACGGGGTACTCGACGAAGCCCGGACGCTCGTCGAGGCGGTGCTCGAACTCGACCCCGACGTAGGGCGGGCGCTGACCGAGGCGTTCGCGCGCGGCTATCTCGACGTCCCGTACTGCCTGCACGCGGACAACGCCCAGCGCGCCCGCGGCTGTCTCGACGCGGACGGCAGGCTGCGCTGGCTCTCCGCCGGTGCCATGCCGGTCCGCCCGTCCGCCGGGGCGGGGCACGGGCGGCTGCACGCCGACGACCTGCTGGGGATGCTCTCGCACGTGCAGACCGTGTACGACAGCGAGGCCCTGGACTGGACGCACGTCGGCACGACCGCCCCGGAACTCATCTCATGTGACTCAAGGAGTGCGCTGTGAACACACCTCAGGCACCGTCGCAGGGCCCGTACACCATCGCGGTCGTCGGCACCGGGCCGCGCGGTATCTCGGTCCTGGAGCGGCTGGCCGTGCGGTTGCGCGAGGCCGCCGAGCACGACCCCCGTCCGGTCACCATCTACGCCGTGGACGCCGTGGAGGTCGGCGCCGGACGCATCTGGCGCACGGACCAGGACCCGTGGTTCGCGATGAACACGGTGATCGGCCAGGTCACGATGTTCTCCGGTGCACCGGACGGCGGCCGTCCGCGCCCCGGCGCCGGTCCCTCGCTGGGCCAGTGGCTGCACGAGTACGCACCGGAGCGGGCCCGGCCCGGCGACGGGCACGACCCGCACGACTTCGCCTCCCGCCTGGAGTACGGCCGCTATCTGCGGTTCGTCTACCGCGCCGTCACCGACGAACTCCCGCCGCACGTACGGCTGATACCGGTACTCGGCCGGGTCACCTCGGTGCGGCCGGGACAGGACGGCCGCTACCGGGTGGCGGTGGGCGAGCAGCGTACGTTCGAGGCCGACAAGGTCGTCCTCACCACCGGGCATCCGGACAACGACCCGGACGACTTCGACCGCGCCATGTCCGGCTTCGCCGAGGGCCGTACCGGGGTGCACTACCTCTCGGGCAACTCTGCTGCTGACATGGACCTGGCCGAAAAGATCCTGCCCGGAACGACCGTCGCCGTACGGGGCATGGGACTGTCCTTCTACGACGTGCTGATGTCGCTTACGGAGGGCCGGGGCGGCCGGTTCGTACGCGACGAGGACGGGCACCTCGGATACGAGCCGAGCGGCAACGAACCGGTGATCGTGGCCGGCTCGCGCAGCGGGCTGCCGATCCCGGCCCGCGGCCGCAGCCAGAAGGCGCCCAACTACGTGCACCGCGGCACCTTCCTGACCGACGACGCCGTCGCCCGGGCCAGGGAGCGGCGCAGGCAGGCCGGCGGCAGCGGACAGCTCGACTTCGAGGAGGACCTGCTGGGCCAGGTGCTCCAGGAGATCCGGCACGTCTACTACACGGGGCACATGCGCACCCGGCACGGCGCGGAGGCGGCGGAGAAATTCGCCGCCCGCTACGCCACAGAGGTGCACGCGGGCGGCGACGGCACCGTGGCGGTGGCGGAGGCCGATCTGCTCGATGTGCCGGAGCTGGACCTGCGGCGGCTGGCCAGGCCCTTCGACGGCGAGCACTTCGCGGACGCGCGGGAGTGGCGGTGCCGGCTCACCGCCGTGCTGCGGCAGGATCTGCGGGAGGCCGCCCTCGGCACCGTGGACGGACCGCTGAAAGCGGCCCTGGACACCCTGCGCGACCTGCGGGGCGTGCTGCGCTCGGCGGTGGACTACGGAGGGCTGCTGCCCGGCTCGTACGATGCCGACTTCCGCCGCGGCTACGTGCCCGTCAACGCGCTGCTCTCGGCGGGGCCGCCCATGGTCCGCACGGAGCAGCTGATGGCCCTGATGGACCGGGGGATCGTCGAAGTGATGGGGCCCCGGGCCGTGTTCGGCACGGACGAAGAAACCGGGACGTTCACGGTGCACTCGCCCCACGTCGAGGGTTCCCGACGGAGCGCCGAGGTGCTCGTCGACGCCCGGATCCCGGTGCCGGATCTGCGACGGGACCGCTCGCCGCTCATGCGGCAGCTGCTCTCCGAGGGGCTGGTGGGCGAGTTCGTCAACAGGGACCCGGCCACCGGCGAGGAGTTCGCCACCGGAGGGCTGGACGTCGAGCGCGGCTCCTTCCGGGTCGTCGGTGCGGACGGGACGGCGCGTAGCGGCCTGTACGCCCTGGGAATCCCCACCGAGCACGTGCGCTGGTTCACCCAGATCGGCAACGGGCGGCCGGGGCTGAACACGGAATTCCGCAAGGTGGCCGACGTGGTGGCGGCCGAACTGCTGCCGACGTCGGTCAGGGGAGATGCGTACGCGCACGAGCGCGTCGCCACGCACGCATGAGAGGACCGAGGAACATGACCCGAGACGAGACCGCGGCGACCCGCGCCTTCCGTGCAGCGCGCGACGTACTGCTGGAGCACCGCGAGGACCTGGAATCCGCCCGCCGGGCCTTCGTCTGGCCCCGCCCGGAGTACTTCAACTGGGCCCTGGAATGGTTCGACGTGATAGCCGTCGACAACGTTGCCCCGGCGCTGCGCATCCTGGGCCGGGAGGCCGACGGCTCGGCTGACGTGGAGGTATCCTACCAGGACATGTCACGCCGCTCCGACCAGGTGGCCGGGTGGCTGCGTGGGCTCGGGGTGCGCCGGGGCGACCACGTGCTGGTGGTGCTGAACAACCGCGTGGAGCTGTGGGAGACCCTGCTGGCCGCCATGAAGCTCGGCGCCGTCGTCGTCCCCACGTACACCACGACCACCGCCCCCGAACTCGCCGACCGCATCGAGCGCGCGGAGATCCGGCATGTGATCGCCGAGGCGGACACGGTGCCGAGGTTCGCGGGCATCGGCGGCTCCTGGACCCGTGTCGTGGCCGGCGGCCGGGCCGAGGGCTGGCTGCCGTTCGAGGAATCCTCGCGGGCCGACGGCGAGTTCGTCCCGGACGGCCCGACGCGGGCGGCGGACCCGCTCTTCCGCTACTTCACCTCCGGCACCACCTCCCGCCCGAAGATGGTGGCGCACACCCACCTCAGCTACCCGGTGGGCCATCTCTCCGGCATGTACTGGAACGGCGTACGGCCGGGCGACCGGCACTTCAACGTCTCCGCGCCGGGCTGGGCCAAACACGCCTGGAGCTCCTTCTTCGTCCCGTGGAACGCCGAGGCCACCGCGGTGGCATTGGCAGCCCCACGGCCGACCCCGGGGGACGTACTGACCGCCCTGCGCACGCGCGAGATCACCACGATGTGCGCACCGCCCACCGTGTGGCGCGGCATGGTCCAGGAGGGCCTGGGCGGGCGCCCACGAGGGCTGCGGGAGGCGACCGCGGTCGGGGAGTCCCTCGAACCCGCTCTCTTCCACGCCGTGTACGACGCATGGGGCCTCCCGGTGCGGGACGGCTTCGGACAGACCGAGACCACCGCGCAGATCGGCAACACCCCGGGCCGCACCGTCGTACCCGGCCGGATGGGCTGGGCGCTGCCCGGCTACGAACTGCGGCTCCTCGACCGGGAGTCCGGCACGGAGGCGCCGGCCGGAACGCCCGGTGAGCTGTGCGTACGGCTGTCGCCCGCGCCGGCCGGCATGATGACCGGTTACGCGGGCGACGAGGCCCGGACCGCGCAGGCCTTCCAGGACGGCTACTACCACACCGGGGATCTGGTGGTGCGGCACGAGGACGACTCGTACGCCTATGTGGGGCGCACGGACGACATGTTCAAGTCCTTCGACCACCGCCTCTCCCCGCTGGAGCTGGAACGCGCCCTGCTGCGCAGCGACGCGGTCGGGCACGCCGCGGTCGTGCCGGTGCCGCACCCGGTCGGCCTGTGGCAGCCGAAGGCGTACGTCGTCCCGGCCCGAGGCCACCGCCCCGGAGCGGAGACGGCCCGGGCGGTCTTCGCCGACATGACGCGACAGTTGCCGAGGGAGAAGTGGGTGCGGCTGCTGGAGTTCACCACGGAACTGCCGCTCACCGCCTCGGGGAAGATCCGCCGGGCGGAGCTGCGGACCCGCACGGAGAGCACGGGCCCGGTCCATGAGCTGTCCGGGGCGGAGGGGACGGAGCGGTGAGCGGGCCGGAAACACTGCTCTGCATGTGCGCGCACGTCCCCGAATCCGACGTGGTGGCCGCCGTGGCGGCGGGGGCCGCGGATGTCGAGGCGGTGGGCGCCGCGACGGACGCGGGCACCGGCTGCGGTGACTGCGTCGTCGACATCGAGGACATCCTCGCCGAGGAGGCCCCCCGGACCGGCCTCGCGGCCTGAGCGAAACCCCCACGGCCTTCGTACTGGTCATGTGCCTCTTCGGTCGGAGCACCGGAGCACCGGAGCACAGGACCAGGCGAAGGCCGTGTTCGCGTGCCCGCGGCAATACTGTGCAACTTGTTGCGAAGTTACGTGGGTGGTAACTTTGCAACAAGTTGCACAGTATTCCCTCGGAATTCCCCCGGAGAGGCGGACGGGTGCTGCAGATCCAGATCGGCGCCGAGCGTGTGGCGGCCCCGGGCGACCGTCTGATGCGGACCACCCTCGGGTGGCGCCGGGGCATGAGCGAGGACGAGGCATGGGAAGCCGGCCGCGGCATCTGGAAGTTCAACGCCGACCGGGCCCTGTCGCAGGACGAGGTGCAGATCATCAACACCGAAGGCACGGTCCTCGCGGTCGCGAGGATCATCGGCATCTCCAAGCACGGTGACCGTTACGCTCTCGAGGGCGAGCTCCTGCGTGACGACCTCCGCGTCGGCCGCCCCACCAGGAGCCCGCATCTGTCCCGTAACCCCGTCACCTACATCTGACGGCCCCCATGACACCGAAGGGAGCGCTCCGGTGAGTGAATTCGACGCGATCGACGCGCTGATCGAGGCCGTCGGTCCACAGGTCGAACTCCCGCCGCCGGACGTGCGGAGGGAGCTGCGGGAGCAGGCCCGGCTCTCGCAGGCACAGGTGGCCCGAGCGCTCGGCGTGGGCCCCAGCACGGTCGGCGGGTGGGAGAACGGCCGCGACCCGGCGGACGAGATCCGCGCCAAGTACGCGTATCTGCTGGACGGGCTGGCCGCCAAGTTCGCCACGTTCACCGAGGAGCCGTCCGCGGCGCCGGAAGCCCCGGTGACGCCGGACGCCCCGGCGCCGACCGACACCACCTCCACCTCACCTTCACCCTCCACCTACACCTCTTCCGAGGCCGGGGACGAGGTGGAGTCGGTGGAGTCCCTCGCCACCCCCGAGCCGTGTGTGCTGTGTGGATCACCGGCCGGGCAGCGGGTGGCGGGCTTCGCCCAGCACCTGGACCCGGCCGACTGCGGGCCCGCCGCCGGCGCTTCGGACGAGTCGGGGACGCCGGCGGCCGAGCCGGCCCCGAAGCCGCTGCCGCGCACCCGGGCCACGGCCCGCCCCGCTCAGCGCTCCGCGGGCCCGGCCAAGCGCGCGTTCCAGGAGCAGTCCGGGCCCGGGGACCTGATCGGCCGGACGGTCCGGGCGGCGCTCGCCGAGCACCAGGGCGACGTCGACGCGGCCCTCGCGGCGCTGCTGAAGCGGGCGATCCCGGACGCGATGCGGCTGCTGGACGAGACCCGCAAGGGCGCGCGGTACGACATCGTCGCGCACCCGTGGATCCCGGACATCCTGCGCAAGCAGACCTCCAAGGGCGCGGACCGGATCTGGGAGGCGCGGCCCAAGTGGACCCGTCACGAACTGCCGCCCGGCCGCCACGAGGTGACCGCGCTCGACATCAACGGCGCCTACCTCTCCGCCCTGAAGACCCACCTCCCGCTCGGCCAGCTGGAACACACCACCGGCTTCGACCACGACCGCCGCCGCGCCGGTGTCCACCTCATCACCCCGCCCGAGTGGGAGCACGAGGCGGTGCTGCCCAACCCGATCGGCAACAGGGACGAGCCCGGCCCGCTGTGGGTCACCGAACCGACCCTGCGCCTCCTGCTGCGCCTCTCCGGCCCGAAGCACGCACTGTGCGCACCCCCGGAGATCCACGAGTCCTACACGTCCGGTGCGACGGAGAACCTGCTGGAGAAGTTCCGCGTCGCCCTCAAGGACGCCCGGGACACGGCGATCGCCGACGGCGACGAGGTGACGCTGGAGTACGTGAAGGCGATGTACTCGAAGTTCGTCTCCACGATGGGGGAGTCGAACTACAACCGGGAGCTCTACCGCCCGGACTGGATGCACATCATCCGCAGCCAGGCGTTCGCCAACCTCTGGATGAAGGCACTCAAGGCCCACGACGAGGGCCTCACCGTCGTACGCGCGATGGGCACCGACGAGCTCCACGTCATCGGCGACTGGCACCGCGTCTTTCCCGAGGGCCGCGGCGTGACCGAGGTCAAGATGAAGGACACCTACACCGCGGGCAGCAGTGACACCGAGGACATGGCGGGGGAGGAGGAGTAGATGCCCGAGAGGACCATCGACTTCGGGAAGTTCGGCGCCCGGGGCATCAAGGGCAGCGACGCCGTCGCACGCAAACTCGACGAGCTGGCAGACGGCATCGTCACTCCGGTTACCGTGAAGCGCGGTCTGATGGCGCGCCTGCACTACCTGACCAGGACGGACCACAGCCGCAGGGCGGCCAGGGACGCCGGGCTGACGGTGACCGACCGCACGCTGAAGGCGTGGCTGGACGAACGACGCCGGCCGTCGAAGGCCAACCTGGAACGCATCGACGCCGCCTACCGCCAGGTCCGCCGCCACAACGTCGCCCGGCACCTCCTGCGACGCCTGAACGCCGACGGCGGGACGCGGGTGGAGATCCATCCGCTGAACCAGTCACAGGTGCCGCGGCCGCTCCAGCGGATGGTGGAGTACCGCACGATGAACGTCCGCCGCTGGGACCGCATCGTCGACGCCTGGGCAGCCGGCGACCACCAGGGCCTGGACGACGCCTGGGAGGACGTCATCGTCGACCTGGGATCGCAGTGGGGGCAGTACGAGTACGTCACCAACATCGGCTTTGCCGCGTAGACGGTCGGGCCGCCGCCGTCGCCGCACGGCTTGCACCTCCTGCAACAGGAGGTCCTACGTTCCCTTGCCATGAAGATTGTTGTTCATGACACGGCGTCCGCCATGGCCGAACTCTTCCGGCGCCCGTTGGAGGAACAGCCCGATGCCCTGCGGGAAATGCTCGGCCCGCTGCAGAACGTGATGTCCACGGTGGGCGATCTGGACACGTACCGGATGCACACGATGGGCAATGGCTTCCGGATCGACCGTGAGGACCCGCGCTACCCGACAGCCCTGCGGCAGCTGCGCAACGCGGGAGTGCGGGACCGGATCGAGGACTGCCTCGGCGCCGCGT
This sequence comes from Streptomyces sp. NBC_01591, assembly GCF_035918155.1. Taxonomy (NCBI): domain Bacteria; kingdom Bacillati; phylum Actinomycetota; class Actinomycetes; order Kitasatosporales; family Streptomycetaceae; genus Streptomyces; species Streptomyces sp. NBC_01591. Next base: position 380,334 of record NZ_CP109328.1, read on the forward strand.
GGGAGCGGCTGAGCGGTGCGGTGCCCGGGACCAGGAGCGCCGGGACCGTGCACGTCGTCCTGGTGCTCGGCAACCCCGACGACGACCTCCTGACTGTCCGCAACGCCGGGTACCTCGGCATGGGCGGAATCCCGGGGGCGATCCAGCTGACGATATGGCCCACCGGGACCAGCCTGGCCAAGACCGGCTACGCCGCCGCGCACGAGCTCGGAGTCCGCGAGGTGGGAGTGATCGCGTTTCCGTCCTCGGGCCGACAGGTGCCCGGAGCCGTTCAGTCCACGGGAACCAGCGTGAGGTAGGCCATCCCGAGCACTCCCCGGTAGCCACGCAGCCAGCTCGACCGGTGCCGGTCGACGCGCTCGCGCGTCTCCTGCGCCAGCGGGTGGTCCGGGTGAGCGGCCAGCCACTCCTCCACGTCCGACTGATAGCCGGACTCGAAGTCCTCCCACTCGTCCTCGCCGGCCGTCTCGATCCAGACGGGCCGGAACCCGGCGGACACCGCGAGGTCGACCAGTCCGGCCAGATCGTGGTACTCGTCGGCACGGGCGTCCGGCCACATCGCGGCCAGTTCGGCGGAGGTGGGGGAGCGCTGCCAGAAGCCCTCGGAGAGAAGGACCCGCCCTCCGGGCGCGACGAGCCGCCGCAGCGCACGCAGTGCGTCGGCGCTGTGTCCGGGCGGTTCCGCGTCACTGAGGGCGTGACTGGCCCCGAGACACAGGACGAGATCGGCGGGCCCGTGCGACGTTCCCCCGGCGGCCCCCTCGACGAACTCCACGCGTCCGGCCAGCGCACGGGCCTCGGCATTCGCGCGTCCCCTGGCGAGGTCCTCGCCGTTGAGGTCGATGCCGATCCCGGTCGCCTGCGGCACCGCGTCGAGGACGCGGAGCATCAACTCCCCCCAGCCACAACCGATGTCCAGCACCCGCGCGGGGGCGGCCCGGCCGAGTCTGTCGACGATCCGCGCGGCGCGCGCCTCGGAGAGCGGACCGAGAAAAGTGAGTCGGGTCAGGCGCGGCGGAAGATCGGTTTCAGTCATGTGGCGCACGCTAACGCCGACGGGCCCGCCACGGACACCGAGTTTCGCTCCTGCCGCGCCGGATCCGGTCACAGCCGACAGGGCCACACACCGACGCTCCCCCGTCCGACACGGACCTCGACCCACGTCGCGTCGGCACCGTCCGGCGGTGGAGGAACAGCGAGTTCGAACAGGAGCGGCGCACCGCCCACATCCAGCAGCGCCATGCCGTCCCCGGTGAGGATCAGCCGCCCCCGGAAGACGACGCGGTCGCCGTCCTCCCGGAGCCCGGGCGTGGCAGAAGCGGCCGGCCAGGTGTTCTCCGCCCAGGCGATGTCCTCGTCGACGGTCCACTCGACATGGTGCTCGCGGCCCACTTCCTCGGGGGTGCCGTGCCAGAGCACCACAGCGGTGCCCACCGCGGAGCGCACCCGGACCGTTGCGGGCCCCGACGGGACCTGCCCCACCGCCTCTGTCCGGACCAACATCCCGCCATCATCCGCGACTTCACTGCGCAACCGGACACCGACCTCGGCCCATTACGCCGGATCGTCGCGCACGAGCCGATTCAGGACCCTGTCGAGCCGGGCCTTCCGGGTCTCGGGGGTGAGCGCGGAACTGTCCCGGAGGCTGGTGAGCGTCAGCCAGAAGATGCTCACCCAGAGCCTGCGCAATCTCGAACGGGACGGTCTCCTCACCCGGACCGTCACGCCGTCGGTGCCGGTCCGGGTCGACTACGCCCTCACCCCCCTCGGGGATAGCCTGGTGCCGGTGATGCAGGCGATCAAGGCGTGGGCGGAAGAGAACATGGACGAGGTCCTGGCCGCCCGGTCCGGCTACGACGCGACGGCCTGACGGGGCCAGGGCCTGTCCGGCCCTGATCCGCCGGACAGGCCCCGGCGACGTGGACCGTTGTCTGTCCCGTCAGGCGTCCCGTCGGCGCAGGACCAGGTAGCCGCCGATCAGGGCGGCGGCCGTCCAGGCCAGCAGGATGGCGAGAGCCGCCCCCGATCCGTAACCGGGTCCGTAGCGCCCGTCGCTGGACGGCCCGGCGATGTGCATCAGTTCCAGGCCGGCCTGGTCGGGCAGGTACTGCAGGACGGGCTTCAGGGCGGGGATATTGCCGAGCCCCTGGGAGCCGAGGAACAGCAGCGGGAGCAGGATGCCCATCGAGATCGCCGAACTGCGCACGACGGTCGTGATCCCCATGGAGAAGGCGCAGATCAGGGTCAGGTAGACGACGGCCCCGGCGAGCGCGGCCGGGACTCCGTCCGCGGTGAGATCGGTGCCGTACGGGCCGAGCGCCGCCTGTGCCGCGACGAACGTGACGAGGACGATCACCGCCGAGGCGGCGAGGGCGGTCAGGGTGCCGGCCAGCACCTTGCCGCTGTAGAGCAGACCGCGTCCCGGCACCGCGGTCAGCGAGGTCCGGATCGAACCGGACGAGTACTCGGCACCGACGAGCAGGGCGCCGAGCACGACGAGGGCGAGCTGCCCGAGGGTCACGCTGTACAGGGCGGCGACCAGCGGATCGAAGTTGACGACGTGCTCGATGTTGTTGCGCCAGTTGAACGCGACGAGCGTGCCGATGCCGGTGCTGAGCACGAAGGCCAGCAGCAGGGTGAAACCGGTCGAGCGCACGGTCCACACCTTGGTCCATTCGGCGGCGAGAACCGCCCGGGGCGAGTTGCTGGTCATCGCTGTGCTTCCCCCGGCTGTTCCGCCCGGTACTCGACCGCGTCGGCGGTCAGCCGCATGAACGCCTCTTCCAGCGACGCGTGGCTCCGTGTCACCTCGTGCACCGGCACCGCGTGGGCCGCGACGAGTTCGCCGATCCGCTCGGGGCCGGCGGCCGCACTCAGGCTCCCGTCCGCGCAGTCGGTGACCTCGATCCCCGCGCCGGCCAGCACGTCGCGCAGCCGCTGCGGTTCCGGTGTGCGCACCCGCACCCCCGCTTCCGTGTGCTTGTCGATGAACGCGGTCATGCCGGTGTCCGCGAGGAGCCGGCCGCGGCCGATCACGACCAGGTGATCGACGGTGAGCGCCGCCTCGCTCATCAGGTGACTGGAGATCAGGACGGTGCGCCCCTCGGCCGCCAGGTCCCGCAGGAGGCGCCGGATCCACAGGACGCCCTCCGGATCGAGCCCGTTGACCGGCTCGTCGAGCACCAGGACGGCCGGTTCGCCGAGCAACGCCGCGGCGATTCCCAGCCGTTGGCCCATGCCCAGCGAGAACGTCCCCGTCCGCCGGCGCGCGGCGCCCGCCAGCCCGGCCAGCTCGATCACCTCATGCACGCGGCGTGCCGGGATCCGGTTGCTCCGGGCCAGGCACCGCAGATGGTTCAGCGCGGTCCGGCCGGGGTGCACGGCCCCGGCGTCGAGCAGAGCGCCCACCGTACGCAGCGGATCGCGCAGTTGTCGGTACGGTGCGCCGTTGATCCGCACCTCGCCGGCGGTCGGCCGGTCCAGGCCCAGCATCATGCGCATCGTGGTGGACTTTCCGGCGCCGTTGGGGCCCAGGAACCCGGTCACCAGGCCGGGCCGTACCCGGAAGCTGAGCCCGTCCACCGCCGTGGTGTTCCCGTAACGCTTGGTCAGGTCGGTCACTTCGATCATGTCGGCGATGGTCCGGGACGAGAGGCCCCCGCCGCATCCGGCCCGGGGCCGACCGCCGTTCCTCCACCCACGGGTGGAGGCGGGCCGGCACAGGAGCCCGTGCCTCCGACCCCGGGGGGAGCGCAAGGTTCAACTCCCGGACGGAGGTGGCGCGCCGTACGCCTGGATAGGGTCGAGCGGTGCGAGCAGGTACTACTGAGGTGGACCCGGACGACCATCCGATCCTGGCCCGGCGGCTGAGCCGACGCCAACACATCGCCCTGGACTGCGCGTTCGTGTTCGTTTACGCGGCCGCGCTGTTGCTGACCGGCTCGACAGCCGACGCGCCGTCGTCCACGGCACCCTCCCCGGCGCCGGTGCCGTGGGAGCGGCTCGTGCTCATCGCCGCGGCCACCGTGCCCGTCGCCGTACGGCGGATCTGGCCGTTGCCCGTGTTCGTGGCCGTGCTGGCGGTGACCGTCGTCGCCGTCGTACGGGACGCCACCTGGGACCCGTTCCTGGCGGCGGCGTTCGCCATGTACACCGTCGCCCTCACGGTGCCGTCGCACCGTTGGTGGCAGCGATGGCTGCCCGGACTGGCGCTGGCGGCCCTGGCCCTGGCCGGTGCCGCCGGAGCGACGCACGCGGGCGATGCGTACTGGTGGCGTGGTGGTCCGGGGCTGCTGCTGCTCGGCTTCACCGCGCTGCTCGGCGCCTGGCAGCTGGGGCGGGCCGCGCGGCAGCGGCGCGCGTTCGCCATCCGGGCGGCGGAGCAGATCGCGCAGCGAGCCGTCACGGAGGAACGCCTGCGGGTCGCCCGCGAACTGCACGACGTCGTCACCCACAGCATGGGCCTGATCGCGGTCAAGGCCGGTGTCGCCAACCACGTGCTGCACGTCAGACCGCAGGAGGCGCACGACGCGTTGCAGGTCATCGAACGCACGAGCCGCACCGCGCTGAACGACATGCGCCGGATGCTCGGTGTGCTGCGCACCCCCGAGGGCGAGCGGCAGCCGGCCTCCCTCGGCCCGGTTCCCGGTGCCGTCGCACTTCCCGAACTCGTCGGGCAGGCCGGTGCGCAGCTGACGATGCGCGGAGTCGAGAACCTGCCCGACGGAGTCGCGCTGGCCGTCTACCGGATAGTCCAGGAGGCGCTCACCAACGTCGCCAAGCACGCCGGCCCGGACTCCCGTTGCCGGGTGGAGGTCGCCGCGAACGGCCGCGACGTCCGGATCGACATCACCGACGACGGCGGCGGCCGGGCGCCCCTGACGAAGACGACCGGCGGCCATGGCATCGTCGGCATGCGCGAACGCGTCGCCATGTACGGCGGCACCCTCACCACCGGACCGCGTCCGGAGGGCGGCTTCGCGGTGCACGCGTCCCTGCCCTACGAGGAGAGCACATGACCCGGCCCGCCGACCCGCCCGCCGATCCGTCAGGCGATCCCGTCCGGGTCCTGATCGCGGACGACCAGGCGCTGCTGCGCGGCAGCCTCCGGGTGCTCGTCGATGCCGAACCCGGCCTGGTGACCACGTCGGAGGCGGCGAACGGGGCGGAGGCGGTGCGCTGCGCCCGGCAGGATCCGCCGGACGTGGTCCTGATGGACGTACGGATGCCCGGGATGGACGGCATCGAGGCGACCCGGCAGATCTGCGGTTCTCCCGGTACCGCGCACGTCAAGGTGCTGATGCTGACGATGTTCGACCTGGACGAGTACGTCTACGCCGCGCTGCGGGCCGGCGCCAGCGGCTTCCTGCTCAAGGACACGCCGCCCGGCGAACTGATCGCGGCGATACGGGTCGTCGCCGGAGGCGATGCGCTGCTGGCACCGGCCGTGACGCGGCGCCTGATCGCGGAGTTCGCCCATCGCCCACAGCCCTCGCAACCACTGCCACACAGCCTGGACGGTGTGACCGAGCGCGAGCGCGAGGTCCTCACCCTCATCGCCCGCGGCCTGTCCAACACCGAGATCGCCGAACGGCTGTACCTCGGCATCGCCACCGTGAAGACCCACGTCGGCCATCTGCTCACCAAGCTCGACTGCCGCGACCGCGCCCAGTTGGTGATCGTCGCGTACGAGAGCGGCCTGGTCACGGCGGTACGGCCCCCGATCGGTCCCTGAAGACCGCCTTCCGGCACCGTGGCCGGAGGCCTCACCCCGTCGCGGGGCGCAGTTCGTGTAGATGCCGTGGGCATGGACCTGGTCGAACTAGCGGGCAGCCAGCCCTGCCGGACGATCACCATGTGCCCGCTCCCGGCGCTCCAGCTCCGGCAGGGGACAACGCACCCCGACGAGGACGACGTCCCGAGGGGGAAACAGGGCCAGGCAGTCCTGGAGGCGCCACGGCTCGACAGTAGGGCCCGGGAATGATCTACGGGGCGGCCTTCCGGCCCTCGATGATGGGTGTCAGGCCGTCGAGGAGCGCCTTGAGGCCGAGCTCGAAGAGGGCGTCGAGCCGCAGGTCGTAGCCGTCGCCGAAGGATCCGACGATTTTGGCGAAGGCGGGGAAGCGGCCGGATTCCGCCAGCCCCTGGAGGGTCGGGGCGCGGCTGTCCATCCACTGGTCGTCCGACTGGCCCGTGGCGGCTTCGGCCTGCGCCTCACGTTCCAGGTGCACCGCCAGGCCGTGGGTGTGGCTGTAGATCAGTACGTGGATGTCGAACAGCGTGGTGGGGGCGAGGCCGTGGCCGTCGAGGGCGCTCAGCACCCATTCGCCGTGGACCATGAGGTTGGGTACGAGCAACGGGCGGGTGACTGGCCCGAGTTGGGCCAGCCACGGGTGCCTGCGGTACAGGGTCCAGAGGGTCCGGACCCCCAGCTCGACGCGGGGGCGCCACCCTTCGGGTGCGTCGGCGGGGTAGGACTCCTCGCCGAACGCGGTATCGGCCATGAGCAGGACGAGGTCGTCCTTGCTGGGGACGTACCGGTAGGGCGACATGGCGGCGACACCGAGGCGGGCCGCGATGCCGCGCATGGAGAGTGCCGGCAGCCCTTCGGTATCGGCGATGGCCATTCCCGTGCGGACGATCCGGTCGAGGCTCAGCTCCCGCTCGGGGGCGGAGGGAGCGGAGGCGGAGGTCGGACCCCGGTCCGGAACCCGGTCCGGTGACGGGCTTCTGCGGGGTGCTGTGACGGGAGCGGTTCCGGCGACGACGGTGCCTGTCCGGGGGCGGGTCTCGATGAGTCCCTCAAGGCGCAGAGTGGTCAGGGCCTTGGTGGCGGTGGCGAGCGCGACGCCCCACTCCCTGGCGATCTGACGGGTCGAGGGAACCCGGTCCCCGGCGGCGAGTTCACCGTCGGCGATGCGGCGGCGGATTCCGGCGGCGATGCGCAGATAGGGCGGCTCGGCGGGTGTCGCTGTGGGCTTCGTCACGTCCTGCGGCCTTCCTGTTCTGTACTAGTGCAGAGGGTAGCAGCGAGAACGTTGGCTGGACGTCAACTGTTCTAGTACAGCGGGGCTGTTATGCCAGTTGAAGAGGGTGCGCGTACGCCGTACGTTCAGATTGCGTACAGCGTACCGAAGGAGCCTTCCATGCAGACCGTTCTCATCTCCGGCGGCGGAATCGCCGGGCCCGTGCTCGCCCACTGGCTGCACCGCCACGGCTTCGCGCCCACCGTCGTCGAACGCGCCCCAGGGCTGCGCCCCGGAGGCCAGGCCGTGGACATACGCGGGGTCGCCCTCGACGTCGTCGAGCGGATGGGCCTGCTGGAGCAGGCACGGAGCGTACGTACCCGGATGCGCGGCATGTCGGTCCTCGACCCCGAGGGTCACGAGATCGACCGCTCCACCGAGTCGACCTTCAGCAGCGGCCGGCTCGACAGCGACGACATCGAGCTGCTCCGCGAGGATCTGGTGCGGATGGTGCAGGAGCGCACGCACGCGGATGCCGAGTACCTCTTCGGCGACAGCATCGCAGCGCTCCAGGAGGACGAGGGCGAGGCCGGCGTGCGCGTCGACTTCGTCCACGGGGCGTCCCGCACCTTCGACCTCGTGATCGGGGCCGACGGCCTGCACTCGACCGTACGGCGTCTGGCGTTCGGCCCCGAGGAGCGGTTCGCCCATCACCTGGGCAGTTACCTCTCGGTGTTCAGCGCGGACAACTTCCTCGGGCTCGACGACTGGCAGGTGTGGCTGCGGGACGGGGAGGTGGGCTTCGGCATCATGCCGGTACGCGACAACACGGAGCTCAGGATCGCCTTCGGCTTCGAGTCCGGACCCCTCGCCCGCGAGCTGCGCGACAGCGGTGCCCTGCAGCAACTCGTCGTCGACAAGCTGGCGGCCCTGAGCTGGGAGGGGCCCCGTCTGGCCAAGGCCGCCGGGGACGCGCCCGACTTCTACTGCGACGCCATGGCCCAGATCCGGATGGACCACTGGTCGCGCGGCAGGGTGGCCCTGCTCGGAGACGCTGGCTACTGCCCCTCACCGCTCTCGGGTCAGGGCACCGGTCTGGCCCTCGTGGGCGCCCACGTGCTGGCCGACAGTCTGGCCCGGACGCCCGGCGACCACCGTGCCGCGTTCTCCCGCTACGAGCAGCGGATGCGCCCCTTTGTCACCCTCAACCAGGCCCTGGCCGCCGAGAATTCCGGTGGGCCCGCCACCGAGTCATCCGTCGAACAAGCCAAGAACGCACTCTCACTGGACGACTGATTCGTATACCAATGCATGGGATGCAAGAAATCACCGGGGGTGACGCACATGTGCGTGACCTTCACCGCGGAGGGCGCGTTCCTGCGCGGAAACCGCCCCACGGTGGTTGCCGACGCCTGTGCGACGCGCCCTCTGCGGTCGGTGGGCACCGAACTGAGCGCCGACCAGATCCACCACAGCGCGCTCGCCACGATCGCCGACCTCTACGGGGTCGTCGTCGAGTCCGGGAAGTCCCTGACCTGAGCGCCGGGGCCTTGCGCACCGGTCGATCGGCTTGGGGGACACTGTGCGGATGAGCTCCGAAGTTTCCCGGACACCGCAGGCAAGGGCCCTTCGTCACGTTGCGGAGCTTGCGTCGGGCCCTCCGGTGGACCCGGCGCTGCGGGTGACCCTCAACTTCCACCCGGACCGCCTGTTGCACGGCAAGCCGATTCTTGAGGCCCTGGCGGGAGACGGCGTCTACCGTTCCCAGTTCGTCACGGGGACCAGCAACGGCGGACTGACCGCGTATCCCGGCGGAGACCGGTGGCGCTGGGAGAGCCGGATCTTCAACGGAGCGTACGACGCGGCGTCCGCTCATGAGCGGCCCGTCTACGGGGCGTTGAACTTCCGCCGGAAGCCGGTCGGAGGGGCGCCGCGGTTCGGCTCCGCCCACTTCCGGCTGGCCGCCCGGACACTGGCGCGGACCACGTTCTGCTACCCGGACAGCTTCCTCGAGCCCTCGGAGTTCGGTGTCGCGGCCCGCATGGGGCTCATCGAGCTCGCCCTGGCCGACAGCCAGGACGACCTCGACGACTACATCGAGGCCCAGGTGCACGGCCCGGTCCGACTGAGCCGTCATGTGGAGGCGCTGGTCCTGGACCCGTGCTACCGAGGCACGGCTGTCGAGGCCGCGGCCCGGTGTCTCGGCTGCCCCGTCGAGTGGCACCCGGGTTTTCGTCTCGGCGTCGAGACGCTTCGCCTTCACCCCGGCTACCGGGGGCAGGAGTACGTCGACCTGGGCGCGCGGATCGCCGGCGGCGGCGTACTCGATCCTCGCGTCGTCGGAGCAGCGGCACGTGACGGCGACCATGACCCCCAGGCGGTCAAGAAGGTGTGGCACTACTTGGCGCGTTTCGGGGCGCCTGAGGAGGCCGCTGACGAATCGGTGTGCGCTGTTCGAGCCGACCGACGCGATGCCGTGCGCTGAACTCCGGGGGCCGGGGCCGGGGCGGCGTGATGGGTGGGGCCGCACACGCGAGAGCCCCCACCGGTGCGCGGTGCGGGGTTCTCGGTCCGGGAAGTGTCACGGTCGCTACGAGTCCGTGGTGTCCGGGGAGTCGAGGGCGATGGCTCCGGCGGGGCAGAGGCCGACGGCCATCCGGGCGGCGGCCCGGTGCCCGGGGGCCGGCGTGGGGTGCAGGAGCACCACCAGGCCTTCCTCGTCGTCCTGGTCGAAGAGCTCGGGAGCTGTCAGGGCGCACATGCCGGCGCCGGCGCAGCGATCACGGTCGGCGCTGAGACGCAGCGGCTCGCGGGGGTCGCTCATGGGGCTACTCCTTGTCCCAGGTGACGGGCAGGCTGATCACGCCGTAGATGTTGGAACGGTCGCGCAGCGGCACCTCCTGCGGCGGCACCGCGAGGCGCAGGGTGGGGAAGCGGGCGAAGAGCGCCGGGAACGCGACGGTCATCTCGACGCGGGCGAGCTGCTGGCCCAGGCACTGGTGGGCGCCGTGTCCGAAGGCCAGGTGTCCGGTGGCCCTGCGGTGGATGTCGAGCCGGTCGGGGTCGGGGAACTTGTGCGGGTCGCGGTTGGTGGCCTGCACGGAAACGGTCACCGTCTCGCCCGCCCTGATGAGTCGGCCCTCCACCTCGACGTCCTCGGTCGCCGACCGCAGCAGCGGGTCGGCCACGCTGAGGTAGCGCAGCAGCTCCTCCACGGTCTGCTCGGCGAGTGCGGGGTCGGCGCGCAGGGCCTCCAGCTGGTCGGGGTTGCTCAGCAGGGCGAAGGTGCCGAGGCCGAGCATGTTCGCGGTGGTGTCGAGCCCGGCGGCGAGCAGCAGCCCGCCGATTCCGGCCAGCTCCTCGTCGGTGAGGTCGGAGGTGGTCAGATCGCTGAGCAGGTCGTCGGTGGGTTCGGCGCGCTTGGCGAGGACCAGTTCGTTCAGGTACTGGAGCAGTGCCGTGTAGGCCTCGCCCTTCGCCTCCGCATCCGCCGTCTGGTCGAAGATGGTCGCCACCTGGCCCTGGAAGCGCTCCCGGTCGGCGTACGGCACGCCGAGCAGCTCGCAGATCATGAGCGCGGGCACGGGCTGCGCAAACGCCTCCACCAGATCGGCCGTGGGCCCGGCCTGCTCCATGGCGTCCAGGCACTCGGTGGTCAACTGCTCGACTCGCTCGGTGAGTTGACGCATGCGGCGGACGGTGAACCTACCGGTGAGCAGACGTCGGTAGCGGGTGTGCTCGGGGGCGTCGAGGCCGGTGATGTCGCCGACCGGTGCCGGCGGCAGCTCCGGTGGCATCCCTGCGACCGGTACCGGCAGGTGCAGGAGTTCGTAGCGTGAGCTGAAGCGCGGGTCGGCCAGGATCGCGCGGGCCGCGGCGTGTCCGGTGGCCAGCCAGCCCAGGTGTCCGTCGGCGTAGCGCATGCGGCGCAGTGGCTGGTCGCGCGGCGCGGTGAGTTCGGCGGGCGGGTCGAAGGGGCAGCCGGTGCGTCGGTCGGTGGGCAGGGCGGGCGGCTCTTCGGTGGTGTGGTCGGCGGCGGTGGTGTCGTCGGCCGTAGGGTCGTACGGCATGGGGTCCTCCTGCGATCGTCGAACGGGGTGTGGATGGTGTGAATCGGTGAAGTGGCTTGAGGGGAGCGGCCGTTACCGCTTGACGCCGGCCTTGAAGGTGCGGCGCGCCCACACGTAACCGACCAGCGAGAGCGCTGCGCACCAGGCGAGGCCGATGACCGCGCTGGAGCCGATCCCGGTGCCGAGCCACAGACCGCGCAGGGTCTCGATGATCGGAGTGAACGGCTGGTACTCGGCGAACCAGCGCAGGCCGGTGGGCATGGAATCGGTCGGCACGATGGCGCTGCCGACGAACGGCAGGAACGTCAGCGGCATCGGGATGTTGCTGGCGGTCTCCACGTTCTTGGCGACCAGGCCGATGCCCGCGGAGAGCCAGGTGAGCGCGAGCGTGAGCATGGCGAGCAGGCCGATGGCGGCGACCCACTCGACGGGCGTCGCGTTGGGGCGGAAGCCCATCAGGAGGGCGACGCCGATGACGAGGGCGATGCTGGTCATCGTCTGGATCACACTGCCGACGACATGGCCGGTCAGGAACGAGGCCCGGGAGATCGGCATCGTACGGAAGCGATTGACGATGCCCTCGGTCTTGTCGACGCACACGCTGATCGCGGTGGTCAGGGCGCCGGAGGTGGCGGCCATCAGGATGATGCCGGGCGCCAGGTAGTCGATGTAGTCGCCGCTGCCGGTGGGCAGGCCGCTGATGCCGGTGCCCAGGGCGCTGCCGAACACGTAGTTGAACAGCAGCAGCATCACGATGGGCATGATGACGACGGTGAGAGTCAGGGACGGGTAGCGCAGGGCCTTCTTGAGATTGCGCCGCAGCATCGTCCTGGAGTCCTTGGCGGCGTAGGACATGGTGGCCATCAGACGTTCTCCTTGGGCGATGCGACGGGCGATGCGACGGTGTCGGCGGGGCGGGGCTGACCGGTGAGGGTCAGGAAGACGTCGTCGAGGTCGGGGGTGTGCACGGTGAGCGACTCGGCCCGGACGGTGGTGGACTCCAGGGCGTCGAGGACGGCCCGCAGGTTGGGGATGGAGCCGTCGCTGGGGATCTGCAGGGTGAGGGATTCCACGTCGCGCGTGGCGATGCCGAAGATGCCCGCGGCGGTGTCCAGGCCCTGGGCGTCGGCGAACCGCACCCGGATGTGGCCGCCGGGGATGCGCTGCTTCAGCTCGTCGGCGGTGCCCTCGGCGATCAGCCTGCCGTGGTCCAACACGGCGATGCGGTCGGCGAGTTGGTCGGCCTCTTCGAGGTACTGGGTGGTCAGGAAGATGGTCACGCCGTCGTCGGCGACGAGGCCCCGGATGATCTCCCACATGGTGCGTCGGCTGCGCGGGTCGAGTCCCGTGGTGGGCTCGTCGAGGAAGATGATCCGCGGATCGCCGACCAGGGTCATCGCCAGGTCCAGCTTGCGCCGCATACCGCCGGAGAAGGTGACGGCGGTCTTGCCCGCCACCTCGGACAGGTCGAAGCGGCGCAGCAGGTCCTTGGCCCGCCGCTTGCCTTCATGCCGGTCGAGGTGGTGCAGATCCGCCATGAGGAGCAGATTCTCCTCGGCGGTCAGCAGATTGTCGACGGCCGAGAACTGGCCGGTGACGCCGATTGCGCAGCGCACCGCGTCGACCTCCCGGTTCAGATGACGGCCCGCGACCCAGGCCTCGCCGCCGTCGGCGTCGATGAGGGTGGAGAGGATCTCCACGGTGGTGGTCTTACCGGCACCGTTGGGGCCGAGCAGGGCGAAGACGGTGCCTTCGGCGATGGTCAGGTCGATGCCGTCGAGCACGAGCTTGTCGCCGTACGACTTGCGCAGTCCGGTGGCGGTGATTGCCGGAGCCGTCGCGTTCGCGGGGATCGGCGCGGATGTATGGGTGGCAGTCATGCCGCTTTCCTTCGGTGGGTGGGGAGTTGGGGGTACGCGGGGTCAGGCGCGGCGGATGATGACGTCGCCGGCCGCGGTCCGGGCGTGCACCTCGGCGGTCTCGTCGGATTCCGCCGGGCCGGCGGAGGAGCCGAGCGAATTGCGTACCGTGCCGTACTTGGCGTTCAGGTCGAGCCAGGCGGCGGTGCCCTCGTGGATGCCCACTTCGAGGTCGCCGACGGAGGTGCGCAGGTCGATCCGGCCGCGGGTGGCGTCGCTGACGCGGATGCGGCCGTTGGAGGACATCGCGTCGACCCCTGCGTGGGCGACGCCGATCTCGATCCGGCCGTTGGCGGCCTTGGCGCTGACGATGCTGTGCGCGATGCCGACGGAGATGTCGCCGTTGGCCGTGTCGGTCTTCAGGCCGCCGGTGACCTCGCCGACCTCGGTCGTGCCGTTGCTGTTCTTCACGGTCGCCGTGCCGGCGACCGTGCCGATCTCGATCCGGCCCGAGCCGATGACTTCGACGTCCCCGGTCGAGCGGGCCAGGCGGATGTCGCCGTGGCCGGTCCTGAGACCGGCGTCGGCCGCCTCGTCGACCTGGAGGTCGCCGAGCGAGGTCTTGAGCGTGACCTCCCCGAAGCGGCCTTCGCAGAAGAAGCCGCCCATGGCCGAGGTGGCCCGGACCTCCGATCCCGCGGGCAGTTCGACGCTCACCTCGATGGCGCCCGGCTTGCCGAACAGGGACCGCTTCTTGGGTGTCGTGACCGTGAGGCGGCCGCCCGAGCAGGTGACCTGGGTCTGCTGCGCGGCACGTACGTCGTTGTCGTCGGATCCGTTGCACGGCAGCACCTCCACGACCGTCTCGGTGCGCTTGCCCGCGATGATGCGGGCGGTGCCGGCCTCCAACTCAAGGGTGGCGGAGATCGGTTCGGGGGTCTCGAAAGAAGGCATGGCTGTTCCGTCCTTTTGGCTTGGGTGGTTGATCCCGCCGGTGAGGCGGGCGATGAGTGACGTCGGCGGGATCGACGATCCGCCGGTGAGAATGGGGTGGACAGGCCCTAGCGGACCCAGCCGGTGAAACCCCGCCCGCCCGAGTCCTTGCCGGGGCCCGGCGAGCTTGCGCGCTCCCTGGCGTCGAGGGCGGTGGAAACGGCCCGCACCAGCCAGGCGTTGACCGACAGGCCGTCCGCCGCCGCGGCGTCCTCCGCGCGGGTCTTGAGGTGGGCGGGGAGGCGGAAGTTTATGCGCGCCGTGGCGCCGTCGTCGGCGTCCGCGGGCGGCAGCGGCGGCGCGGGCGCGGCGGGGGCCGCGACCGGTCCCTGCGCCTCCCGGAACGGCTCGGGGGCGGGCGCCGCCGCCACCACGAACTCCGGGTCGAGTCCGCGCAGTCGTACGTCGACCGAGCCCGGCGCCAGCTCCCGCGTGACCTCGCCCATGGCGGCGGACAGTGCGTCGAGGAGGGTCAGGCGGGCGGCGGACTCCAGGGGGGCGGTGAGCCGTTCGGCGAGGGCACGGGCGTCGTCGCCGCCGGCGTTCGCGGCGACGGCCAGTTCCTGCCGGAGGTTGTCGACGTAGGGCGTGAGGTCCATGACGTCATCATGGCACATGAATGGCGCCATTGCGAGCCAAGTTGGCCCCATGTTGGCTCATGCGGGTCTGACCTGGTGTTTCTTCCTTGAATTGATGCGTTGTGGCGCCGTTCTGGCGGTGAGATGGCTTGCGGCAGTGCCGCCGGTGACGCCATCGTGGCATCACTCGCGACGGGTCTGGCGTCTCCGCGCCGCGCATATGGACCGGTCGACCGGTGTCAGCCTCCGGTCGCACGGGCGACAGCGGAGTCAGCGCGCCCCGGGGAAGACGGCGCGCAGAGCGGATCCGCTGTGGCTAGGACACGAACGCCTGAAGGTGCGTCACATGCGCCAGGTGTCGCAGTACTGGATGTGCAAGCGGGCGGGTACGTTCCGACGGGTCCGCGCCCGCGACCACGGGCCGGGGCTCAGCTCGACGCAGAAGTGCCCGGCGTCCGGGTAGCGGTGCCGGTACGACGGGGCCTCGTCGACGAGGCCCCGTAGCGCGGCGCCGTGCTCGCGGAACGCGGTGGAACTGCCCACGACGAACAGAGTGTGCGCGGCGATGTCGAAACCGAGGTGGTCACGGTATGCCCGGTACTCGCGCCGCCGATGGTCGATGGCGGTCTCGTCGGGGAAGTCCTGGTCCGGGGTGGCCGTGGTGTGGGGTTCGCCGGGGCCGAGTCGTGCCCGGACCTGCTTCCACGACGCGGTCGGAAACTGCAGGCTGTGGTGGACGAGGACCAGGTCCAGCGAGACCGGTTCGCCGTCGCTGACGACGCCGTCGGGGGCCGGGTTGGCCCGGATCGGCAGGTGGACGAGCGACCGGGCGGACCGGGCGGCCAGTGCCCACACGGCGGCGAGCTGGACGGCGCCGTCGCGGTCGGCGTACATCGACAGCCAATGATGGTCGTCGCGCAGAGCCAACCGTGCCGCAGCCGGGGCAGGCCGGACCACCCGGACCTCGCTGCCGCCCAGTCGCACCTTGTGTATGCGCACCCGCTGTTCCACACGCTTCCCCAGACCTGTTGCCCTCCGCACCCTAGCCCGGCCCTTCGGCCCTGGCTCTTCGGCCCTTGGACGATGCGGTGGCGCAGGCCGGAATCCGAGGGCCGGCCGCGTGCGGCGGCTACGTGACACTCCAGGATCAGCGGCAGATCCTCCAGCCACTCCTGGAGACGGGCCCGCCTGCGAGCGGCGAGCAGGCACTGATGGGTGGGTGGTGCCGTCGTGGAGGCGGACGGTGACCCTGAGGTGCTTGGGGCCCTCGGCCGCGTACTCGACGGCGCTGATCCCGTCCCAGGCGAAATGCAGATCCCCGGACTCCGAGCCGAGCACGACGCCGCCGGCGTCGATCAGGAGGGAACTCTCCGGGGCAACCGCCACGAAGGCGAGGTCGGTGTCGGTGTCGGCCGACGCGTCGCCCACGGGGGCGGCTTCGGTCGGGGCCTGGTGCAGCGGGACGGCGCTGGACGGTGCGTAGGAAGGCGGCGGGGGCAGCGCCACCGTGGGGGATGCGCTGTATGCCTCCCCTGTGTTCGGCGCCCAGCATGACCCAGGCGTCCTGCCTCGCCCGGCACCGGTCCGGGCGCGCCGATCCGGTCCTGGATGCCCCGGAGGCCGGGGCACGCTCCGGGTGCGGCACGGCAGATGCTTGCGTGAGACGCGACGGTTGCCCTGTGACGGGACCTTCACGGCCATGTCCCGACTGTGTGCCATCCGGCGGTCGTCCGAAAATCGACGGTTAGCCTGGCGGCGCTCAGGGTGTCCCTGGGGGACGTCGGAAAAGTTGGACGGAAGTGGGAACAGACGTGAGCAGTCGTGACGGGCACGTGGTGCCGCGCAGGCAGATACTCCGGCTGGCCGGGGCAGGGCTGGGGCTGGCCGTGTTCGGGGCCGGGGTTGTGGGGTGCGGTCCCGAGGAGGAAGCGGACGTGCCGGGCGGCAGTTCGAAGCCGGGCGGGGGCAAGAACGGCGACAGTTTCACCACCCCGCCGCCGGGCCAGGCGCCCAAGCCGCTGTGGCAGACGAATGCCGCGAACAGCAATCTGGCGGGCAACGACGCGCTCGCGGTGATCGGGGACGTGGCCCTGGTGTCGGGCGACCCGCTGGTGGGACGGGACATGGCCACTGGCAAGGAGAAGTGGTCGCGCAAGGGCGTCACCACGCCCGGTGCCAAACTCATCGTAGGCGGCGGCACGCTCTACCTCGCCAGCGCCGAGTACGACGGTGACGTGGTGGGTCTGGATCCGGCCACGGGCAAGGAGACCTGGCGCAGCCGCCTGGGCAAGCAGTACGAGCAGCCGCGCCCGATGGCGGCCGACGACCGCCATGTGTATGTCCTCGCCGGCATCCTGGAGAAGGACTTCACGACGCCGAACAACGTGATCGCCGCGATCGACACCACCACCGGCAAGATCGCCTGGCGTGAGCAGCGCGACGCGGGGACCGAGGAGTTCGGCATCACCGCCGCGGCCGTCGGCGGGCGCCTGGTCTACACGGACTACCGGGAGAACGTGACCGTCCGTGACACGGCGACCGGCCGGCAGCTGTGGACGAAGAAGATCAGCCGGTCCAACAACCGCCGCTTCGCCGTGCACGAGGATCTGGTGATCGTGGCGGACGGCCAACGGCTGCGGGCGTTCGAACTGGCCGGGGGCAAGGAACGCTGGTCGCTCCGGACGGAGGAGTTCAGCGCGTTCAACGACCCGCATGTCCTGGACGGGGTGCTCTACGCGGCCGACAGCGCGCGCGCCATGTGGGCGGTGAACCCCGCTACGGGCAAACAGATCTGGCACAACGAGGATCTGCGGGAGTCGGCGACGCAGGCATGGCAGTTCGCCAAGGTGAAGGGCACCCTGTACGGCGCGACCGAGTTCGACAAGGACGGCGGCGTGCACGCCTTCGACGCGGCGACCGGGAAGCTGCGCTGGACCTACAACGACAAGACCGGCGACATCCAGCAGTGGTACGTGGTGGCGGCGGGCAACCGGCTGGCCGTGATGCACGGGAAGCGGCTCTACGGGCTCCCCGCCGTGTGATCCGCACACTCGGTCGCGCGATGGGACCTCGATCGGCGACCGGGTGCCGCAGCTCCTCGAGATGCCCATGTGGGCCCGCGAGACTCGAACCGGCCCGGCCGTCCCGTCCCGTCCCGCCCCGGGCCGGGCCGGGCCAGGGAGTGCCTACTCGTCTTCCCAGGCCAACGAGCTCATCCTCCAGCCGGTGGCCGTCCGTACGAACTGGGTGGTCTTGCGGCCAAATCCCTCGAACCGCTCGCCGTCGCGGATGCCGGACTTCCGGTATTCGCTGAACCGGTGCGCGATGGACCCGAAGACTTCGGTCCGTTCGGCGACCTCCCATTCGGAGAACTCGGTCAGCGTCCCATCGGTGAGCATTTTCTCCCGGGGCTCGATGAACGAGTCGAGGTCGTGGACCAGGGGTTCGTCCCCGATGTTCGCGATGATCGTCCCTTGCGGAATGAACACCTCACGGATGACGTCGAGATTCGGCCGGCCGCCGCCGGTGTTGGTGAACGCACCGAGGAATGCGTGCATCAGCCGGTCGAGCTCGGCCTTGACATCGGAAACGGACACTTCTCCGGCGGGCGCTTCTCCGACAGGCGTTTCTCCCACGGGCGACCACTCCTCGGCGAGGACCGACCAGACCTCGATGTCGCGCCGTACGCCCCGGTACTCGGTGTGCTTCCGCAGCACGCCGTCACGGGTCATCCCGAGCCGGCGCGCGACATCGATGCTGCGGGTGTTGCCCGCCGCGGCCCACCATTCGACCCGGCTCATCCCGCGCTCCGCGAAAGCCCAGTCGATCAACGCCCGGCACGCCCGGGTCACCAGCCCGCGGCCTTCCCCGGCGGCCTCCAGCCAGCAGCCGACCTCGCACACTCCGGAGGCGCTGTCGAAACGCGTGAACATGACGCCGCCGACCAGTGTGCCGTCCAGCCAGATCCCGTAGATCCGGGCGGTGTCCACGGCCTGTTTGTCGGCGTAACGCTGGAGGACGGCCGTGGCGGAAGCGAGATCGGTGCTGAACGTCGCCCAGGGTATCCAAGGGTCCACGTAGGGCCGTGCGCGGTCGATATGGGTGAGGAACTCCTGCGCGTGCCAGGGTTCCAGAGGGCGGAGCTGAGCGGTTTCGCCGAGCGGAAGTGTGAACACGGATACCTCGTCCCTGGGTACGTAACAAGCGTTCGGTACGTAAGGTAGCAGCATGCCGCCCGCACCTGGAGACCGTGAAGCCCGCCGCGACGACGTGTCCCGGGCGGTGTGGCACGTACTCGCCGACAAGGGATTCGGTGGGCTGACCCTGCGTACCGTCGCGGCCGCGATGGGCGTCTCGACCGGGATGCTCATGCACTACTTCCCGGCCAAGCGGGCCTTGATCGAGCATGCCCTGGATCTGCTGGAGAAGCGCACCGCGGAACGTCCCCGCCGCGACCGCCCCACCGAGGGCCTCGCCACCGTGCGAGCCATGCTGCTGGACATCCTGCCGCTGACCGCGGGCGACACCGCCCGCAACCGCATCTGGGTCAGTTCCTGGGATCTGGCCCTCGCCGACGACGGGCTGGCCGCGGACCAGGCCGACCGCTACACCCGGATGCGCTCGGCGATCCGCCCGCACTTCGAAGCCGCGCGCGGCCTGGGCGAGCTTCCGCCGGCCACCGACCCGGAGCAACTCGCCGCCACCGCGGTCGCGTTCACCCATGGGCTCGTCGTCCAGGCCCTCTTCGACCCCGGCCGGTTCCCCGAGGCCGTACAGATCGCCATGCTCGACGACTTCCTCGCCTCTATCGCACTGCCCCGGCCATGAAGGGTACGTACGCGAATCTTCACCGCGCTCATGGCGCGAACGGTCCGTCCAGGGCGGCCCATTGGAGCAGCATGATCGTCTTGGCGTCGGCGATCGTGCCGTTGCGGATCCGGTCGAGTGCCTCGGTGAAGGGCAGCTCCACGGTGGTGATGTCTTCGCCTTCGGCGGCGATCCCGCCGCCGGTGCCGGCGGGGATGTCGGCCGTGTCGTAGGGGGCAGCGAAGAAGTGCAGGCGCTCGGTGACCGAGCCGGGGCTCATATAGACGTCGAAGACGTGCTCGACGGTGCCGACAGCGTGTCCGGTCTCTTCGGCGGCCTCCCGGCGGATCGCTTCTTCCGGGCTGTCGCCGTCCAGCAGCCCGGCAGCGGTTTCGAGCAGCATCCCGTCGGGATGTTCGTTGACATAGGCGGGGAGGCGGAACTGACGGGTCAGCAGCACGGTGCGCCGGTCGGTGTTGTGGAGCAGGATGGTTGCCCCGTCACCACGGTCGTAGGTCTCGCGCTGCTCGCGGCTCCAGTGCCCGTCACCGTGCTGGTAGTCGAAGGTGGTCTTCCGCAGGACGTACCAGTCGCTGGAGAGCAGCTCCACCTCGCGGATCCGCACGTGCGGGTTGCCGGTGAGGTCGCGGCCGTGCTGGTCCAGGCCGGTGCGACCGCGCCGGTCGGGGGTGTCGACGCCGGCGGTCATCGGGCGTCGGGAACGGCGGCGAGGCCGGTGTAGACGTCCTTGCCCTGCGCAAGGGCCTGGGCGACCATCCGGTCCGCCCCCTCGGAGGGGCCGCCGATCCGCAGGACCGCGTCACAGCGGGAGAGCAGCCGCTCGGCGACGGGGTGGAAGATCTCCTGGAAGAGCGCGTCGTGAGGGCCGGTGCTGCCGGCTGTCTCCAGGAGCGGCAGGGCGAGGGCTTCGCCGGTGACGGGCAGGTGCCCGGCGCGGAACAGGACGAGAGCGGCTTCGTTCATAGCCCGCACGTTGGCTTCGAGTTTGCGGGGGTCGTCGTCGGTGCCTGAACGGTAGGGGCCCGCGACGAGAATCATCAGTGCGCGTGGAACGTCGGTCATGGGCGTTCATCACTCCTTGGGGACGGTGGATTCAGACCAGGAGGCTGTCGACGCCTGCGTCCCGCAGGGCCTCCAGGGTCTCCGGGCCACTGGGGTGGGTGGCGGCGTCCTCGGCCGCCTTGTCGGTGACGAAGCGGTGCACCGCGTCGAGGGGTGCGACCCGGCTGAACGCGCGCACTCCCAGCTTGGTCGCGTCCGCCACCGCGATCGTGCGGGTGGCCCGGGTGAGTCCGACCTGCTTGACGGCCGCGTCGTCCAGTGAGAACTCCGACCAGCCGTGTTCGGCGTGCACACCGCCGATGGACATCACGAAGCAGTCGAAGGCCAGGGACTCCAGGGTGCGCAGCGCCAGCGGTCCGACGAGGGAGCGTTCGGCGGGACGGGAGCGGCCCCCCACGACCAGCAGGTCGATGCCGGGCCGGTCGGCCAGGCTCAGTGCCGCCTGCAGGCTGAGCACAGCGACCGTCAGCGGGGCCCGGGCGGCCAGGTGCTCGGCGACGTGCACGGTCGTGGTCCCCGCGTCGAGCAGCACCCGCGATCCCGGCTCCACGAGCGCGGCCACGGCCGCACCCAGGCGGTCCTTGGTGGCCGCCTGCCACGGCTCCCGCGCGGAGAATCCCGCGTCCTCCTCACGCGGACGGGTGGCGACAGCACCACCATGCACCCTTCGCACCAGGCCCTGACGCTCCAGCGTGTCAAGGTCCCTGCGCACAGTCATCTCCGAGACGCCCAGGCGATGGGAGAGCTCCGACACGGAAACCCGGTCGGAGCCCTGCACCAATCGCAGGGTCAGGTCCAAACGATTGGCGACACCCATGCCTCAATTTCTACCATGTGTAGGTTTGAATGAACATTCTTGTGTGAGAAATGTTGATCGCGGGACGGCTTCGCTCACAGCCCCCCGCTGCCTCGGGGCGGGAGACCTGCACCAAACCCGCCATGGGCGAACGGCTCCGCGTGTTCCAGGCTGTTCGGGGGAACGACCTGTGTCGTGCGGGGAGGTGCGGGAAGCGCGGCTCCTACGGTCGCCGGTATGACTCACGTATCGCAGGAGGCATCCCGGTTGAGCCGGCGCACCGCGCTCACCGGGATCGTCGGTGGGGCCGGGGTCGCGCTCGCTGCCGGTTGCACGCCCGTGAACAGAGCCTCCTCCGCGCAAGGGCCCTCGCCCAGGCCCACGGCGTCGGCCACCGGCTCGTCGGCGGGTGCCGCGCCCGGGGTGATGACGCTCTTCCACGACCCGGCGTTCAACTTCAATGGCCTGTGGGCCCTCGGCGGGGCAGGGTTCGGCGGCAGCGAGGTGGGCGAGGTGCTCACCGCCGTGAACGCGATCAACAAGGCCGGCCTCACCGCGCAGACGTACGTCGAGACCTTCAAGAAGCTCGGCGACCAGCTGATGAGGGCGCCCGAAGGCAGCGAGCCCGACCGGCAGACCAGGCGCTTTCGCGCGTTGCGGGCCGCGCAGTACTACGCCCAGGCGCTGTTCTTCGTCCTCGGCTCCGACGCCCCCGCCGACGAGGAGCAGCTGTACAAGGCCGGGCGCGGCGCCTGGGACACGTTCTGTGAGCTGAGCGACCCGGTGCCGGTGACGTCGGACGTCCCGTACGGGAGGACCCCGCTGCCGGTGTGGTTCTTCCGCCCCGACGACTCCGGCAAGCAGCGGCCCACCGTGATCCTCACGAACGGCAGCGACGGGCAGAACGTCGACATGTGGGCCTACGGCGTCTCGGCCGCCCTGGAGCGTGACTGGAACGCCCTCGTGTACGACGGGCCGGGCCAGGGGCAGTTGCTCTTCGTGAACCGCGTGGTCTTCACGCCGCGTTGGGAAACGGTGGTCACGGCGCTCGTCGACTGGCTGGTCGCCCGTTCCGACGTGGACGCCGACCGGATCGCCCTGACCGGGCTGAGCATGGCGGGCAACCTGGCTCCCCGCGCCGCGGCCTTCGAGAAGCGGATCGCCGCGCTGGTGGCGATGCCCGGATGCCTGGAACCCTGGCTGGGCTTCCCGCCGGAGATCCGGAAGATCCTCACCCCGAGCAGGACGGAGACCAACGACATCTGGAACAAGGAAGTCGTCCCCGAGCTGCCCGCGGCCGATGCCGCGACGATGAAGAAGCGCTTCGAACCCTTCTCCGTCCCGGCGATGCTCGCCGCCCGCGAGGGCAAGGTCTTCACCGACTTCTACACCCCCGCCAAACGCATCGAGTCACTGACGCTCACGAGCGTCGTGGACCGCATCACGATGCCCACCCTGGTCCTCGACTACGAGTACGAGCAGTTCTATCCCGGACAGCCGCGCCGGATGTTCGACAGGCTGACGTCCCCCAAGGACTACGTGAAACTCACCGCGGCCACCGGAGCGCAGTTGCACTGCTCCCCGATGGCCCCGCAGCAGCACTGCGATGTCGTCTTCGACTGGTTGCAGGAGAAGTTGCCGGGGCGCTGACAGCAGCGGGTGTGTCCGGGCCCGCGGGCCCGGACACACCCGCTCCCGATGTCAGACGACGACGAGACGGTTGGGGGCCGCGCCCCGGCCGAGGTTGCGGAAGAGCTTCTTGATGTCCTCCGGGGCGAGCTTGATACAGCCCGCGGACTTGTAGTCGCCCACACCGTCCCAGCGCCGGCTCTCGGTGCTGCCCTGCCCTCCGGTACGGGTCATCTCGCTGTGGATGAAGAGTTCCGTACGTGTGGTCCGGCCGTTCTTGCACGTCTTGTTGCTCAGAGGGATGGCGTAGCCCTTGATGAAGTTGCCGTTGTAGCGGGTCTGACGGGCGCCGACGGTGTACGTGCCGACGGGCAGCCATCCCTTGGCCGAGGCGCATTCGTCACGCCCCTTGGCGTGGTTGCGGCCGAGTCCGGAGCCGGCGCGGAAGACGGCCTGCGTCTTGTTGTCGCGTACCACCAGCAGACGCGAGTTCTGAGGGTCAGCGGTGTTCCGTACGAACTTCAAGGTGGTGACGGCGGCGGCAACAGCCGGCCGGCCGCCGGCCGCGGGGGCGGCCTGACCGCTCGGGGCGGTGGCGGCGGCAACGGTCATCAGGGCCATGGCACTCAGACCGATGGCGGCGGCACGGACACGCAGGGGAGAGGTTGCGGACATGGGTGATTACTCCTTCGAGGGGGATGGAGCGGCAAGCCCCGGAGGTCCGGGGTGCCGTGGACCAACCATGGGCCCTCGGGGAGGCGGTACGGAACGCCCGGCGGCGATGCGCCGATGGGCGGTCATGTATGCCCACATGCGCGCCCCATGCACCGCTCCGGCCTGCGCTTATGCACGCCGGATGAAGTCCGGTCGCCGGAACGGCCCGGTTCCGCGCACGAGCGCTCGGACGGGCTCTCAGCCGACCCGTACTTCGGTGTTCTGGCCGACGTGCAGCAGCCAGGTCCCGTCACCCTGCTTCGTCATGACGTACAGCGGGGTGCCCTCCGAGTCGCCCTCTGCCGAGCGGTAGAGCTGCCGGACCTTGACGGCCGCCACATCGGGCCGCAGGAACTCCGTGTGCACTGCCTCGTACGTCACCTCGCCGTCCCAGTTCGAATTGGGAAGGATGACGCGGGTGAACTCGGCGATCGCGTCGAGGCCGATGAGGACCTTGCCATGGGCGGTCGTCCAGACGGCATCGGGATGGAAGAGCGCGAGGAACCCCTCGACGTCCTTGGCCCGCTGAGCGTGTTCGACGGTGGCCACGATGTGTTCGATGGCTTTGATGTCTGCGGTTTCGGTGTTCATGGGGAGCACTCTGATACCTCAAGTTCAGTTGAGGTCAAGTGCTGTGGTCGCCGAGCGGGATTCGCGAAGTGCGATTCACGGAGCCGCGCCTACCCTGATCGTTATGGACATCTCCATTCACACGAGCTTCCTCCCGCACGACGACCCGGACGCGTCCCTGGTCTTCTACCGTGACGTCCTCGGCTTCGAGGTACGCAGCGACGTCGGACAGGGCAAGATGCGCTGGATCACGGTCGGTCCCGTCGGACAGCCCAGTACGTCCATCCTCCTGGCACCGCCGGCCGCCGACCCCGGGATCACCGAGGACGAGCGCCGCACCATTGCCGAGATGATGGCCAAGGGCACCTACGGCTGGATCCTGCTGGCCACCCGGGACCTCGACGGGACCTTCGAGAAGGTGCAGGCCGCCGACGCCGAGGTCGTCCAGGAGCCGACCGAGCAGCCGTACGGCATCCGCGACTGCGCCTTGCGCGACCCCGCGGGCAACCTGGTCCGCATCCAGGAACTCCGCTGAGCCATCCTGCGGCAGCCCGGACCGAACCGATCAGGAATCGAGAAGCACCGGTCGCCGGGCCGTAACTAGCGTGAGGGACATGGCAACCATCGAAACCGTGACCCTTGAGGTGGCCGACCCCACGGCCGCCAACCGCTTCTACACCACCGCCTTCGGTCTGGACACCCAGATCCGCCTGCGGGCCTCGGAGGTACCCACAACCGGCTTCCGCGGGTTCACGCTCTCGCTCACGGTGTCCCAGCCGGCCAACGTGGACAGCCTCATCGACGCCGCACTCGACGCGGGCGCCACGCCGCTGAAGCCTGCCGCGAAGTCGCTCTGGGGCTACGGCGGCGTCGTGCAGGCCCCGGACGGGACGATCTGGAAGGTCGCGACCTCGGCGAAGAAGGACACCGGCCCCGCCACCCGGCAGATCGACGAGATCGTGCTCCTGCTGGGCGTCGCGGACGTGGTCGCGAGCAAGCGGTTCTACGTCGACCAGGGCCTTGTCGTGGCGAAGAGCTTCAGCCGCATGTACGTCGAGTTCGCTGCCGGGGCGAGTCCCGTCAAGCCGGCGCTGTACAGGCGCCGTGCCCTGGCCAAGGACGTCGGCGTCTCTCCCGACGGCACCGGATCGCACGGCCTCCTGATCGGCAGCGATGCCGGCCCCTTCACCGACCCGGACGGGTTCGCATGGGAGGCCGCAGCGACGGCGACCACGCCTTGATGCGCCACTGCTGCCCGTCAGTCCTCCCCGACCTGCCCGCCGGGGAGCCGGTAGGCTCCGGGCCACCGCACCGCGATCCCCTTCCTCTAGGGGAGGGGCTCGCCACGAAGCAACTGGAGGAAGCATGACGGGCGCGCCGCCGCGTGGACTTGAGGAAAGGCTGCGGGACACTCGCGCGAGGCTGGAGAGCGACGTCGATCTCTGGATCGCGACATCGGGCTCCCCGGGCGGCCCCTACCTCATCCCGCTCTCGTACCTCTGGGACGGGACCGCGTTCCTCATCTCGACGCCACGCGCCTCGATCACCGGCCGCAACCTCCTCGCGGACGGCCGGGCGCGACTCAGCCTCGGGCCCACCCGCGACGTCGTCATCGTCGACGGCACCGCCGAACCGGTGGACGTCGCCGGCCTCGGCCCGGAGGCGGGCGACGCGTTCGCCGCCAGGACCGGGTTCGACCCGCGCGAGCTCGACCAGCCCTACCAGTACTTCCTGATCCGGCCGCGGCGCATCCATGCCTGGCGGGAGGCGAACGAACTGCAGGGGCGCGACCTCATGCGCGACGGCCACTGGCTCGGCTGACCGCCGCCGGCAGCGGCACGCTCGTCGAGGCATCGCAGCCACGTGCTCGCCGCGTGCCCGCGTGCCCGCGTGCCCGCGTGCCCGCGTGCCCGCTTCCGGGCCGGGCGCTCCGCGCGGCGTTCGCCCGCGTGGAAGGATGAGCCCCCATGCGGTCGCGAATGCGGTTCGGGGACGAGTTACGGGCAGAGTTGGGCACTCCCAGGCGCTCTCGGCGTCTGGACAGCAGCCCGCGCTCACATGTGTGGCGCGTGGAGCTGGCCGGGGGACCGGCGGTGGTGAAGCAGTTCGTCGACGGTCCCGACGCCGAGGAGCGGTACGCCCGCGAGGTCGCCGCATTGCGGCTCGCCGCCCGGGCCGACGAGCCCGTGGTGCCGGCGCTGCTGGGCACCGATCCCGGTGAGCGGATGCTGGTCCTGGAGTATCTGGACCACCGACGCCCGCCCGGCGACTGGATCGTCGACTACGCGGCGGCGCTGGCCCGGCTGCACGCCGCTGCCCGGCCGGAGGACGCCGGAGTGCTTCCCCGCTGGCTGGGTCCGGGCGAGGCCGATGTCGAATCCTTCCTCGGGCTGGCCCAGGCTCTTGACGCCCCCGTCGCGCCCGGCGTGTCCGGCGAGCTCGAAGACCTCGTGCACCGGCTCGGCCAGGAATCGGGGCACGCCCTTCTCCACGGGGATCCGTGTCCCGGGAATGACCTGCACACCGCCGACGGGATCAGGTTCATCGACTTCGAACAGGCTTCGTTGGGCAGCGGACTGATGGAGCTCGCCTATCTGCGCATCGGCTTCCCGACGTGCTGGTGTGTCACCGCGGCATCAGCTCCGCTGCTGGACCGGGCGGAGGCCGCCTACCGCACGGCATGGCACACCGCGACCGGCACCGAACTCCACGACGACCTCGCCGACGCGTGCGCCGGCTGGCTGCTACGAGGCGACGCGCTGGTCCAGAAGGCTCATCGCGGAACCACCGACCACCTGGCCCGGATCCCGGACCGGGACTGGAAGTGGGGCACCGCGACCGCCCGGCAACGGCTCGTCCACCGGCTCGGAGTCGTCGGCCGGACGACTGCCGACCGCGCCGACCTGAGCGGCCTGAGCAGGCTCAGCACGGACATGCGTCAACGCATGCTCGCCCGCTGGCCCAAGCTCCCACCGGTCCCGTCGCAGCGCCCGTAGCCATGGCGGGTCCGGACGGTCGGGGCCACCTGGGCGCCACCGGCATACTGAGTATGCTCATGGAATGAAGATCATGATGCTCGGCCTTGCGACAGGGGCCGGGTTCGGTGCGGCCACCTCGCTCGCCAACGCGCTCTCCTCGCCGTACACAACTCTCGGCGCCCCACTGGCGGGTACGGTCTGGGCCGGCGCCGCCAAGGTGCTCAGTCTGCTCGTGGGTCTCGGCTGGGCGTGGGCAGCGCTCGCCGTGGTGATGGGGTGGCTGGCCAGGACGTGGACGCGAGGTGCTCCGGCGGCGGCGCTCGCGCTGGTCGCGGCCACAGCGGCGTACTACCTGATGGACGCGCTGGTCCGGGACGAACCGATCGGCTGGTACTGGCCGGAGATGCTCATGTGGTGGGCGGCGAGCGTGCTGTTCGGATCCGTTCTGGGTGTCGTGGGTGCGGCCATCGAGCGTCCCGGCGTGACCGGCTTGCTCGCCGGGCTGACGGTGCCCGTGGGTGGCGCAGTGCAGATGATCGTGCTGCCGCCCCGGCCGGGCGTCGCTTTCGCGCGGGAAACCGTGCTGGCCGAGGTTGTCATCTGGGCGGTCCTGGCAATCGGTGCGGGTCGGGCCGTTCACCGCTTCCGGGCCGCGAGGCGTGCGAGGACCGCCGCCCCTGCTCTTTCCTCTTCGGCTGTGCGCACCGGGGGGTAGCCCTACCTGAGCCGGGCGGTCAGCAGGATCGCCCCGGGCGGTCGCATCCGGAAATGTTGGGCCCGGCGCACAGCGCCGGTTTCCCGAGTTTCCGTAGGAGTTGGCACGTGCGTGAGCAGGCATGGCAGAGGTTCCGTTCTTCCGAGCGGCGGCGGGGCGGTCGGCGCGGAGCCGTGGCGGCCGCGGCCGCGGTGGTCGTGGGCGTCATGACGATGGGCGTCCTGGCGCCGCCCGCGGCGTCCGCCGCCGGGCCGGAAAACGTCCAACGGGGTCTGAACGCGCTGGTGCGATCCGACGGCCTGCCCGCCGCGCTGGCCGGCGTCAAGGACCGTGCGGGCCACAGCCGTACCTACACCGCGGGGGTGGGCGATCTGGCCACCGGCTCGAAGGTGCCCAGGGACGGGCAGGTGCGGATCGGCAGCAACACCAAGACGTTCACCGCGGTGGTCGTGCTGCAACTGGTCGGTGAGGGGAAGATCGACCTCGATGCCACGGTCGACACCTACCTGCGGGGCCTCGTACGCGGGGAGGGGATCGACGGACGCCGCATCACCGTCCGCCAGCTCCTCCAGCACACGAGCGGACTTCCCAACTACACCGACTACCTCGGCGACGACGTCCGGTACTACGACCCCCACGAGCTTCTCGGCATCGCGCTCCAGCACAAGGCCGACTTCGACCCCGGGAAGGACTGGAAGTACAGCAACACGAACTACGTGCTGGCCGGACTGATCGTCGAGAAGGTCACCGGCCGCCCCCTCGCCAAGGAGATGGACCGGCGCGTCATCAAGCGCATCGGGCTGCGCCACACCTACTTCCCCGCGCCCGGTGACGCGACCATCCGGGAACGCCATCCCAAGGGCTACTACCAGGATTCGGCAGGCGCGCCTCTGCAGGACATCACGGAGATGGACCCCTCCTGGGCGTGGGCGGCCGGTCAGCTGATCTCCACCGACTCCGATCTCAACCGGTTCTTCGGCGCGCTCCTGTCCGGCCGCCTCCTCCCGGCGGCCCAGCTCGCCGAGATGCGTAACGCCACCGTCCCCGCCGAAGAAACCTTCGGCCCCGGCGCCCGCTACGGGCTGGGGCTCGTGAGCAAGCCACTGCCCTTGTCCTGCGGCGGCGGCCTCTACTGGGGCCACGGCGGCAGTTTCCCGGGATACGAGACCCGGGGCGGCGCCACCGACGACGGCCGCGCCGCCAACGTCGCGGTGACCATGCAGCTGACCGACGAGGCAGCCAGGGAGCGTGTCGACAGGGTCGTGGAAACGGCCCTGTGCCGCTGAACCGCGCCTCCTGGGCGCTCCAACCGCAGGACGTGATGGCCTCCCCGGCATAGGAGCCGCGTAGCCCCTCGCAAGGAATCCGTCGTCCCCTGAAGGGCCGGGGAGTTCTCCGTCGTGAACTCCCCGGAGGCGAAGGAGGGTGAGATGGGCAGTTCGGACAGCTCCGAGATCGCGCTGAGTGTCGAACGGGGGCAGGCCACCGACGAGGAACTGGCCGCGCTCACCGTCGTGTTGCTCGCGTTGCAGGCCGAACGGGCGGAACCGCCCGAGGAACTGGCCGTCGCCGGGTCGCGGTGGTGGCGGTACGCGGATCGCTACAACGCTCCGCTCAGCTGGCAGTGAAGGGACCCGCCATGACGACGACGATCGACCCCTCCGCCTCCGTGAGCACCACGGAGCCCGCCGCCCCGCCTGCCCCGGCCGATGTCCGGGGGCGCGTAATGGAACTGCACGCCCTGCGTGAACTGGCCCGCAGCGGGCCGAGCGAGAAGGCGACCGAGGCGCAGCACGCCAAGGGCAAGCTGACCGCGCGCGAGCGCCTGACGCTCCTCTTCGACGAGGGCACCTTCTGCGAGGTCGAGCAGCTGCGCCGGCACCGGGCGACGGGGTTCGGTCTGGAGGAGAAGAAGCCGTACACGGACGGTGTGGTCACCGGCTGGGGCACGGTCGACGGCCGGACCGTCTTCGCCTTCGCGCATGATTTCCGGATCTTCGGGGGTGCGCTGGGCGAGGCCCATGCCACGAAGATCCACAAGATCATGGACATGGCCATCTCGGCGGGTGCGCCGCTGGTGTCGCTGAACGACGGCGCGGGCGCCCGTATCCAGGAGGGCGTGAGCGCGCTCGCGGGGTACGGCGGGATCTTCCAGCGCAACACCCGGGCCTCGGGTGTGATCCCGCAGATCAGTGTGATGCTCGGCCCGTGCGCGGGCGGGGCGGCCTACAGCCCGGCGCTGACCGACTTCGTGTTCATGGTGCGTGAGACCTCGCAGATGTTCATCACCGGTCCGGACGTCGTGAAGGCGGTCACGGGTGAGGAGATCACCCAGAACGGGCTGGGCGGCGCGGACGTGCACGCGGAGACCTCGGGCGTCGCGCACTTCGCGTACGACGACGAGGAGACCTGCATCGCCGAGGTCCGCTACCTGATCGGGATGCTGCCCTCCAACAACCGGCAGAACCCGCCCGTCCAGCCCACGCGTGACCCCGCCGACCGCCGCAATGACGGCCTTCTCGACCTCGTTCCCCTCGACGGCAACCGGCCGTACGACATGCACAAGGTCATCGAGGAACTCGTCGACGACGGCGACTACCTGGAGATCCACGAGCGCTGGGCCCGCAACATCGTCTGCGCGATGGCGCGGCTCGACGGTCAGGTCGTCGGCATCGTGGCCAACCAGCCGCAGTCCCTGGCCGGGGTGCTGGACATCGGCGCGTCCGAGAAGGCCGCCCGCTTCGTGCAGATGTGCGACGCCTTCAACATCCCCGTCATCACGCTCCTGGACGTCCCCGGCTTCCTGCCGGGCGTCGACCAGGAGCACGGCGGGATCATCCGCCACGGCGCCAAACTGCTGTACGCGTACTGCAACGCGACCGTGCCCCGGATCTCCGTCGTTCTGCGCAAGGCGTACGGCGGCGCCTACATCGTCATGGACTCCCAGTCGATCGGCGCCGACCTGACGTTCGCCTGGCCCACCAACGAGATCGCCGTCATGGGCGCCGAAGGTGCGGCGAATGTGATCTTCCGGCGGCAGATCGCCCGGGCCGAGGACCCGGAGGCGATGCGGACCCGCATGGTCGCGGAGTACAAGGCCGAACTCATGCACCCGTACTACGCCGCCGAGCGAGGACTCGTGGACAACGTCATCGACCCGGCCGAAACCCGGGAGGTTCTCGTCAAATCCCTGGCGATGCTCCGCAACAAGCATGCCGAGCTACCGTCCCGCAAACACGGAAACCCCCCGCAGTAAAAGGAAGCGCAGGGGTACGGGGCACGGGAGCCTGCCGTGCCCCGTTCGGCCGTGGTCCCGTCCGGGGCACGGGAGCCTGCCGTGCCCCGTTCGGCCGTGGTCCCGTCCGTGGCGGAGCCGGTCGGACGCGTGCGGATGTGACTGCATATGACAGGCAACCGCTCCGGAGAGGCGCGTCCGCGCCCGGAGCCGGAAACCGGCCACCGAGAGTTCGCCGCCGATCACCCGTGTCGAACTCCTGGACGGGTACTGTGATCCCGGAATTCCTCGGGGTGGGGGAAACGGGAGGCCCGGTGGGGGAACGGTTCTTGTTCAAAATCCTTGGCCCACTCATGGTGACGTCGGGCGAGCGAAAGGTGGTCATCGGCGGGGCACGTCAACGGACCACGCTTGCTCTGCTGTTGCTCAATCCCGGTCGAACCGTGCCGGTGGACACGCTGGTGCACGAAGTGTGGAACGGGAACCCTCCCGCCACCGCCCGTACCCAGATCGCCATCGTCATCGCCGCGCTCCGCAAGACGTTCAAGGCGCAGGGCGCGACCGACGACACCATCGTGACCACGCATCCGGGATACCTCCTCGATGCCGAGAGCCACTACATCGACTCGGTGGAGTTCGCCGAGCTCATCGCCCAGGCGGAGGCCGACACGCGGGAGCAACGTCTCGACGATGCGGCGCGCCGGTACCGGCGCGCCCTCGACCTGTGGCGCGGGCCCGCGCTCGCCGGGGTGTCCGGGCTGCTCGTCGAGGAGGAGGCCAACCGTCTCGGCGAGTACCGGCTCAACGCCTACGACGACGCCACCGCCGTCCAGCTGACGCTGGGGCGCCACTACGAGCTGCTGCCCGAACTGAGTGGTGTCGTACAGGAGAACCCGCTGCGCGAGCGGACCCGGTACCACCAGATGCTCGCCCAGTACCGGGCGGGCCGGCGCGCGGAGGCCATGGAGTCCTACCGGGAGGCGCGCGAGCAGTTCATCGAGGAGCTGGGTCTCGAACCGGGACCGGACCTTCAGGAGCTGCACGACCTGATCCTGCGCGACGACCCTTCGCTGGCCCCGGCCGACGGACCGGTATCCGTCGTGACCGGGTCCGCGCAGCCCGAGGTCGTCGTGGTCCCCTCCGAACTTCCCCCGGACGTACCGGGGTTCACCGGCCGTGAGACCGAACTCGCGGCCCTGGACGCGCTGCTGATCGCGTCCGATGCCGCGCTCCAGACGCCCACCGTCGGCCTGATCACCGGTGTCGCCGGGGTCGGCAAGTCCGGCCTCGCCCTGCGCTGGGCACACCGGGTCGCCGACGACTTCCCCGACGGGCGGCTCTTCGCCGACCTGCGCGGCTACGACGAGCAGCACGAGCCCGCATCCGTCGCCGACGTCCTCGGCCGCTTCCTGCGCTCGCTCGGCGTGCCGGGGCAGCAGATCCCCGAGGCGCTGGAGGAGCGGATCGCGCTCTACCGCAGCCTGCTCACCGACCGCCGCGCGCTGATCGTCCTGGACAATGTGCGCACCCATGCCCAGGTGGCCCCGCTGCTGCCGGGCAGTGGTGCCAGCTGTGTGGTCGTCACCAGCCGCGACCAGCTGGAACAGCTGGTGACCTGGCCGCAGGAGGCCCGCGTCCACCTGGGCGTCCTGCCGCCCGACGCGGCCATCGAACTCGTCGCCAAGATCACCGGCGAGGAGCGGGTCGCCGCCGCCCGCGCGGACGCCGCCCGGCTGGTCGAGCTCTGCGACCGGTTGCCGCTCGCCCTGCGCATCGGGGCCGCCCGCCTCGCGTCCAAACCGCACTGGTCGGTGCGGCACATGGTGGTGCGGCTCAGCGACGAGCGACGCAGGCTCGACGAGTTGAGCCAGGGCGATTCCCGTGTACGGGCCGGATTCGAGCTCAGCTACCGCTACCTCTCCGCCGACGCGGCTCGCCTCTACCGGCGGCTCGGCCTCGCCGACGTACCGGACTTCACGTCCTGGGTGGCCGCGGCGCTGCTCGACGTGGACGTGATCGACGCGGAGCTGCTCCTGGAGGACCTGGTGGACACCCAGTTCCTGGAGGTCGTGGGCGTCGACGCGACCGGCCGGCTGCGGTACCGCTTCCAGAACCTGCTGCGTCTGTACGCGGGCGAGCGCGCCCGGGACGAGGAGTCGGACGAGGCCTGGCAGGACGCCTGCCGTCGCGTCTTCCGCACCGCCCTGACCATCGCGCGCGAGGCCCACCGACGGGAGAGCGGCGGGGAGTTCGGCATCGTGCACAGCGGCACCGAGCCGGGCGCCATCGACACGGAGCTGCTGGAGGAGCTGCTCGCGGACCCCCTGGCCTGGTTCGAGGCGGAGCGGCTCTGCCTGGTGGGCATGGTCGAGCAGGCGGCCCGGATGGGCATGGCCGACCTCGCCTGGGACCTCACGGGCTCCGCCTCGGTGCTCTTCGAGACGCGCAGCTACGTGGAGAACTGGCGGAGCTGCGCCGAACACGCGCTGGACGCGGCCCGGACCGCCGAAGACCGCCTGGGTCAGGCGGTCATGCTGCACCACATCGGGGCCGCCGCGCTGATGCGGCAGAGCATGGACGAGGCGAAGGCGTGCTCCGAGGAGGCGCTGGAGCTGTACCGCGACATGGACGAGGGGCTGGGCCGGGCCCTGGTCCTGCGGAACCTCGCGGTCGTCCACCGCCTCCAGGGCGACCCCGACGCGGCCGCGGACCGGCTGCGCGAGGCCCTGCCCATCTTCCGCGAGGCCGGGGACCTGTCGTCGGAGTCGTCCGTCCTGCAGAACATGGCCCAACTGGAGCTGGACCGGGGCAACTACGAGGCCAGCCTCGGCCACGCCGGGGACGCGGTACGGGTCGCGGAGTCCATGGACCCCGGCGCCTCGCGCAGCCTCGCCCAGTGCCTGTACCGGCTGGGCAGCGCGCAGCTCCTGTCCGGGCGGGCGGAGGAGGCCGAGGCGTCGTACCTGCGCGTGGAGGAGCTGTCCCGGGCGAAGGCCGACACCCACGGTCTCGCGCACGCCCTGTACGGTCTCGGCCAGGCCCGCGTGGCGCTCGGCGCGCTCGAATCGGCCGAGGCCGCGTACGTCCAGGGGCGCAAGGTCGCCCGCAGGCTCGGCAGTCCCGTGGTCGAGGGATCGATCCGGCTGAAGCTCGGTGTACTTCTTCGGGAGCTGGGCCGGGACGGGGAGGCCCGGACCGAACTCCTGGGTGCGGAGGAGCTGTTCACCCGCAGGGGGGCCACGCACTGGCAGGAGGAGGTCGCGCGGGAGCTCAGTGACTTCCCGGAGGTGGGTTCCGGCGATTAATCCGGCAATATCACGCCGATAAGGCGGATGCCTAGCGTCATCACAGAGATTCAGTTTCCGAGAACTGTGGAGTCTGTGATGCCGCCTACCCCCGGGGTGCCCTCCTTCGCCGTGATCCCCGGCGCGCAAGTGCACCGAGTCCTCGACGGCCGGCACGAGGAAGTGGTCCGGTTGATCGAGTCGGCCTACCGCGTGCATGGTGCCGGTGACACGGTCAACCCGCCGTCCTACTTCCTGCGTTTCCCCGACCGCCCCGCCTCACGCATCATCGCCCTGCCCGCTTCCCTCGGCGGGGGCGCCCCCGTCGACGGCATCAAATGGATCTCCAGCTTTCCCGAGAACGTGGCGGCCGGGATACCCCGGGCCTCCGCGGTGCTCATCCTCAACGATCCGGAGACCGGCTATCCGCTGGCCTGTCTGGAGAGCTCCATCATCAGCGCGGCCCGCACCGCCGCCTCGGCGGCACTGGCCGCGGCCAGGCTCACCGAAGGGCGCGAGCGGCCGCGCCGCATCGGCTTCTTCGGGACCGGTCTGATCGCCCGGTTCATCCACCAGTACCTCGTGGGCACCGGCTGGAGCTTCGAGGAGACCGGGGTGTACGACCTGTCGGCCGAGCACGCCAAGGGCTTCGCCACGCACCTGGAACGCGAGGGCGACAACGGCACGGTGACCCTGCACACCGACCCCGAACAGCTGATCCGCTCCAGCGACGTCATCGTCTTCGCGACCGTCGCCGGAACCCCGCACGTCACCGACCCGGCGTGGTTCGGCCACAGCCCGCTGGTGCTGCACGTGTCGTTGCGCGACCTGTCGCCCGAGGTGATCCTCTCGGCCGTCAACGTCGTCGACGACATCGACCACTGCCTGAAGGCCGAGACGTCCCCGCACCTCGCCGAACGGCTCAGCGGCAACCGGGAGTTCATCGACGGAACCCTGTACGACGTGCTCACCGGCGATCTGAAGATCCCCGACGACCGGACCGTCGTCTTCTCGCCCTTCGGGCTCGGCGTCCTGGATCTCGCGGTCGGCAGACACATCTACGACACCCTGCGCGCCGACGGCGAACTCGCCGTGGTGGACGACTTCTTCCACGAGATGCGCCGATACGGCTGAGGAATGAGACGACAGTGACCACTCTGCTCGACAGCCCGCCCCGGCCCGCAGGGCCCGGCCGGGGCCCCATCGCCGTACGCGTGGAGGAGACCACCCTCGCCCCGCACGAACCGCTCGACCTGTATGCCGCGCTGCGTGAGCGGTCGGCGCACGACGTCTTCCTGCTGGAGAGCCGCGAAGGCCCCGGGCAGTCCCCCGGGGCCACCGTCGTCGGCCACGGACTGCTCGCCGAGATCCGGGTCTACGCCGACCGGATCCGTGCCGACGGTGCCGAAGCCGTCGTGGCCGCGGTCCTCACGGCGGCCGACGGGCTCGGCCTCACCCCGCGGCCCGGCAACGAACGCGGTCTGCTCCACGGCGACCAGGTCTGGCAGGTGCTGCGTGCCGTCCAGGCCCTGTTCACAGTGGAGACGAGCCGGCCCCACGACAGCTACGCCTTCGGATTCCTCGCCACCTTTGGCTACGGCTCCGCCTGGCACATGGAAACACTGCCCGACCGGGGCGACCGGGACGACGCCGAACCCGACATCGTGCTCGGCCTGTTCCGCGAGACCATCTGGTACGGCCCGGAACCGGACGCCGTGCGCAGGCTCACCGCGCACAGCGACGCCTTTCCCGACCCGGCGCCCTTCGACCTGGCCGAGGAGACCGTCGCGGCGGTCGCCGCGGTCGGCCGGATCCCCGAGGTCCTGCCCGAGGCGCCCCGGCCGCACTCCGTACGGGACACCTGCGACGAGGAGACGTTCCTCGCGCGGGTCGACCGCTGCCTGGAGCACATCGGCGTCGGCGACATCTACCAGATCCAGATCGGCCACCGCATCGACGTCGAGTCCGACCTCGAACCCTTCGAGGTCTACCGGCGGCTGCGCGGCCGCAACCCGTCCCCGTACATGTACCTCGTCCCGCGCGACGGGCGCACCGTTGTCGGCGCCAGCCCCGAAGTGCTCTTCCGGACCGGGGGCGGCACGGTCGTGATGCGGCCCATCGCCGGGACCGCGCCGCGCAGTGGGGACCCCGTCGTGGACGAGGCCCGGGTCGCCCGGCTCGTCGCCGACGAGAAGGAGCGTGCCGAGCACGTCATGCTCGTCGACCTGTGCCGCAACGACATCGGCCGGGTCTGCCTGCCCGGCACGCTGGAGGCCCGGGGGCTGATGACGGTCGAGACGTACTCGCACGTCTTCCATCTCGTCTCCACCGTCGAGGGCACCCTCGCCCCCGAGGACGACACCTGGTCCGTGCTGCGCGCGACCTTCCCGGCGGGCACCGTCACCGGCGCCCCCAAGATCCGTGCCATGGAGATCATCGAGGAGCTGGAGAGCGAGCCGCGCGGCATGTACGCGGGCGCCGTCGGCCTCGTCGACCTGCGCGGCTGGAGCCAACTCGCCCTGTGCATCCGGACCATCGTGCACGACGGCCGCAGCGGCACCTACTCCACCCAGAGCTGCGCGGGCATCGTCGCCGACTCGTCCCCCGGGGCCGAGTGGCGGGAGACCCTGCACAAGATGGGAGCCGCCTACTGGGCGCTGACCGGTGAGGAGCTGCTGCCGTGAAGGTCCTGCTCGTCGACGCGTACGACAGCTTCACCCACATCATCGACCAGTACCTGCGCACCCTCGGCGCCGACACCGACGTCGTCCGGTCGCGCACCCGCACCCCGCAGCAGCTCGCCGGCCTGCGGCCCGACGCGGTCGTCCTCGGCCCGGGGCCCGGGCACGCGGCCGACTCGGGACACGTGGAGCTGGTGCACACCTTCGCCGGGTCCGTGCCGCTGCTCGGCATCTGCCTGGGCCACCAGGCGATCTGTCTGGCGTACGGAGGCCGGGTCACGGTCGCCGAGCGGCTCAAGCACGGCAAGACCAGCCTCGTGAGCCACGACGGCGCCGGGGTGTTCGAGGGACTGGAGCCGGTCATGACCGCCACGCGCTATCACTCGCTGATCGCCGACGAACCGTTGCCGCCCCCGCTGATCGCCACCGCGCACGCCCAGGACGACGGCTATGTGATGGGGCTGCGGCACCGCACGCTCGCCGTGGAAGGGGTGCAGTTCCACCCCGAGTCCATCACCACCGTCGGCGGGCTGCGGCTCCTGGACAACTTCCTGACGGCCGCCCGCCGGGCCGGCCCCGCACGGGAGACCGATATGCGGAACTCACGGTCCGGGTCGACCGGACGTTTAATTCTATGAGGATCGGCGGAGTGGGTGAATCCGTTCAATATGCCGTCGGTCTATTTATGCGATCCGCCCCTCGCAGATCGCATGTGATCCCTTCGGCCCCGCCTTCCCGGTGGCAGGAATGTTCCGGTCCGGATTGGGGTTGAACAGCGGTTATATCAATTTTATTGTCGGGTCGTAGGGTGGGAAGTCCTGGCGATAATGCATCGAAACCGGCCCTTCCTAATGTTCTGGTTGTCGGAACGAACCGCAGCAGTTCATATGGGGGGAAGAAATCATGAAGCTCGACGCGATCACCGGAAAGATCCAGAAGACCGTTGTCGTGACGCTCGCCGGTGCGGCGATATTCGCCACCGTGCAGACCGTCGGAGACAACGGCCCGGGGGACCACGGCACTTCCTACTCCGTCACCGCTGCCACCCTGCTGGACGACCCGTGGCACCCCAGCACCGAGTCCGCTCCGGCGTCGACGCTGGACGACCCGTGGCACCCCAGCACCAAGCCCGCCCCGGCGTCGATGCTGGACGACCCGTGGCACCCGGCGCCGACCCCGACGCCGAGCGACTGACCCGAAGAAGGAGAAGACCAGTGAGCGCCACGACACCCGAACAGGACCGCTGCTGGCCCCCGTTGCTGGGGCAGGTGCTCGACGGCCGGGATCTGACCGCCGCCGACACCACCTGGGTGATGGACCAGGTGATGCGGGGCCGGGCGACCGACGCGCAGATCGCCGGCTTCCTGGTGGCCCTGCGGGCCAAGGGCGAGACCGTGGGCGAGCTCGAAGGGCTCGTACACGGCATGCTGGCCCATGCCGTACACATCGACGTGCCGGGGAGGACCGTCGACGTGGTGGGCACCGGGGGCGACGGCGCACACACGGTCAACATCTCCACGATGTCCGCGATCGTCGCGGCGGGAGCGGGGGCACGGGTCGTCAAGCACGGCAACCGTGCGGCGAGTTCGGCCTCCGGCTCCGCCGACGTCCTGGAGGCACTGGGCGTCACCCTGCGGCTGCCGCC
The DNA here is from genome assembly GCF_035918155.1 of Streptomyces sp. NBC_01591. Taxonomy (NCBI): domain Bacteria; kingdom Bacillati; phylum Actinomycetota; class Actinomycetes; order Kitasatosporales; family Streptomycetaceae; genus Streptomyces; species Streptomyces sp. NBC_01591. The sequence goes on from NZ_CP109328.1 coordinate 418,935, forward strand.
CGAGCGGATCGCCGCCGTGGTCGACGAGGCGGGCATCACCTTCTGCTTCGCGCCGGACTTCCACCCGGCGATGCGCCACGCGGCGGGGCCGCGCAAGCAGCTCGGCATCCCGACCGTCTTCAACGCGCTGGGCCCGCTGACCAATCCGGCGGCGCCCACCGCGCAGGCGGTCGGGGTCGCCGACGCCCGGCTGCTGCCGCTGATCGCGGGGGCGCTGTCCCGGGCCGGCGGCCGGGGCCTGGTCTTCCGGGGCGACGACGGGCTCGATGAACTCACCGTCACCACCACGTCGACCGTGCTGACCGTGGACGACGGGGACATCAGGCGGGAGCGCTTCGACCCGCGCGACGTGGGGATCGCGCTCGCGCCGCTGGAGGCACTGCGGGGGGCGGACGCCGCGTACAACGCGACCGTCGCCCGGCGCGTCCTCGACGGCGAGCGCGGCCCGGTCCGGGACGCGGTCCTGCTCTCCGCGGGCGCCGCGCTCGTGGCGGGCGAACCCACCGGGGGCCGTACCGTCACCGAACGCCTCGGCTGGGCGGTGGAAGCGGCGGGCCGGGCGATCGACTCCGGCGCCGCGGCCGACACCCTCGAGCGGTGGGTGCGGGCCACCGCGGCCCCGCACCCCCCGGCCGTCGAAGCCCCGGTCACCCGGGTCGCGACGGCGGCGTGACCCGCCACTCGGGACGGATGCGGATCGTGGACGGCGCCATGGCGGTACTTCCCGGGAGACCGGTGGGTACGGCCATGGCGCGTCCGCGCGGTCACCGGGCAGCGGTGGGTTCGAGGGCCTGGTCCCGCTCCAGGTCCGCTCCGCCGGCCGTCGCCGGCTCCGCGTCGTCCCGGGCCGGCGGCCCGGACTCCGTCCGTTCGGAACCGCGGAACTTCTCGCGCCGGATCCAGGAGAGGGCCGGCGACGTGAGGCCCGTGGTGATCAGCGCCATCAGTACCAGCATGGTGAACAGATCGGGCCCGATCACACCGAGTTCGAGCCCCAGGTTCAGCACCACCAGCTCGGTCAGTCCCCGGCAGTTCATCAGTGCCCCGATCGCCAGGGAGTCGCGCCAGGACTGACCCGCCAGCCGGGCCCCGCCCGTGCTCCCGCCCCACTTGCCGATCATCGCGACGGCGAGCACGGCCAGCGCCCACAGCCACTGGACCGGGTCGCCGGCCAGCAGTGAGACATCGGTGCGCAGCCCGGTGGCGACGAAGAACAGCGGCAGCAGCACGGGAACCGAGAACGCGCGCAGCCGAGCCGTGCAGCGTTCGATGCCCCTGGATCCCCGAGGAGTGACCAGACCGAAGACGAAGGCGCCGAACAGCGCGTGCACACCGATCTTGTCGGTGGCCAGTGCGGAGAGGCACAGGCCGCTGAAGAGGACGACGAGGACCACACCGTCCACCATCCGCTCGGCCCGCTTCGCCCAGAGGGCGAGCAGCGGACGCAGCGCGTAGATCATGACGGCGAGGAAGACCGCGGCGAGCGCCGCCGTCGTCAGCGCCTCGGCCGGCGAACCGCTCGTCGACACCGCGACCACCGCCGCCAGCAGGCACCAGGCGGTCACGTCGTCGACCGCCGCGCACGCCATGGCCAGCGAGCCGATCCGGGTACCGATCAGGCCCCGGTCGGTGAGGACCCGGGCGAGGACGGGGAACGCGGTGATGCTCATCGACACGGCGATGAACAGCACGAACGGCAACCGGCCCACGCCGGGCGGCGCGAACGAGCCGAACATCGCGAGGGCCAGCAACGAGCCCAGGACCAGCGGCAGGACGATGCTCGCCTGACTGACCGCGACCGCGGTCCCGCGATGGCCGCGCAATGTGCCGAGATCCAGTTCGAGGCCGACCAGGAACATGAAGGCCAGCAGGCCGATGTTGCCGAAGGCGCTGATGAATGGCATCACGGACTCGGGGAACAGCCAGGCCTGTGCCGCGGGCGAGACCCAGCCCAGCAGCGACGGCCCCAGCATGATGCCGAGGGTGATCTCACCGATGACCGGCGGCTGGCCGAACCTGCGGAACAGCTGGGCGCCCGCCTGGCACACCAGGATGACCACCGGGATGGCGATCAGGAGATCGGGCAGGGGGTCACGTGCCGACACGGCCGGCTCCTTCCTTGGCGGCCGCCGTGGCGTCCGACCAGCGTGCGTAGCGGCGCCGCCCGTACAACAGCGGCTGGGCGGACTCGTCGGCGGTGAACCGCCGTACCTGGGCGAAGACGGTGGTGTGGTCCCCGACCTCCCGCGTACCGACCACCACGCAGTCGGCGATGGCGTGCGCGGCCTCCGTCAGGTGCGGGCCGCCCGCGCCCAGCGGCAGCCGCCACTCGCTCAGCGCGAACCGGTCGGGGTTGCCCGAGGCGAACAGGTTGGACGTGTCGTGGGCCTCCTCGTGCAGCAGGTTGAGGGCCAACTGCCCACTGGACAGCACGGATTCGGTGGTGGGGCTCGCCGTGCGCAGGCAGATCACGAGTGTCGGCGGGGAGAGCGCCACGCTCGCCAGTGAACTGCAGGTCATCCCGCGGGGCGTGCCGTCGGCGTCGAGCGTCGTCACCACGGAGACGCCGGAGGGGAAACTGCCCATCAGCGGGCGTATGTCGGCTTCCGGAACGGGCCGGTCGGTCATGGTTTCTCCTGTCGAAGACGTGTGCCGCGCGCCCGGCAGCCGGCCGGAGAGGAGCCCCGGCTGCCGGGCGACGCGGTGCGGCACGACTACTTGCCGTGCAGCTGGCGGAGCGCCTCGTGGGTGCTCGGCAGAGAGTTGAGGAGCTCCTTCTGCTCCTTCTTGACCTGGGCGAACATGGCCTGCGCGGCGGCCACGGACTCCGGCTTGTGGTAGAGGATCGGCAGCGGTGCGTCCGGCTCCAGACCGAGGCCGGCGAAGATGCAGTAATAGCGCTCGTTGGTCCAGAAGTTACGGAATTCCGCCTCGAAATTCCCGTAGTACGTCGTGTCGTCGGTGGCCGCGGGATTGACCGGAAGACCCGCCTTGTACGCGTCGATCTTCTCGCGAATGCTCGCGGGGAGTTTCAGTTCCTTGTTGGCGCGCCAGAAGGGCGAGTCGGTACGCGGCGCGAAGTAGAAGTGCGTCTGGATGAAATCGCGGGTGTCGTCGAACATCACCTCGATTTCCTTGTTGAAGTTGTCGACCAGGGCCTGGTTGAACGTCTTGTCCGGGAAGTGCTTGGCCAGCTGGTAGGCCGCGGCGGTGATGAAGTAGATGCCGGTGGACTCCAGGGGCTCCAGGAAGGCGCTGGAAAGGCCGATGCCGATGACGTTCTTCACCCAGGCACGGCGGTTTCGGCCGACCCGGAACTTCACGTGGTTGAACTCGGTGGTCTCGGGGTCCAGGCCCCACAGTTCGCAGAACTCGGCGGTGGCCTCCTCCTGCGTGGTGAAGCGGCTGGAGTAGACGTAACCGGTGCCGAAGCGGCCCGGCATCGGTATCTTCCAGGTCCACCCGGAGGACATGGCGATCGCCGAGGTGTACGGCTCCACTCCGTTGGCCTCGTCGTCGTGCGGCACGGCCGTGGCGACCGCGCGGTCGCACAGCAGCTGGTCGCTCATGTCGACGAAGGGCTCCTCCATCGCCTGGTTCATCAGCAGGCTGCGGAAGCCGGAGCAGTCCACGAACAGGTCCGCGTCCAGGACCCGGCCCTCCTTGGTGTGCAGGGCCTTGACGAAGCCCCGCTCGTCCTTCTCGACGCGCGTCATCTCGTCCTGGATGTGGTCCACGCCCTGCTTCTCGGTGGCGAACCGGCGCAGGAAGTCCGCGACGAGCGCCGCGTCGAAGTGCCACGCGTACCTGGTGGGGGAGGTGCCGTCCAGGTGCCGCGGCGCCTTCTTGGCGTCCATCAGTGGCGCCTCGCGGAAGCAGGCGTAGTCGTACGGCTCGTCCGTCTTGCCCTCGTACTTGTTCTTGAACCAGTAGTGCGACATCGGGATGTTGTTGTGTTCCGGGCTGATGCCGAACGGGTGGTAGAAGTGGTCCGGACCGCCCTTGTCGAGCTCACGCGGACCGCTCTGGCCCTTGCCCGGAGTACGCCAGTTGATGAAGCGGACCGCCATCTTGTAACTGGCGTTGCACTCGCGCATCCACTCCTCCTCCTCGATTCCGAGAAAGTCGAAGAGAACACGGTGCAGATTGGGCACGGTGGCCTCGCCCACACCGATGCGCGGAATGCTCGGCGCCTCCAGGACCGTGACGTCGACCGTGCTCTGGAGGGCCTTGCCGAGATAGGCGGCGGTCATCCAGCCGGCGGTCCCGCCGCCGAGGATCACGACCTTCTTGATGGCGTTGTCTGTTGCGGTGGAGGTGCGCGTCATATCGAATTCCCTCTTCTCACCGAAGTGGTGGTGTCGGAACTGTGGAGATGGCCAGAGTCGGCAGCGTCCCTACGGCACTTCTATAAACCGGCGGAAAAGGCTGAATGAGATCGTTGGGCGTCGGCACGTATGGAGTACGTATAGCGCGCGGGATCAGTCTGGGACCTGTTGATTCCGCACTCGTAACTCCCAGCAGAGGATGGCTGCATCACATGCCGTGCACAGAACGGGAGCCGGAGACGGGGCTGAAAGGCATCCTTTCCACTGTGGGAGGAACCCCGCTCGTAGAGCTCGAACGGTTGATACCGGGGTTCACCTCGCGTGTGTTCGCCAAGGTGGAGCGTTTCAACCCCGGCGGCAGTGTCAAGGACCGCTCCGCGCTGAACATGGTGGCCACGAAGATCCGGTCGGGAGAACTCGTCCCGGGCCGTTCGACGGTCATCGAGTCCAGCTCGGGAAACCTCGCGATCGGGCTCGCGCAGATCTGCGGCTACTACGGCCTGCGGCTCGTCTGTGTGGTGGACACCCGCACCACCCGGCAGAACATCGGGATCCTGCGGGCCTACGGGGCCGAGGTCGAGATCGTCACCGAGCCCGACCCGGCCACCGGGGAACTGCTGCCCGCCCGGCTGCACAGGGTCGCCGAGCTCGTGGCGACCACCCCCGACGCGTACTGGCCCGACCAGTACGCCAACCCGCTCAACCGGCGGGCCCACGAGACCACGATGCGGGAGATCGCCGAAGCCCTCGACGGCAAGGTCGACCAGCTCGTCGTGGCCGCGGGCACCAGCGGCACGCTCGGCGGCTGCGCCGAGTACATCCGCCGGCATCGCCTCGGCACGGCCGTCAACGCGGTCGACGCCCTCGGCAGCGTGCTGTTCGACTCACCCGTCGACTGCGCCCGCCTGGTGCCCGGCCACGGCGCGTCCGTCGCGCCCAAACTGCTGCGGCGCGACGACGCCGACCGGGTGGTGCACGTCGGCGACCTGGACTGCGTGGTGGGCTGCCGCACCCTGGTGCGCCGCGAGGCGATCCTCGCCGGCGGCTCCTCGGGCGCGGTCGTCGCGGCCCTGGCCCGGCTCGCCCCCGGCATACCACCCGGCTCCAACGTCGTGATCGTGCTGCCCGACGGCGGCGACCGCTACCTCGACACGATCTACGACGACACCTGGGTGCACCGGCACTTCGGGGACGTCTCCCACCTGTGGGAAGAGCCGCCGGTCGGGGGGCTCTTGGGCCAACTGGCCGATATAGCCCAGTAATAGCGCGTCGCCGCAGGGTTGTTCCACGACCGATCAGAACCAGAAGAACCAGAAAAACAAGAAGAACAAGAAGAACCAGCGAAACCCGAACCGAGACCCGGAGGCACCACATGACCACCCAGATCGCCGACCTCGGCACCGAGCGCAAGGCCGAGATCAAGGAAATCGTCTGCGACATTCTTGAACTGGAGCTCGACGAGGTCACCGAGACCAGCCTCTTCAAGGAGGAGCACGACGCCGACTCCCTGCGCACCATAGAGATCCTCGCCTCCATGGAGCGCAACTTCGGTCTCGTCCTGGAGCAGGCCGAGCTCAGCCGCATGGTCAACCTGGCGGGTGTGTACGCCGTGGTCGCGGAGGCCGAGGGAAAGTGAGCGGGGCGACGGGCGGCACGGCGCCGCGCACGACCCCCCGGCACCGGGTGGTGATCACCGGGCTCGGCGTGGTGACCAGCATCGGTACCGGGGTGGATGCCTTCGCCGACGGCCTGCGGGCCGGACGCAGCGGCGCCAAGCCGATCGGCGCCTTCGACACCACCGGTTTCGCGTACTCCAACGCCTGCGAGATCACCGACTTCGACCCCGACACGTGGCTGCGCGAACTGGCGGCCGACGAGCTCGGCCGGGCCGCGCAGTTCGCGGTGGCCGGCAGCCGGATGGCGGTCGCGGACGCGGGGCTCACCGAGGACGACGTACGGGCCAGGCGCACCCTGGTCTCGGTCGGCACCACCGACGGTGAGTCCCGCGACCTGGACCATCTGATCGGCTTGCAGGTCACCGAGGGCGAGGACCGGCTCGACGCCACCGTCGCCCGCCGGGTGTGGCCCGGCCGGCTCTCCGCGGGCATCGTCCGCGAACTCGGCCTGGAGGACGTGGAGACGGTCACCGTCCCTACCGCCTGCGCGGCCGGTAATTACGCGGTCGGCTCCGGTTACGACGCGATCAGCTCCGGCGACGTCGAGATGGCGTTGTGCGGCGGGGCGGACGCCCTGTGCCGCAAGACGTTCACCGGCTTCTACCGGCTCGGCACCATCGCCCCCGACGTGTGCCGTCCCTTCGACGCCGACCGGCAGGGCATCCTGACCGGCGAGGGTGCCGGGATACTCCTGATGGAGTCCCTGGAGTCCGCGCTGGCCCGCGGCGCCCGCATCTACGCGGAGGTCCTGGGCTACGGGCTGTCCTGCGACGCGAGCCACCCGGTCGCGCCCGACCGGGACTCCATCGCGCGCTGCATCACCGCCGCCCACCGCAACGCGGGCATCGAGGCGTCCGACGTGGACTTCATCTCGGCGCACGGCACCGGCACCAGGGCCAACGACGTCACCGAGGTCGGCGCGATCCGGCAGGTCTTCGGCGACGAACTGCCGCGCACCGTGTCGATCAAGTCGATGATCGGCCACACCATGGGCGCCGCGAGCGCGCTGGCCGCCGCGGCCTGCTCCCTGGCGCTCCGGGAGGGCTTCATCCCGCCCACCGTCAACCACCGCACGACCGACCCCGAGTGCGCGGTCGACTGCGTACCCAACGAGGCGGTCGAGGCCCGGCTGCGGGTCGTGCAGAACAACGGCCTCGCCTTCGGCGGGAACAACGCGGTCCTGATGCTCGGCCACTGGGACGAGAACGCGGCCGAAACCCTGCCCGCCGACGCGACAGCGGCGGCCTGAACCGGCCCGACGCGGCCTGAGAGGAGTTGGACGGAATGTCAGCCGACGCGGTCACCACCGCGCAGGACCTGGTTGTTTCGGGCTGGGCGGTGTCCTCCCCGTACGGGCTGGGCCGGGACGGGTTCATGGCCGGACTGCGCGAGCAACGGCGCGCGGTCGCCGCCCTGGACGGCGATCAGTGGCCGGTGCCCTACGAGGAGGCCGGACTCATTCCCGGCTTCGACATCAAGGCCGTCCTCGGCCGCAAGGGCACCCGTTCCATGGACCGGGTCACCGCCATCGCCGCCACCACCGTGGGCATGCTCCTGGAGGAGTACGGGACGGGCCTGGCCGCGGACCCCGAGGGCACGGGTCTGGTGCTCGGCACCTCCGGCAGCGTCCAGTCGATCATGGACTTCACCCGGGACGCGCTCACTGGCAAGGCGCCCTACCTGGTCGACCCCGCCAGGTTCCCCAACACGGTGATGAACTGCCCCAGCGGGCAGAGCGCCATCCGGCATGCGCTCAAGGGCCCCAACGTCACCGTCTCCGGCGGCGCCGCCACCGGTCTGCTCGCCCTCAACTACGCTTCCCGGCTGCTGCGGGGCGGCCACGCCACCGCTCTCCTCGCGGGCGCCGCCGAGGAGTTCTCGGTACAGCGCGCCCGACTGGAGCAGGTCGCCGACCACGGCGGCAGCGCCGCCGAACCCCTCGCCGAAGGCGCGGCGCTCTTCCTCCTGGAGAGCGGCGCGGCGGCCCGCGACAGCGGCCGTACCGTCCTCGCCACGGTCCTCGGCTGCCGTTTCCGGGCCTTCCGGACCACGGACCGCGCCTCCGCCGTGCTGAAGAGCTGCGTCGACGACGTCCTGGCCGCCGCCGGGGCCGTCCCCGACGACATCGCGCTCATCGCCCCCGGCAACCCGCCCGGTGCCTTCGGCAAGGAGGAGGAGGCGGCCCTGGCCGGCCTCGCCGCGCCGCGCCTCGCGGTCCGTTCCCTCCTCGGCGACACCACCGCGGCCACCGCGGCCTTCCAGGTCGCCGCCGTCCTCGCCGAGTCGTCCGCTCGCCCGGAGCTGGCGGACCGGCTCGCCCTGGTCACCGCCATCGACCGGGACGGCACCGTCGGCGCGGCCCTGCTCCGCCTCGGCTAGGGCCTGTCCGACCCTGATCCACCGGACAGGCCCTAGGTCCTGTCCGAGGCGCCGACGCGCCGAGCCGCACACCGCACGCACCGCACCGTCTCCGTTCCGTACGCCCCCATCCTCCCGCGCAGCACTCGCAGAAAGGGCACGCACCATGTCCGACACTCCCAGGCCGGTCGCCCTCGTCACCGGCGGATCGCGCGGCATCGGGCGGTCCGTCGTGGAGGTCCTGGCCCGCGACGGGTACGACGTGGCCCTGTGCTACCACTCCCGGGCGGAGGCGGCCCAGCTCGCCGAGAAGGCGGCCGGGGAGCACGGGGCCCGGACGCTGGCCCGTCGCGTCGACGTCACCGACCGGGACCAGGCGCGCGCCTTCGTCGCCGAGACCGAGGACACGCTCGGTCCGGTCGACACCCTGGTCACCGCGGCCGGCATCGTCCGGGACAGCAACCTGGCCACGCTCGGCGACGACGACTGGGACGCCGTGGTGCGCACCAATCTCGACGGCACGTACAACTTCGCGAGGGCGCTCGTCTTCCCGATGATGAAGCGCCGCCGGGGCACCGTGATCACGCTCTCCTCGGTCGCGGCCCAGGGGCAGGCCGGCCAGACCAACTACTCGGCCTCCAAGGCCGGGATCATCGGCTTCACCAAGGCCCTCGCCAAGGAGGGCGGCCGGGCCGGGCTGCGCGCCAACACCGTGGCCCCCGGCTTCATCCGTACCGACATGACCGGCGGGCTCTCCGAGAAGTACGCCAAGGAAATGACCAGGCAGATCCCGCTCGGCCGGTTCGGGGAGCCCGAGGAGGTCGCCGAGCTGGTGGCGTTCCTCGCCTCCGACCGGGCCGCCTACATCACCGGACAGGTCTTCTCCATCGACGGCGGCCTGGTCGTCTGACACCCCGGTCCTCCCGTGATCCCAAGGAGTTCGCCATGACCGCCCGCGCCGCCAAGCCGCCCCGGTTCTACTTCAACCTGCGCAGCCCCTACAACTTCTTCGCCCTCGCCGACCTGGAGCGCGACCACCCGGAGCTGCTCGACAGCGTCGAATGGCGCCCGTTCTGGGAGCCGGACCCGACCAGTGAGAAGCTCCTCGCCGAAGCCGCACCCGGCGTCGAGTTCCCGTTCCACCCGATGTCCCGCGCCAAGCAGTTCTACATCCTGCGCGACGTGCGCAGGCTCGGTGCCGCACGCGGCCTGGCGCTGACCTGGCCGGTGGACCGCAAGCCCTGGTGGGAGCCGGCCCACCTGACCTGGTTCATCGCCGAGCGCGAGGGACTCGGCCGCGCGTGGGTCGAGCGCGCCGGGCGGGCCCGCTGGCTGGAGGGGCGCGACATCTGCGACCCGGACGTGGTGCGCGAACTGGCCGAGGAGATCGGCCTGGACGGCACGGAGGTCGCCCAGGCCCCCCACCACCCGCTCGTGCGCGAGCAGGGCGTGCGGGCGCTGCTCGACGTGCACCGCGACGGCGTCTTCGGCGTCCCGTACTTCATCCACGGGAGCGAGCCGTACTGGGGCCTGGACCGCGTCGCCGACTTCGCCGCGTCCTTCGGGCCCACCCCTGCCCCCGCGAACACCGCCCCCGAGCCGCCCGCGGTGACCGCCGCCGGCCGGACCACCGACATGAGCCACGCGGGAGGCTGCGGATGAGTACCGTGACCGGAACCGACCAGCGCGCCACGGCCGAGGGAACCCTGCCGCTGACCGCCATCCAGGAAGCGATGTGGACCGCGTACCGCGTCGCACCGGAGAGCGCCGCCTACAACATCGTGATGCCCCTGCTGCTGCGCGGGCCCGTCGACCCGGACGCCATGGACGCGGCGGTCACCGCCGTCGGCGACCGGCAGGAGCTGCTGCGCTCCGTCTTCACCGAGCAGGACGGCACACCGGTGCGCACCGCCGCCGAACGGGCCCTGGTCGGCATGGAGTTCAGGGACCTGGACGGCATCGACGAGGACGGTCTGCGACGGGCCGTGGAGGAGGCGGGCGCCCGCCCCTTCCGGCTGGAGTCCGGCGCCTTCCGGGTCGTGCTGCTGCGTCGCTCCGACGACGAGTGGGCGCTCGTGACCGCCGCCCACCACATCGTCAGCGACTTCACCTCGCGCTGGCTGCTCGTCCGCGACCTGCTCGACGCGTACACCGGCATCTCCGCCGGCGAAGCGCCGGCCTGGCGGCCCATTCCCGGCTCGTACGCCGACCACGCCGCCGAGGAACTGCGCCACACCTCGTCCGAGGCGGGACGGCGCGGCGCGGCCCTGTGGCGCGATTCGGTCGCCGGGGCGCCCGCCGCCGAACTCCCCCTGGACCGGCCGCGGCCCGCCGTGCGCTCCCTCAAGGGCGGCACCGTGGTACGCGTGCTCGCCCCGGCCACCGCCCAGGGGCTCGACGCGGCAGCCGACGACGCGGGGGTCACCCCGTTCGCGTATCTGCTCGGCGTCTTCCAGGCACTCACCCACCGCTGGACCGGCCAGGAGGAATTCGTCCTCGGGGTGCCCGCGACCAGCCGGATGGGCAAGGCGCAGCGGGACGTGATCGGCTGCTTCCTCAACACCATGCCGGTACGGGCCGAGTTCGACGCCGCCAGCACCTTCCGGGGGACCGCCGCGCTGGCAGGCGAACGGGTGATGCGGGGCATGGTCAACGTCCGCTACCCGTGCGCCCTGGCCTTCCCGCAGGCCACCGTCTTCCGCACCGCGCTGTTCCTGGTCCAGATGGACCGGATGGACCCGCCGGTGCCCAACGTCCCGCCGGGGCAGGTCATCGGCCCGTTCCTCGCGTACAAGGGGCTGGACATCGCCCTCATCGACGTCCCGCAGCAGGAGGGCCAGCTGGACCTGCTGCTGCGTATCGAGCAGACCCCCGACGGCATCACCGCAGTCTTCTCGTACGACACCGACCTGCTCGACCGTGCCACGGTCGAGCGGTTCGCGGACGGCTACGAGCGGATGCTCGCCGCGGGCGTCGCCGACCCGGGCACCCGGATCGCCGACGTGGAACTGGCCGGACAGGACGAGACGGCCGCGCTGCTCGCCCTCGGCTCCACCTCCTTCGACGACTTCGCCGGCTCCGGCGACTTCGACTCCTTCGAGAACTCCTGGGACTACCGATGACCATGCGCATCGCGATCGTGGGTGCGGGCCTCGGCGGGCTGACGGCCGCCGCAGCACTGCACCACCGGGGCCTGGACGTCCAGGTCTACGAACGAGGGGAGGAGCTGCGCGAGCAGGGCGTCGGGATGCACCTCGGCCCCAACGGCACCAGACTGCTCCAACGCCTCGGCCTCGGACCGGAGTTGGAACGGTGCGCGGTGCGCCCCGAGGCCCTGGAGGTGCGGGCCTTCCACAACGGTGCCACGGTGGCCCGCCAGGAGATGGGCGAGGCGTGGCAGGAGAGGTTCCGCGCCCCGTACTACACCGTGCACCGCGGTGACCTGCACCGGATGCTGTCCTCGTGCGTCCCCGCCGAGCGGCTGCACACCGGCAAGGAGCTCGTCCGGTACGAGGAGACCGTGTACGGGGTCGTCCTGCACTTCGCGGACGGCACCGACGCGCACGCCGACGTGCTGATCGGCGCGGACGGCGTGCACTCGGCGGTCCGCCGCGCGGTCGCGGGCGCCGACGCCCCGGTCTACTCCGGCAACAGCGCCCTGCGCGGTGTGGTCGACGCCGTCGACCTGCCGGACCTGGACCCCGCCCTGATGTACATGTACGCGGGCCCCACCGCGCGGGTCCTGCTCTACCCGGTCACCGGGGGCCGGCAGTTCACCTACGTCGTGGTGACCCCGGCCGCCGAAGGTGCCGCCGAGTCGTGGACCAGCGCGGGTGACCGTACCGACCTCGACGCAGTGCTGGCGGGCTGGGACCCGGCCGTGCGCGCGCTCGCCGACGCGGCGGGCGAGGTGCGCCGCTGGGCGCTGTACGACCGCGAGCCGCTGGAGCGGTGGAGCACCTCCCGCACGACGCTGCTCGGCGACGCGGCCCACCCGATGCTCCCGCACCACGGGCAGGGCGCCAACCAGGCCGTGGAGGACGCCGTGGCGCTCGCGGTCTGCCTCGAAGAGGCGGCTCCCGGAGCGGACGGCATCGCCGCCGCACTGCGCCGCTACGAGGAGGCGCGCAGGCCGCACACCACCCGGGTGCAACTCGGCTCCCGGACCGGGCAGCAGCCCCCGAAGGACGCGTCCGCGCACCGCCGCATCGACGCCGAGAGCGTCGACTGGGTCCTCGACCACGACGTCGAGGCGGCCCTCGGTGGGGCGGAAAGCGTGCTGCACCAGGCGGCCTGACAAAAAAAGTCAGGACGCGTACGACCAGGGGTCCCTGGCGCTCTCCCCGCGCCAGGGGCCTCGTTGTGTCTCCGGGACGGCAAATACATGGCCGACATAGGGCCCGGATAGCTCTCCGTCCAACCATGGCCATAGCAGATCACATGAAGGGATACCGAACTGATGAGCGATCAGCAGACCGAAGAGACCGTGTACCGCGTCGTTCTCAACGACGAGGAGCAGTACTCGATCTGGTGGGCCGAGCGCGCCCTGCCGGCCGGCTGGCACACCGAGGGCACCGAAGGCACCCGCGAGGAATGCCTCGCACGCATCACCGAGATCTGGACCGACCTGCGCCCGCTGAGCCTGCGCCGCCGCATGGACGCCACCGCCGCCTGACCCGTACCGGCCGCCGGATCCGAGGCCCGTCCCCCGCCGCGCCGCCCGATCCCGATGGAGGAGAGACTGTGAACGACCACACGCTGTCGGGTTCGAACACCGGCGCAACCGCTGCCCGGACCACGACCGCACCCCTGCTGCCCGAGCTGTTCGCCGCGCAGCGCGCCCGCACGCCCGGTGCGCCCGCCGTGATCGACGCCGGAGGAAGGGTGGTCACGTACGCCGAACTCGGCGCACGTGCGGCCCTGTTCGCCGCCCGGCTGCATGCCCTGGGTGTGCGCCCCGGCGACTTCGTGGGCGTGTGCCTGCGCCGCGGCCCCGACCTGGTCGCCGGACTCCTCGGGGTCTGGCTGGCGGGCGGCGCGTACGTGCCGCTCGACCCGAACCACCCGGAGAGCCGGATCGCCCTCGTCCTCGACGACGCGCGGGCGCCGGTGGCCCTCGCCGAGCGGGCCACCGCCGGCAAGCTGCCCGCGGCCACCCGGCTGCTGCTCGCCGAGGACGTCACCGACGGGCCGGTGGATTCCACCGACGAGCAGCCTCTGGACGAAGCAGGTGAACGGCCCCCGGGCGCACCGGAGTTCGTGGCCGAGCCGGCCCGGCCCGCCTACGTCCTGCACACCTCGGGATCCACCGGTCGCCCCAAGGGTGTCGTCGTCCCGCACGCGGGCATCGCCAACCGGGTGCGCTGGCTCGCCCACCGCCACCGGCTCGGCCCCGCCGACCGCGTCCTGCTCAAGACGACCGTCGGCTTCGACGCCGCCGGGCTGGAACTGTTCTCCCCGCTCGTCAGCGGCGCCGCCCTCGTGCTCGCCCCCGACGGCGCCGAGCGCGACCCCGCGACCCTGCTCGCCGCCGTCGCCGACCATGGCGTCACCGTCCTGCAGGGCGTCCCCTCCGTCTACCGGCGCCTTGTCGAGGAGCCCGGCTGGGAGCGCGCCACCGCCCTGCGCCTGGTGTTCAGCGCCGGCGAACCCCTCCACGCCGACCTGTGCCGCCGGATCCTCGAACGCGTGCCCGGCGTACGGATCTGGAACACGTACGGGCCCACCGAGGCGTCCGTCGACATCACCGAGCACCTGTGGGACCCGGCCAAGGACACCGGAGCCGTCCCCATCGGACGCCCCATCGGCAACATGCGCGTGGTCGTCCTCGACCCGGCGGGACGGCCCGTGCCCGTCGGCGTCCCGGGCGAACTCCACGCGGGCGGCATCGGGCTCGCCCTCGGCTACCTCGGCCGCCCCGACCTGACCGCCGAACGCTTCGTGCCCGACCCGCACAACGGAGGACAGCGGCTCTACCGCACCGGCGACAAGGTGCGCTGGCGTGCCGACGGGGTCCTCGAATACCTCGGCCGCCTCGACCAGCAGGTCAAGGTCAACGGCGTACGCATCGAGCCCGGCGAGGTCGAGGCCGCGCTCGCCGCCCACCCCTGGGTGCGCGCCGCCGTCGCCGCCGCCGTGCCCGACACCGCCGCCGGGGGCCACCGCCTCGCCGCCTGGGTCCAGCCGCGCGGCGAGGCACCCCGCCCCGACGAGCTGCGCGCCTTCCTGCGCCGCACCCTGCCCGACGTCCTGGTCCCCTCCGTGTTCGTGACCGTCGACGAGTGGCCGCTCACCGCCAGCGGGAAGATCGACCGGGGCGCGCTGCCCGACCCGGCCGAGAGCCGCACCGAGACCGCGCACGTCCCGGTGCGCGACGCCGCCGAGCGGGCCGTCGCCGAGATCTGGGCGCACCTGATCGGCATCCCCGCGGGGGAGATCGGCGCCACCCACGACTTCTTCCAGCTCGGCGGCTCCTCGCTGATGCTGACCCGGCTCTCCGAGCTGCTGTCCGCGTCGGCGGGCACCCGCATCCCGCTGCGCGCCCTGTTCACCGCGACCACCGTCGAGACGCAGGCCGCGCTCGTCGGCCGCCGGGCCGACCCGGCGGGCGACCACGTTGCTGAAACGGTCCTTCCCGTACCGCGCAAGCCCGAGGGCCTGCCGCTCTCGCCCGGCCAGCAAGGCATGTGGCTCCTCGACCGACTGCGCCCCGGCAGCTCCGAGTGGAACGCCCCCGTCTTCCTCACCCTGCCCGCCGAGTACAGCGACGCCACCGTCGCCACCGCCCTCGGCGCAC
Source organism: Streptomyces sp. NBC_01591 (assembly GCF_035918155.1). NCBI lineage: Bacteria > Bacillati > Actinomycetota > Actinomycetes > Kitasatosporales > Streptomycetaceae > Streptomyces > Streptomyces sp. NBC_01591. The sequence goes on from NZ_CP109328.1 coordinate 434,093, forward strand.
TCGCCGACCGGCACGAGATCCTGCGCACCCGGTACGTCCTGCACGGCACCGAGCCCGTCCAGATCGCCGACGCGCCCGGCACCCGGCCGCCGCGGCTGCGCACCGCCCTCGCCGCGACCGCCGACGAGCTGAACGCGCTGGTGCAGGAGGAGTTCGCCTGCCCCTTCGACCTGGAGAACGGCCCCGTCTGGCGCGCCCTGACCGTACGCCGGGGGACCGAACACCTGCACATGATCCTCTCGCTGCACCACATCGCCTGCGACGGCTGGTCCTCCGTCGTCCTGGAACGCGACCTCAAGGCGCTCGCCGAGGCCGCACACACCGGCACCGACGCCCGCCTGCCCGAGCTGCCGGTGCAGTACGCCGACCACGCCGCCCACCGGCGCGCCCGGCTCACCGACACGTTCGTCTCGCGCGAACTCGACCACTGGAAGCGGGTGCTGGACGGCATCGCCCCGCTCGACCTGCCCACCGACCGGCCCCGGCCCCCGGTGCGCGACGCGCACGGCGCCGTCCACCTCTTCACCGTCCCGGCCGCGCTCACCGAGCGCGTCGCGGCCCTCGGCCGCAGTTGCGGGGCGACCCTCCAGCAGACCCTGCTCACCGCGTTCTCCGCGCTCGTCGCCCGGCTCACCGGCCGCTGGGACGTCCCTGTCGGCATCCCCGTGGCCGGCCGCGAGCGGCCCGAGGTCGCCGAGGTCGCCGGATTCTTCCTCAACACCCTCGTCCTGCGCTGCGACGCCGACGCCGACGACACCTTCCACGACGCCGTCGTCCGGGTCCGCGACACGGCCCGCGAGGCCTTCGCCCACCAGGAGCTGCCGTTCGACCGGCTCGTCGCCGAGCTCGACGAGAGCCGCGACGCCGCCCGCACCCCGCTCTACCAGGTCATGTTCGACCTGCACGAGGAGGGCCGCACCGGCACCGCCACCTCGTCCGGCGACCTCGACGCCTTCCGGGGCGCCTGGCAGGCCGCCCGCACCGACCTCACGTTCGTCGTGCAGCGCCAGGACGACGGCTCCCTGCTCGGGATGGCCGAGTACGCCACCGCCCTGTTCGACCCGGCCACCGTCGAGCGGTTCTCCGCCTGCTGGACCCGGCTGCTGGAGGCGGTCGCCGACGACCCGTGGGTACGCCTGGGCACCGCCGACATCCTGCCCGCCCCGCTGCGGGCCGAACTCGTCGCCCACGGCCCCGGCCCCGCGGACCCGGGAGACATCCACACCGACGCCTCGGACGGCGGCGTGCACACCGTGATCGCGGAGGTGGCGCGGCGCTCCCCCGAGGACACGGCCGTCGTGTGCGGCGACGAGACCTGGACGTACGAACGCCTCGTGCGCCGCGCCGAATCCCTCGGCCACCGGCTGCGCGGCCTCGGCGCCGGTCCGGAGACCACCGTCGCCGTGCTGCTCGGCCGCACCCCCGACCTGCTCGCCACGGTCCTCGGCATCTGGCACTCGGGCGCCGCCCATGTGCCCCTCGACCCGGGCGTGCCCGACGACCGGCTCGCCCATGTGCTCGCCGACTCGCGGGCGGGCGTCCTCGTCACCGACACGGCGGGCGCCGCACGCCTGGCCGGGATCCACCGCGGCGCCGTCCTCGCCCTGGACACCGAAGCCGACACCGACATGGAACCGGCGGCCGGACTCGCCGCCGACGCCGAGCCGTTCCCGGCCGGCGACGGCGGGCGCCTCGCCTACCTGATGTACACCTCCGGCTCCACCGGCCGCCCCAAGGGGGTCGCCGTCGAGCACCGCGCCCTGCTGCGGACCCTGCGCGCCTTCCAGGCCCACCTGGACTTCGGGCAGGGCCCCGACGACGCCTACCTCGCCCTGGCACAGCCCACGTTCGACATCTCCTGGACCGAGCTCGTCATGCCACTCGTCGCGGGCGGCCGGGTCGTCCTCGCCCAGGAGGACGAACTGCGCGACCACCGCGCCCAGCTGGCCCTGCTCGACCGGCACGGCGTCAGCCATCTCCAGGCCTCGCCGCCACACTGGCAGATGCTGATCGACGCCGGGTTCGGCCGCCGCCCGCTGGTCGGCAAGACCGGTGGCGAGGACTGCCCGCCCGCCCTCGCCCGCGACCTCTCGCGCAGGCTGCGGCGGTTCATCAACGAGTACGGACTCACCGAGACGACCATCGCGTCCACCCGGTGGGACGCCCACGACACCGCGCAGTCCACCCCGATCGGCCGCCCCTACCCGCACTGCACGGTCCGCGTCCTGGACGAGCACCTCACGCCCGTGCCGTACGGGGTGACCGGCGAGCTGTGCATCGGCGGGGCCGCCCTCGCCCGCGGCTACCACGGCAGGTCCGACCTGACCGCCACCGTGTTCGTGCCCGACCCGTACGGCGAGTCCGGCGCACGCCTCTACCGCAGCGGCGACATGGCCCGCATGCTGCCCGACGGCACGCTGGAGTTCGCCGGGCGCGCCGACGGCCAGGTCAAGATCCGCGGCAGGCGCGTGGAGACCGGCGAGGTCCAGGGCGTCCTGGCCGAGCACCCCGCCGTCGCCCACGCCGTGGCCGTCGTCCACGGGACGGGCCCCGACGCCGGGCTCATCGCCTACTGGGTGCCCGCCGACGACACGCCCGTACCCGGCGACAGCGAACTCCTGGACCACTGCGCCCGCAGGCTGCCCGACTACATGGTCCCCGCGCTGCTTGTGCCGATCGCCGCCGTGCCGCTCACCCGGCACAACAAGGTCGACACCGCGGCCCTGCCCGTGCCCGACCTGACCGCCGCGCTCGCCGACGAGCCGTACACCGCGCCCGAAGGGCCCGTCGAGGAGATCATCGCCGGGATCTGGGCCGAGGCGCTGCACGGACCGGACGCCGTCGCCGGCCACCGGATCGGCTCCCGTCAGGGGTTCTTCCGGATCGGCGGCAACTCCGTGCGCGCCGCGCAGGTCATCGCCCGCATCCAGGAGGAGTTCGATGTCGAACTTCCCCTGCGCGCCGTCTTCGAGCACCCCACCGTCGCCCGGCTCGCCGAGGCCGTGGAAGAGGCCGTGACGGCCGAGATCGAGAAGCTCACCGAAGCCGAACTTGCCTTCGCCCACAGGGAGTACCAGCCGTGACTGCACCCACCGCGCCGACGCAGCCCACGCAGGAGGAGCTGCGCGCCGAGCTTCTGCGCCGCCGCCTCGCCGGGCGCGCCGGGCGCACCGCTGGAGCCACCGCCCGCCCCGCCGCGATCCCGCGCGCCGACCGCACGCAGCCCCTCGAACTCTCGTCGGGACAGCGCCAGTTGTGGTTCCTGCACCAGCTCGACCCGGACAGCCCCGAGTACCTGCTGCCGATGGCGCACCGGCTGCGCGGTCCGCTCTCGCCCGGCACCCTCCAGAAGGCGTTCGACGCGCTCGCCGCCCGCCACGAGATCCTGCGCACCCGCTACGTCCTGGACGCGGCCGTTCCCCGGCAGGTCGTCGACCCGGCCGGGCCCGTCGACCTCGCCGTCACCGACCGGCCCGGTCTGGACGCCGCCGCACGGGACGCGGCCGCCGTCGTCTTCACCCGGGCGCGCGCCACCGAGACCTTCGACCTGGCCGCCGACCACCCGCTGCGGGTACGGCTGCTGCGGTTCGCCCCCGACGACCACGTCCTGCTCGTCGTCATGCACCACATCGCCTGTGACGCGCTCACCCGCCCGCTGCTCCTGACCGACCTCGCCGCCCTGTACCGGGGCGAGGAACTGGCCGAACTGCCCGTCCAGTACGCCGACTACGCGGCCTGGACCGCCCGCAGGCAGACCGGCCCCGACGCCGACCGCGGCCTCGACTGGTGGCGCGGGCAGCTCGCCGGCGCCGAGCCCCTCGCCCTGCCCACCGACCGGCCCCGCCCCGCCGTGCGCACCTGGGGCGGTGCCACACACGGCTTCGACGTCCCCGCCACCACCGCCACCGCGCTGCGGGAGATCGCCCGCGACGGCGATGCCACACTCTTCATGGTCCTGCTCACCGCCTACCAGACCCTGCTCGGCCGCTACACCGGCAAGCGGGACGTCCCGGTCGGCACCGCCGTCTCCGGACGTACCCGCCCCGAACTGCGGGAGATGGCCGGATACGCGTACAACACCCTGGTGCTGCGGGCCCGTTGGGGCGCCGACCCGGCCTTCCGCGACGTCCTCGCCGCCAACCGCACCACCGTGCTGGACGCCTTCGACCACCAGGAGACGCCGTTCGACCGGATCGCCGACGAGCTGGAGCCCGAGCGCGACCTGTCCACCACGCCGCTCTTCCAGGTCATGTTCGACCTCGCGTCCGGCGAGAGCTCCGACGGACCCGAACTGCCCGGCATCGCCGCCGAGCCCGTCGCCGCCTCCGGCGCCATCGCCCGCTTCGACCTGACGCTGCACCTCACCGAGCGCGCCGACGGCACCCTGCACGGCAGCCTGGAATACGCCACGGCCCTCTTCGACGCGGCCACCGCCGCAAGGATCGCCGGGCACTACACCCGGCTCCTCGCGGAGATCGCCGCCGCCCCCGGCGCCCCGCTGTCCGCGCTCGACCCGATCGGCCCCGAGGAGCGCGCCCTGCTCCTCGACGGGCCGACCACCCCCGTCGGCACCGGCCACGCCCTCGACGACACCGCCCTGCGACCCGTCCTGGAGACGATCGTCGAGCAGGCCGCGGCCACCCCCGACGCCACCGCCCTGCACCACGGCGGTACCGCGTACACCTACCGCCGGCTCGCCGAGGAGTCGGAGCAGTACGCCCGCCGGCTCGCCGGGATCGGCATCGGCCCCGAGGACACCGTCGGCGTCCTCCTGGACCGCTCGCCGCAGCTGGTCGCCGCCCTGCTCGGAATCTGGCGCGCGGGCGCCGCCTACGTGCCCATCGACCCCGGCTACCCGGACGAGCGGGTCGGCCACATGCTGGCCTCCACCGACACCCGGGTCGTCCTCACCGAGACCCGGTACGCCGACCGCTTCGACGGCCCCACCGTCCTGGTCACCGACGACCCTGCCGAGCAGGCCGCCCGTACGGCCGCCACCGCCGCCCTGCCCACCGCCCACGACCTCGACGCGCTCGCGTACGTCATCTACACCTCCGGCTCCACCGGCCGCCCCAAGGGCGTCCTCGTCACCCACCGCGGCCTGGCCAACTACCTCGGCTGGACCGTCCAGGCGTACGCGGGCGCGGGTACCACGGGTGCTCCGCTGTTCTCGTCGATCGCCTTCGACCTCGGCGTACCCGATCTGTACGCGCCGCTGATGACCGGCCAGAGCGTCGACCTGCTCCCGCAGGACTTCGACACCGCCGACCTCGGCGCCCTGCTCGCCGCAGGCGCCCCGTACTCCTTCATCAAACTCACCCCCGGTCATCTCGACCTGCTCCAGCAGCAGTTGACGTCCGAACAGATCAAGGGCCTGGCCGGTCTCGTCATCGCCGCAGGCGACTCCTTCACCGCCCGGCTCGCCGAGCGGTGGACCGCGTCGGCGGGCCCCGACGGCACCCGCCTCGCCGCCGAGTACGGCCCCACCGAGATCACCGTCGGCAACTCGGCGTACTTCCTCGACGGGCCCGTCACCACCGAACTCGTCTCCATCGGCCGCGCCATACCGCACACCACGATGTACGTCCTCGACGAGTACCTGCGACCCCTGCCCGTCGGCGTGCCCGGCGAGGTGTGGATCGGCGGCATCGGCGTCGCCCGCGGCTACGCGGGCCGCCCCGACCTGACCGCCGAGCGCTTCGTGCCCGACCCTTACGGCCCGGCGGGCGCCCGGCTCTACCGCACCGGCGACATCGCGCGGGTCCTGCCCGACGGCAACCTCGACTTCGTCGCCCGCGCCGACCACCAGGTCAAACTCCGCGGCTACCGCATCGAGCCCGGCGAGATCGAGTCCGCGCTCACCGCGCACCCGGCCGTCGCCGAGGCCGTCGCCCTCGTCCGCGAGGACAGCCCAGGCGCCAGGGAACTCGTCGTCTACGTCGTCCCCGCCGATGGCGCCGACCCCGACGACCTCGCCCCCGCCGCACTGCGCGCCCACATCGGCGAGACCCTCCCGTCCTACATGGTGCCGACCGCCTGCCTCACCCTCGACGCCCTGCCGCTGACCGCCAACGGCAAGCTCGACCGGCGTGCCCTGCCCGCCCCGGGCCGCGACGACACCGCCGTCGGCGCGTACGTCGGGGCCCGCGACGCCACCGAACGCGCCATGGCCGAGGTCTGGGCCACCGTCCTCGGCCGCGACACCGTCGGCGTCCACGACAACTTCTTCGAACTCGGTGGCGACTCCATCCGCGCCGTCACCCTCGTCGGCGCCCTGCGCGAGGCCGGCTGGGAGACCAGCGTCCGCGACATCTTCGCGCACCGCACCGTGGCCCGGCTGCGCGCCGCCGTCGGCCCCGGTGCCGAACCCGAAGGCGCCGGCCCCACCGGCACCGTCGCCCGGTTCGCGCTCATCGGCGAGGAGGACCGGGCCGCGCTGCCCGCCGACGTCACCGACGCCTACCCCGTCTCGCTCACCCAGGCCGGGATGCTCGTCGAGATGTACGGCGAGAGCACCGAGAACCGCTACCACAACATCACCTCCTTCCGGATCCGCGACGAACTCCCCTTCGACCCCGAGGCGTTCCAGCGGGCCGCCGACCTGATCGTCGAACGGCACGAGGTCATGCGGACCTCCTTCGCACTCGACGGCTACTCCCGGCCGCTCCAACTCGTCCACGCCGCCTCACGGATGCCCTGCGTCTTCGACGACCTGCGCCACCTGCCGGCCGCCCGCCGCGAGCAGGCCCTGTGGGAGTTCGCCGACCGCGACCGCGACCGGCTCTTCGACCTCACCCGCGCGCCGCTCATGCGGATGGCCGTCCACCTCCTCGACGACGAGAGCTGGTGGCTCTCCATCACCGAGTGCCACCCCGTCATCGAGGGCTGGAGCTACCACTCCCAGCTGATGGAGATGGTGCGCGCCTACCACGCGCTGCGCTCCGGCGCCGAGCCCGAGCCTGCCCCGCCCGTGCCCGCCGTCCGCTACGCCGACTTCGTCGCGGGCGAACTGCGCTCCCTCGACGACCCCGCCGACCGCGCCCACTGGCGGCACGTCGTCGACACGTACGAGCGGTTCAGCGTCCCCGCCGGGTGGCAGGGCGACGACGAGAGCGACGAGCGCTACCGCATCGACGTCCCCCTCGGCGACGTCGAACCGGGCCTGCGCGCCCTCGCCACCGCCGCCGAAGTCCCCTACAAGAGCGTCCTGCACGCCGCCCACAGCAAGGTCCTGTCGCTGCTCACCCGCGCCGAGCGGTTCCGCGGCGGCATGGTCGCCGACGCGCGCCCCGAGGAGGCGGGCGCCGAACGCGTCTCCGGGATGTACCTCAACTCGGTGCCCTTCCCCTACGAGCGCACCGCCCGGACCTGGGGCGAACTCGCCCAGCAGGTCTTCGCCCGCGAGGTCGAGCTGTGGCCGCACCGCCGCTACCCCATGCCCGCCATGCGCAGACCCGGCGGCGAATCCCACCTCATCGACGTCCTCTTCCACTACCTGGACTTCCACCAGGTCGACACCGAACTCATCGACATCATGGCCAGCCGCGACGACAGCCCCAACGAGTTCCGGCTCGTCGTCGGCACCCCCGTGCGCGGCCACCTGTCCATCGCCTCGCGCACCCGCACCCTCTCCCGGGGCCGGGCCAAGCGCCTCGCCGCGCTCTACACCGCCGTATTCGCCGACATGGCGCGCACCGGAGCCGACGGCGACGCCCGTGGCGCCTACCCGGACGCCTACGAGCGCGGCGCCCTCGCCGCGCCCGCCCTGCCGCACTCCGACACACCCGCCGATGTGCTCGGCGCCTTCGAGGCACAGGCCGCCCGGACCCCGTCGGCCCCCGCCCTCTCCTTCGGGGCCGCCACCCTCCCGTACGCCGCGCTCGACGCCCGCGCCGAGGCCTTCGCCCACCGGCTGCGCGCCCTCGGCGCCGGGCCCGAAATCCGCGTCGCCGTGCTCCTGGACCGGGGCCCCGACCTGGTGGCCGCGCTCCTGGGCGTCTGGAAGGCGGGCGCCGCGCAGGTACCCGTGGACCCCGGCACCCCCGACGCCCGGATCGCGGGCATCGACTGCGCGCTCGCGGTCACCGAACGCCGTCACGCCGCCCGCCTGGGCGACCTCCCGCTCCTGATCGCCGAGGACCTCACCGACGAACCCGTACCCGCCAGGACCGCCACCGTCCACGACCCCGACCGGCTCGCGTACGTCCTGCACACCTCCGGGTCCACCGGGACCCCCAAGGGCGTCGAGATCAGCCACCGCTCCCTGTCCCACTACCTGCACTGGGCGGTCGAACAGTACGCGGCGGCGGGCACTGGCGGCGCACCGTGGTTCACCTCCGTCGGCTTCGACCTCGGACTCCCCGCGCTGTACGCGCCCCTGATGACCGGCCAGACCGTGCGGCTGCTCCCGCAGGACTTCGACCCGGGGGAGTTCGGCGCCGAACTCCTGAAGGGCGCGCCGTACTCCTTCGTCGGGCTCACCCCCGGCCACCTGGCGCTCCTGGAAGCCCAGTTGACCGACGACGAACTCGGTGGCCTGGCCGCGCTCGCCATCTGCGCGGGCGACGCCTACCCGGCCGCCCAGGCCGACCGCGTCGCCGCCCGCGTCCGGGCCGGCGGGATGCTCCTCGCCGCCGAGTACGGTCCCACCGAGGCCACCGTCGCCGCCACCGCACTGCGCGTCCTGCCCCGGTACGGGACCGCGGCGCGGCCCGTCGCGGCACCGGCGGGCGTCCGGGCCGGACTCCAGCACCCCGACACCATCCACGCCCCCGAGCGGACCCGCCTGCCGCGCACCCTCGTGGCCCTCGGCTCCCCGCTCCCGGGCGTCACCCTGCGGCTCCTGGACAGCGCGCTGCGGCCGGTGCCCGACGGCATCGTCGGCGAGGTGTACCTCGGCGGCGACGGGCTCGCCCGTGGCTACGCCGGACGCGCCGATCTGACCGCCGCCGCGTTCCTGCCCGACCCGTACGGACTGCCGGGCGCCCGCCTCTACCGCACCGGGGACCTGGCCCGCCGGCTCCCCGGCGGCGCCCTGGAGTTCATCGGACGCGCCGACGACCAGGTCAAGATCCGGGGACACCGCGTCGAGCCCGGCGAGGCCGAGGCCGAGCTCGCCGCCGACCCCTCCGTACGCGAAGCCCTCGTCGCGGCCGTCGACGCCGCCGACGGCGGCAAGCGCCTCGCGGCCTGGGTCGTGCCCGCCGAGGGGCACACCGTCTCCGTACCGGCCCTGCGCGACCGGCTGCGCGCCGTCCTGCCCGCCGCCGTCATCCCGGCGACCGTCACGGCCGTGCCCGCGCTCCCGCTCGGCGAGCACGGCAAACGCGACCGGTTCGCCCTCGTGGCCCGCGCCGCCACCGCCGCCGATGCCCCCTACGAGGAGCCGCGCACCGACACCGAGCGGCGGCTCGCCGCCGTCTGGGCCGAGCTCCTCGGCCTCGAACAGGTCGGCGTGCACGACGACTTCAGGGACCTCGGCGGCGACTCCCTGCTCATACCGCCCCTGCTGCTCGCCGCCCGCAGGGCCGGGCTCCCCCTCGACCTTGCGACGGCACTGCGCCACCACACGGTGGAGCGCCTCGCCGCCGCCCTCGATGTCCGCACGGCCCACGACCCGGCCCAGGAAGGCTGACCCACCATGCGTCATCTCATCTCCATCGACGACCTCACCGACGCGGAGCTGCGGCGGATCGTGGACCGCGGCGCCGAGTTCTCCGCCGGACCGGCCCAGCGGCCCGCGCCGCTGGACGGCCAGGTGGTCGGCGTCTACTTCGCCAAGACCTCCACCCGCACCCGTACCGCCTTCTCCTCCGGATCGCTGCGGCTGGGCGGCTCCCTCATCGCCTACGGACCCGGCGACCTCCAGCTCAACACCGGCGAGACCACCGAGGACACCGGCCGGGTGCTGGCCGGGATGCTCGACGTCCTCGTCGCGCGGACCGCCGGGCCCGAGGCCGAACTGCGGGGCTGGGCACAGCAGGGGACCATGTCCGTCGTCAACGCCATGACCGCCGAGGAACACCCCACCCAGGCACTCACCGACCTCACCACGCTGGTGCGTCACTTCGGCCACGTCGACGGTCTGCGCATCCTGTACGCGGGCGAGGGCAACAACACGGCGGCGGCCCTCGCGCTCGCCCTCACCCGCTTCCCCGGCGTCCACTTCGAGGTCCGCACCCCGCCCGGCTACGGCCTCGGCGACGCGATCCTGCGCCGGGCCCACGCGCAGGCCGCGCGCACCGGCGCCACACTGGTGGAGCGGCACGACATGGACGAGCTGACCGGTGGCTACGACGTGATCTACACGACCCGCTGGCAGACCACCGGCACCAGCAAGCCCGATCCGGACTGGCGGGACATCTTCGCCCCGTTCCAGGTCACGCCCGCCCTGTGGGAGACCAGTCCGAACGCCGTGTTCATGCACGACCTGCCCGCCCATCGCGGCGAGGAGACCGTGACCGAGGTCCTGGACGGGCCGCACAGCATCGCCTTCGCCCAGGCCACCAACAAGATGCACAGTGCGATGGCGGTGCTGGAGTTCGTCCGCACCGCTCCGGACGCCGGGACGTTCCCGTCCGAGACCGCTCCGTCCGAGACCGCTCCGTCCGAGACCGCTCCGTCCGAGGACCGCACCCTGGTGGCCGCGCGATGAAACCCGCGACCGAGTCCGTGAGCGACCCGGCGGTGCTGCCGTGGCTCCTGGCCGAGCAGCGGGGCGAAGACCTACCGCCCGATGAGGGGGCCGAGGAGCGGACGTCCGTACGGGAGGTCCGAACCGTGCCGGCCGAAGAGGCCGCAGCGGCCGAGAAAGCCATGCCCGCCGAAACGGCCGCGGCGTCGCCCCTACCGTTGCGGCGCAACCGTGACTACCGCCTGCTGTGGGGCGGCGCCGGCCTCTCCCTGCTCGCCGGGCGCGCCACCGCTGTCGCGTATCCGCTCGCCGTCCTGTGGGCGACCAGGTCGCCGAGCGACGCCGGGCTCGTCGGGACCGCGCTGCTGCTCCCACAGCTCGTGGTGCAACTGCCCGGGGGCGCGCTCGTCGACCGCTGGGACCGGCGGCGCATCATGCTGGTGGCGGGACTCGGACAGGCGGTGGTGGCCGGCGTGGTCGCCGCGCTCCTGCTGAGCGGGCACGTCCTGCTGTGGGCGCTGCTGGCCGCTGCGTTCGTCGAGGGCACCCTCGGTGTCCTGTTCCAGCTGGCCGAGCGGGCCGCCGTGCCCGCCGTGGTGCCGCCCGAGCAGATCGGCGCCGCCATGACCGGCAACGAGGCCCGCACCCGGGGGGCCGCCATCGCGGGCCAGCCCCTCGGCAGCGGACTTGTCACCCTTGGCGCCGCGCTGCCGTTCGTGGCGGCGGCGGCCGGTCAACTCGCCGCCGTGCTCTGCCTGTTCGGGGTACGCGGAAAGCTGCAGCAGGAGCGGACGGGCGGCACCCGGACGGCGCTCGCCGCCGAGGTCCGCGCGGGCCTCGTCTGGATGTGGCGCCAGCATTTCCTGCGGGCCGTGATGGCCGCCGTCGCCGTCTCCAACATCCTCTTCCAGGGCCTCAACCTGGCCGTGATGTCCGGGATCCAGACGGCGGGCGGCACCGAGTTCCAGGTGGGCGTCGTGCTCTCGCTCAGCGGAGCGGGCGGCCTCGTCGGGGCACTCAGCGGGGGCCGGTGGACCGAACGCCTGTCGATGCGTGCGCTGGTGATCGGCGGACTGGCGGTGTGGGCGCTGCTGATGGTGCCGGTCGCCGTGCTCCGTGACCCCTACGCCCTGGGTGCGATCTTCGCGTTGAGCGGCTACGTGGGCGGTGTGTTCAACGTCGCGGGCGGGGTCTATCTCGTCCGGATCGCTCCGGACAGCATGCGGGGACGGGCCAACTCCCTGGCCATGCTGGTCGGTGGCGGTGCGATGGCCGCGGGCCCGGTCGCGGCCGGCTTCGCCCTGGAGGGCCTCGGCCCGACCCGGACGATCCTCGGACTCAGCGTCGCGATGGCCGTGACGGCCCTCGCCGCCCTGATCTCCCCGGCCCTGCGCCGAGGCCCCTTCGCGGCGGCCGACTGACCGGTGGCGCACAAGGAGGAGGGGGCACCGCGACCGCGGTGCCCCCTCCTCCTTGTGCGCCGGGAGCGTCAGACCCCGGGTGAGCCACGCCTGTCACGCGACGCCGTCGCGAGGACCACGGCGACCGCCACCGCGACCGCGCCGACGAGTCCGGCGGCGACGGAGAGCGTGAGCCGGTCGGGTTCGAACAGCGGCTGACCCCGCTCCGCCTGCCACAGCAGCAGGGCGGTGAGCCCGGCATGACCGGCACCGCCGATGACGACCAGGGCCGTACGCGTGCCCTCGCCCCGCAGCAGCGGCAGCCGTCCGGCGAGCATCCCGAGGCCCACGGCGGCGAGCGGCAGCAGTTGCAGCGCGTGCAGGCCCACGAAGTGCGCCACTCTCAGGTCCCCGCCACCGGTCGACCAGCTGGTCAGCGGCATGCCGGAACCGCCGTCCAGCTGCCCGACGCTGTGCGCGCCGAGCGTGGGCGGGTTTCCGCCACCGTCCAGGGCCCGCTGCTGCGCGGCCGTGGGGGTGGTCATCAGATAGCCGATCGACATGCCCGCCAGGGACACGAACAGTCCGATCGGGATGGCCCACGCCAGCGGCCGGTCCACCTTGCGCTGCCACAGGAGGAAGACCCCGAGGAGCAGTGTCGTGGCCCAGCCCACGTACGCCGCGCCGCCCATCGCCTTGACCAGGACGTCGTTGAGCGTGGACGACACGTTGAAGTGGCTGCGCTCGCCCCGCGCGGCCTGGAACGTGATGATCGATATCTCCGGGACGATGAACAGCACCACGGTCACTGTGCCGATCCTGCGCAGTGTGCGCTGCCAGCGTTCCGTCCGGCCGACCATCCACGCCAGGGTGATCGTGTACAGACCGAAGGAGACCGCGAACTTCAGGGGTTTGAGCCATACCCCCTCACCCAGCACGGTGCGCCCGTCGAGAAACAGGCCGCACGTGGCGACCACCGCGAGCAGGGCCATGGCCGCCGCGCAGCAGGCGAGGGGGCGATGTAATCGGGGGGTGTCCTCGTCGTTGGTGTTCTTCCACTGGACCCGGGTGCTCATGAATGTGACCACAGTGTCTCTTTCACTGGTGGGGGCAGTGACCGGTAACGGCCCTTTGGGTGACCGAAAAACGATGTAGGTGCTCGTGCATCTGTTTCCGGAGGAACGTAATCCGTCGGTCTATCGTCCCGGCATCGCTGCGGCTTCGATGCCACCTGCACCTCCTGTGACCAGGTGTTTTCCCCCGGCCAGGGCCGCTATAGGACGCACATAGGCCGTCCCGTGAGAGTTGTCCCATCACCGCAATCCCCGTACCGCCCACTGACGAAGGAGATCCACCGATGCCGCAGAACACCATGGACCGCCGGGGCGTCCTCAGGGCCGCCGCCGGCATCGCCGGGGCGGCGGCCGCGGTGACGGTGGCCGGCGCTCTGCCGGCCGCCGCACACGGCCGGCCCCACGGCGGATTCCCCGAGGTACCGGGCATGGTCGGCGACCGCCGCGCGAACGAGTTCTGGTACGAGTACGACGAGCGCTTCTACTACAACCCGACGCCCGAGCTCGTCGAGGCCGTCGACGTCATATGCAAGCCGTTCGGCGACTTCACCAAGGTCGACTCGGGCTGGGCCGCGACCCGTTCCGGCGGTCGCTACCCGCGCAGCTACCTGGAGCTCATCCGCCCCAACCGTGACGCCTTCGCACTTCTGTCGGACGCCCAGCGCAAGGTCTACCGGGAGTTCTACGGGCACAACCCGCTCGGTCTCGTCCACGCCTTCCAGGAGTTCGGCCAGGGCGTCCTGTTCGACCCGCGCCGCCCGGCCGGCAACAAGGTCCACATGATGAACTTCACGCCGCCGGACTTCACCCACGCCTACCACCGCTGGCACCCCTTCCTGGCCGGCTTCCGGCTGCTGAACATCGACGAGCAGTGGTGGACGCACATCAACCGGCTCGCGGGCGTCGCCTGGGAGTTGCAGTCCATCGGCCAGCCGGTCACCGACGCGAACGACAACAAGCACCTGCCCCGGCGGACCGTGCACGGTGTCACCCGCAAGTGGCTGCACCGCAGCGCCAACCAGCTGGACAAGGCCTTCGACAGCTACCCGTACCCCGTCGACCTGGGCAAGTTCTAGGGTCTTTCGTTCGGATCAGGCCGGATCAGGCACCGGGGCACGCGAGCCCGGCCTGATCCAAACGAGAGGCCCTGGGGCCGGACAGGCCCTGGGACCGCACCTCACCACCCGTACGACTCAGGAGGCACAGCCCACCATGCGAGCCACGACCGGAACCCAACCCCGCATCGGCGTCTGGATGATCGGCGCACGAGGCTCGGTCGCCACGGCCGCGACCGCAGGCGCCGCCGCGATCGTCGCGGGCAGTGCCTCCTCCGACGGATGCGTCACGGACCTTCCCCCGTTCCGTGACGCATCTCTCCCGGCCCTCGCCGACCTCGTGTTCGGCGGACACGACGTCGTCTCCGTCCCGCTGACGGCGAGGGCCGGGCAACTCGCCCGGGCGGGCGTCCTGCCCGCCGCACTCATCGACGGTGTGCACGGCGCCCTGGTGGCCGCCGACCGCGAGATCCGCGACGGCTCGCAGCGGCCCGACGAGCCGCAGGCCGCGGCCGCCGCGCGCTTCGCGGCCGACATCGTCTCCTTCCGCGAACGGCACGCCCTGGAACAGGTCGTCGTCGTCAACGTCTCCTCCACCGAGCCCCTGCCCGACCCCGACCCGGCGTTCCTCGACCTCACGGAGCTCGACGAGGTCCTCGCCACCAGCACCGACCTGCTGCCGCCCAGCTCGCTGTACGCCTACGCCGCCTTCCGCGCGGGCTGCGCCTACGTCAACTTCACCCCGTCCGCGGGCGCTTCGCTGCCCGCCCTGGAGCAGCTCGCCCGCGCCTGCGGCGTCCCGCACGCCGGGCGCGACGGCAAGACCGGCGAGACCCTCGTCAAGAGCGCCCTCGCCCCGATGTTCACCCAGCGTGCCCTGCGCCTGCGCTCCTGGTCCGGCACGAACCTGCTCGGCGGCGGCGACGGCGCCACCCTCCAGGACCCCGAGGCCGCTCGCAGCAAGACCGAGTCCAAGCAGCGCAGCCTGGAGGAGACCGTCGGCCACCCGGTCCAGGGCCAGGTCCACATCGACAACGTCCCCGAGATGGGGGAGTGGAAGACCGCCTGGGACCACATCTCCTTCGAGGGCTTCCTCGGCATCCGGATGTCCATGCAGTTCACCTGGCAGGGCTGCGACTCCGCCCTCGCCGCCCCGCTCGTCCTCGACCTCGTACGGCTGGCCGCCCACGGCCGCCGCCGCGGCGACATCGGGGCGCTCACCGCACTCGGCTTCTTCTTCAAGGACCCGGCCGGCTCCCGCGAGCACAACCTCACCCTCCAGTACGAGGCCCTGACCGCGTGGGCGAACGCCCCGGTCCCGGCCGCGATGGGCGCCCCGCGATGAACCCCACCCTGCGCACCTACGCGGAACTGGTCCGGGCCCCGGCCGCGATCACGGTACCCGGCGACGTCGTCGCCGGGGCCCTCGCGGCGGGCCGCCCCGGAATCCGCCGCACCACCGGCCTCGCCGCGTCCTCCGTCGCCCTGTACTGGGCGGGCATGGCCCTCAACGACTGGGCGGACCGTGCCGAGGACGCCGTCGAACGCCCCGAGCGCCCGATCCCGTCGGGCCGCCTCAGCCCGGGCGCCGCCCTCGCCACCGCCGTCGGCCTCACGGGCGCGGGCCTCGGCCTCGCCGCCCTCGCCGGCGGCCGCCGCACCCTCCTGCGCCGCACCCTGCCGCTGGCCACCGCCGTCTGGGCGTACGACCTCGGCCTCAAGTCGACCCCGCTCGGCCCGGCCGCCATGGCCGCCGCCCGCGCCCTGGACGTCCTGCACGGCACCGGCCCCGGCCGCGCGGCCCCCGCCCTCCCGGCCGCCGCCGCCGTGGCCGCGCACACCTTCGCGGTGACCCGCCTCAGCCGCCACGAGGTCGACGGCGCGCCCACGAGCGAGCCGAAGCTGTCCCTGGCGACGACGACGGCGATCACCGGTGCGGGCGCGGCCCACCTGCTGGCCGGTGCGGGTGCCGGGTCCGTCTCCGCCGTCGTCGCCGACCGGCCCGGGGGCCGGCCACCCACCGTCGCCCGGCTGTTCTCCGCGGCGGCGGGCGGCGCCCACCTCGGCCGGCCCGCCGCGGGAGCCGTGGCCGGGCTGCTCGCCGCCGCCGGGCGCGCCGGGACACCTGGACCCTCGACTTCCGCCGCCCGCAGGCCCGTCGACGCGCTGACGACGGGCGCGGCCCTCGCCACCTACGCGGGCACCTGTGCCCGGGCCCAGACCGCCGTCGTCCGCGACCCCTCGGCCCCACGCGTCCGCGCCGCCGTCGGCGCGGGCATCCACGCCCTGCTGCCCCTCCAGGCCGCCCTGGTGGCCCGCGCCGGGGCGCCCCTGCTCGCCCTGCCGCTCGTCGCCGCCCTGCCCCTGGTGGGCCGGCTCGCCCGGAAGGTGTCCTCGACATGAGCCACATCCCGGGCCCCCCGGCCCCCGCCCCGCGCTTCGCGTACGGTACGAACGGCTTCGCCGACCACCGGCTGCCCGACGCGCTGCGCGTCCTCGCCGACCTCGGCTACCAGGGCGTCTCCCTCACCCTGGACCACCAGCACCTCGACCCCTACGCCCACGACCTGCCCCGGCGGATCGCCGAGACCCGGCGCGCCCTCGACGCCACCGGCCTCGCCGTCGTCGTCGAGACCGGCGCCCGCTACCTGCTCGACCCCTGGCGCAAGCACCGCCCCACCCTGCTGTCCGCCGATCCCGAGGGCCGCGACCTGCGCCTCGGACTGCTGCGCCGCGCCATCGGCATCGCCGCCGAACTCGACGCCGAGGCCGTCCACTTCTGGAGTGGCACCCCGGACGAGGACACCACCCCCGAACAGGCCTGGCAGCGGCTCGTCGACGGCTGCGCCGAGACCGTCGCGCACGCCGAAGCCACCGGAATCGACCTCGCCTTCGAACCCGAGCCCGGCATGCTCGTCGCCGACCTCGCCGGCTATCGCAGGCTCCACCGCGAGCTCGGCCGGCCCGACCGCTTCCGCCTCACCCTCGACATCGGCCACTGCCGTTGCCTCGAACCCCACAGCGTCACCCGCTGCGTCGAACTCGCCGCCGACAGCCTCGCCCACGTCCAGATCGAGGACATGCGACGCGGCGTCCACGAGCACCTGCCGTTCGGCGACGGCGAGATCGACTTCCCGCCGGTGCTGCATGCCCTGGGCGCCGCCGGGTACCAGGGGCTGGTCTCCGTGGAACTGCCCCGGCACAGCCACGCCGCGACCGCCACCGCCCGCCACAGCATCGAGTTCCTGCGCACCGCAGTCCTGTCGAAGGAGGCCGAACCGGTATGACAGCACCGACGATCGCGGTGGCACCGACCACCGTGCACGACACACTCACCCTGCGCACCCTCACGGAGGGACTGGGGTCGGCTCTCGGCCACGAGCACCGTACCCGCCTCGCCCAGGACCTCGCGGCCGTCGGTGAACAGGGCCCCCGTGCCCTCGACAGCCGTTTCCCCGCCGCCGGCCGCGTGTACGGCCGGGGCCGGCTGCCCGGCTGGGCCGGTTGGACCGTCGAGGACGGCGTGCGCACCAAGCTGCTCGTCCAACTCTCCCTGGGCGGCGTCGAGTTGGCGCGGGAGGTCACCGAGCGCTACCGGCACGGCGACGCGGCGGAGCGGCGCGGCGTTCTGTGCGCCCTGCCTTTCCTGCCCCTCGGGCCGCACGCCGTCCACCTCACCGACGACGCGCTGCGCACCAACGACAACCGGCTCATCGCCGCCGCGCTCGGCCCCTACGCGCGGGCCCACCTCGACCAGTACCGCTGGCGCCAGGCCGTTCTCAAGTGCCTGTTCACCGGGATCCCGCTGGCCAAGGTGGCCGGCCTGGACGAACGGCGGGACGCCGAACTCGCCCGCATGGCCGTCGGGTTCGCGACCGAACGCCGCGCGGCCGGCCGTACCGTGCCCGCCGACCTGTGGCTGGTCGCCACGCACGAGAGCTAGTGCCCCTCCCGGCAAGCTATGCCCCGTCGCGTCGTCCAGCACGCACGCTCGCCGCGTTGGCCAAAAGCCCTGGTAGCTCCGCTGCCAGAACTTCCGGCCGCCTTGCGATCGCATGCACCGGACGACGCTCCTTCCGGGCAGACATTGCCGGTCACGGCACCGGCCCCGCACCCGGCCCCGCACGCGGAAGCCGGGCCACACCCCGACGGAGAATGGCCATGCGCATATTCGACCCACACATCCACATGACGTCCCGGACCACCGACGACTACCGGGCCATGTACGACGCAGGCGTACGCGCACTGGTGGAACCGGCCTTCTGGCTCGGCCAGCCGCGTACCCATCCGGCCAGCTTCGCCGACTACTTCGACGCCCTGCTCGGCTGGGAGCCCTACCGTGCCGCCCAGTTCGGCATCCGCCACCACTGCACCATCGGCCTCAACCCCAAGGAGGCCAACGACCCGCGCTGCACCCCCGTGCTCGACCTGCTGCCGCGCTACCTCGCCAAGGACTCAGTCGTAGCGGTCGGGGAGATCGGCTACGACACCATGACCGACGCGGAGGAGCACGCGTTCGCCGCGCAGCTCGGCCTCGCCGTCGAGTTCGGGCTGCCCGCACTGGTCCACACCCCGCACCGCGACAAGGCGGGCGGCACCGCACGCTCCCTGGCCGTCATCGAGGAGTCCGGTATCGATCCCGGCTTCGTCGTCCTCGACCACCTCAACGAGGTCACCGTCACCGAGGTGGTCAAGACCGGCTGCTGGATGGGGTTCTCCATCTACCCGGACACCAAGATGACCCCGCAGCGGATGGTCGACATCCTCAAGAGGTACGGAACCGAGCACATGCTCGTGAACTCGGCGGCGGACTGGGGACACAGCGATCCCCTGCTCACGAGGATTACGGCCGAAGCCATGCTCGACGCAGGTTTCGACGAGGATGATGTCGACCGCGTCATGTGGCGCAACCCGCTCGCGTTCTACGGGCAGTCGGGCAGGCTTGATCTGGACGGTTACAACGATGTGCAGGCCGCGGGGCTGTACGCCGGAAACTCGATCGCCCGCGGCGGCAGCTGAGGTCGATACATCATGCGTCTGATCCACTCGGACTCCACCACCATCCACCTCGCCTACTGCACCAACGTGCATCCGGCGGAGACCCTCGACGGGATCACGGCCCAGCTCACCGATCACGCGGAGCAGGTACGCCAACACCTCGGCACCGACCTGGTCGGCCTCGGCCTCTGGCTTCCCGCCGATGTCGCCCACCACCTCGCCGACAACCCGGCCGACACCGAAGCGCTGCGCCGGGCCCTGACCGTCCGCGGCCTGGAGACCGTCACCCTCAACGGCTTCCCCTACCGGGGCTTCCACACGCCCGTCGTCAAGCGCGGCGTGTACTTCCCCGACTGGTCCGAGCCGTCCCGCCTGAACTACACGCTCAACCTCGCCAAGGTGCTCGCCGGACTGCTGCCCGATGACGCCGCCCGCGGCTCCATATCCACCCTGCCCCTGGCCTGGCGCACCCCCTGGACCGGCGTGCAGCGCTCCGCCGCCGCCCGGCAGCTCGACGACCTGGCCGCCGGACTCAAGCGGATCGAGGCCGAGACGGGCCGCACCATCCGCGTCGGCCTGGAACCCGAGCCGGGCTGCGTCGCCGAGACCACCGCCCAGGCCGTCGAGGCCGTCGCCGGCGCCGACCACGACTGGATCGGTCTGTGCCTGGACGCCTGCCACCTCGCCGTCCAGCACGAGGACCCGCAGAGCGCCGTCGACGCCCTCGTCGCCGAAGGCGTGCCCATCGTCAAGCTCCAGGCGTCCTCCGCGCTCGTCGCCGACACACCCGCCGAGGCCGAGTCCCGCGAGGCGCTGCGCCCCTTCGCCGAACCCCGTTTCCTGCACCAGGTCCGCGAACAGCACCCCGACGGGACCCTGCGCGGCTCCGACGACCTCGCCCCCGCCCTCGCGGGCGCCCTCCCCGGCGACAAGCCCTGGCGCATCCACTACCACGTACCACTGCACGACCAGCCCGAGCCGCCGCTGCGCAACACCAGCGACTCCCTCCAGGAGATCCTGCTGGCGGCGTTCGGCGGGGAGCGCGCCCTCACCGACCACGTCGAGGTCGAGACGTACACCTGGGACGTCCTGCCCGCCGGGCTCCGGCCCACCGGTCCCGCCGGGATCGCCGCCGGTATCGCCACCGAACTGGAGTGGACCCACGACGAGTTGATCCGTCTCGGCCTCACCGAACAGGCGGGAGCCACCCCATGACGAACCGTCGCGTGGCCGTCCTGTGCACCGTCGGCCTCACCCCCCGCCTCCTCGGCGAGATGCCCCATGTCGCGGCCATCGGCCAGGAGGGCTTCACCGCCCGCCTCGACACCGTATTCCCCGCGGTCACCGCCACCGTCCAGGCCACCCTCACCACCGGCCTGCTGCCCCGCGACCACGGGGCCGTCGCCAATGGCTGGTACCACCGCGACCACGGCGAGGTCATGATGTGGCGCCAGCACAACGCACTCGTCCAGGGCGAGAAGGTGTGGCAGACCGCCCGGCGGCAGGACCCCGACCACACCACCGCCTACCTGTGCTGGTGGTGGGCCATGGGTGCGGACGTCGACACCGTCCTGACCCCGCGACCCGTCTACCACTACGACGGCCGCAAGTCTCCCGACTGCTACACCAAACCAGCCGGACTGCGCGATGAACTCACCGCCCGCCAGGGCGAGTTCCCTCTCTTCCAGTACTGGGGGCCGACCGCCTCCATCGCCTCCACCCGGTGGATCGCCGGCGCCGCCCGCCACGTCGCCGACACCCGCCGCCCCGACCTGTCGTTCATCTACGTACCCCACCTCGACTACGACCTCCAGCGGTACGGGCCCGACAGCCCGCAGGCCGTGCGCGCCGCCCGCGAGGCCGACGCCGCGCTCGCGCCGCTCCTCGGTGACCTGCGCGACCGCGGCACCACCGTCGTGGCTCTCAGCGAGTACGGCATCAGCCCCGTCTCCCGGCCCGTCGACATCAACCGCGCGCTGCGCCGTGCGGGACTCCTCTCCGTCTACAGCCAGCGCGGCATGGAGTACCTGGACCCGTGCACCTCCCGCGCGTTCGCCGTGGCCGACCACCAGGCCGCCCACGTGTACGTCGCCGATCCCACCGACATCCCGCACGTCCGCGACGTCCTGAAGCACACCGAGGGCGTCGACGAGATCTGGGACCGCACCGAACAGGCCGCGTACGGCATCGACCACCCCAACGCGGGCGAACTGGTCGCCGTCGCCGAGCCGGACGCCTGGTTCACGTACTACTACTGGCTCGACGACACCCGCGCCCCCGACTTCGCGCGCGGCGTCGAGATCCACCGCAAGCCGGGCTACGACCCGGCCGAACTCTTCTTCGACCCCGCCGATCCGGCGGTGAAGGCGAAGGCAGCACTCACACTGTTGCGCAAGAAGGCCGGGATGCGCGCACCGCTCACCGTGGTGCCGCTCGACCCGGCCCATGTCAGAGGCAGCCACGGACGGCTGCCCCAGGACCACCGGGACGGGCCGCTGCTGCTGTGCTCCGACCCGGGGCAGGAACGGGACCGCTACCACGCCACCGAGGTGAAGGACTTGCTCCTGCGCCTCAACGGACTGGCCTGAGACCGGCCGTATCGAAAGGATCGAGAGGAGGCCAGATGACACCTCGGCGGAACACCGCGATCAGCGAGGTGCGCATACCACGATCGGCGCTCGAAGCGGTCAGCCGGATGCAGGAGTCGGGCGAGGTCCACGTGTGGTGGTGGCCGCTCGGCGCACGGACCGACCCGGCGGACTACGCCCTGCTCGACGAGGTGGAGCGGGGCCGGGCCCAACGCTTCCACTCCGAGGCGGACGCGGCCGCGTTCACCGCCACCCGGGCCGGCGCCCGGCGGGCCGTGGCCGGGTTGCTGGGCGTCGAACCGGGGGAGGTCGGCTTCGGCCGGCGGATCTGCCCCGGGTGCGGCGACCCGGAGCACGGCCCGCCAGCCGTGGCCGACCCGCCGGTCCCGCTGGCGGTCAGCCTGTCCCGTACGGCGGGGGCCGGAGCCCTCGCGGTACGGGCGGGCGACTGGGTGGGCGTCGACGTGGAAGCCCTCCGGCCGGTCGAACCGGCCGGCCTGGCCGAGGTGGTCCTCACCGCCTCGGAGGGCGCACACGTCCTCGCCATGCCCCCGGGCGCGGCCAGGGACGCCGCCTTCCACCGGGCCTGGACCCGCAAGGAGGCGGTGGTGAAGGCCGTGGGCCTCGGCCTGCTGGGCATGGAGCTCAACACGCTGGACGTCAGTCCGGCGCAGGACGGACCCGTGCGGGTGGTGCACCGCTACCGCGGTGAGGAAACGCGCTGGCAGGTCACGGACGTCGACTTCGGCGACCGCTGGGCGGCCTCGCTGGCCCGCCCGGAGACCAGCCTCCTGGGCCCCGTCCACATTCACGCCCCGGCCTGACCCAGGGCTTCGCGCCGCAAGACCCCGGTTCTTGCGGCGCGAAGTCATGCCCGGACGGCGCCCGTGCACCGCACGCCCACCCACCACCCGGAGAACCGATGGCCCTCACCCACCACCCCACACCGACACCCACACCCGCCACCGCACCTGCTCCCCCCAGCCGCCGGAACGGCCCCCCGCACACCCCTCTCCCCGGCCCCCTCCCGCTCCTCACCGCGACGCTCCTCACCACCGCACTCATCACCACCGCAGCCCTCGCCGGAGGCCCGCTGCGGTCATGGCTGGACGCCATGGCCGGGGTCGTCGCCCTGGTCGCACTCTCGGGCTCCGTGCTCCTCGGCCTCACCACGGTCTTCCGCGACCTCCTCGCCCCCCACCACCGCCGTTACGCCCAGCACCTGCACCGCGCGGCCGGACTCCTCGGTATCGGCTTCCTGGTCCTGCACATCACCGTGAAGATCGCGGGCCACCGGATCGGCCCCGGCGACGCCCTCCTCACCCGGGGCCTGCCCACCACGGCCGCCGACTTCTGGCTCGCCCTGGGCACCCTGGCCTGCTACCTCTTCCTGCTGGCCGCCGCCACGGGAGTCTGGCGCGGTGCCTTCGCGACCCGCCGCTGGATCCGCCCCTTCCGTGTCCTGCACGGCGCGTCGTACGCCGGCTGGGGCGCCGCCGTGGTCCACGGCCTCACCGCGGGCCGGACGCCGGCCCCCTGGGTGGTCGCCTCGTACGCGGTCTGCCTGGCCGCCGCCGTCGCGGCCCAGGTGCAGCGCCGCAGGCGCGTCCTGGCCCAGCGGCGAGCACAGGGGCAATCACCCCAGAAAGTACCGAAGTAGATCGCATATAGAAGTACGGGCCACGATCGGACCGATGCCATATACGCTCGAAAACAATCCCCCTAAGACCCGGAACCCCACTACGGAGAGGACAGGTCGCAACATGGTGACCGAGACGAGCCGCCCTTCCCTCGACAACGGCTACAACACGGTCAACCGGGGGCACGCCCTTCGTCTGGCCGACGTGACCAAGGTGTACGGCAAGAACGGCCGCGGCGTCCGCGCCCTCGACGGGGTGTCCGTGGGGATCGAGCGTGGCTCCTTCACCGCGGTGATGGGCCCCTCGGGCTCCGGCAAGTCGACATTCCTGCACTGCGCGGCCGGCCTCGACAAGCCGACCACGGGCCAGTCCTACATCGGCGACACCCAGCTCAACGACATGAACGAGACCCAGCTGACGAAGCTGCGCCGCCAGCGCATCGGCTTCGTCTTCCAGGCGTTCAACCTCATCCCGTCCCTGTCGGTCCGTCAGAACGTCGAGCTGCCGCTGCGCCTCGCGGGCGAGAGCCTCGACAAGAACTGGCTCGACGAGATCCTCGGACGCGTCGGCCTGGGCGGCCGTGCCGCCCACCGGCCCGCCGAACTCTCCGGCGGCCAGCAGCAGCGCGTGGCCATCGCGCGCGCCCTCATCACCCGGCCCGACGTCATCTTCGGCGACGAGCCGACCGGCGCCCTCGACACCGTGACCGCCAAGGAGATCCTCTCCCTGCTGCGCGCCTGCGTGAACGAGACCGGCCAGACCGTCGTCATGGTCACCCACGACCCGGTCGCCGCCTCGTACGCCGACACCGTCCTCTTCCTGGCCGACGGCAAGATCGCCGGACAGATGGAGGCCCCGACCGCCGACCTCGTCGCCGAGCGCATGACGCACCTGGGAGCGTGGGCCTGATGCTGCGCTACGCACTGCAGACGCTCAAGGCCAGGAAGGGCGGCTTCATCGGCGCCTTCCTCGCCTTATTCTGCGCCGCCGCGCTGGTCACCGCCTGCGGCATCCTCCTGGAGACCGGTCTGCGCGGCACCATCGCCACCGAGCGCTACGCCGCCGCCCCGGTCATCGTCGGCGCCGACCAGAACGTCCACCAGACCACCATCAAGAAGAAGAAGGGCAAGGTAAAGGAGAAGCACAAGGCGAAGCCGCTCGCCGAGCGGGTCTGGCTGCCCGCGGGGACCACCGAGACCCTCGCCGGTCTGCCCGGTGTGCGCAAGGCGGTGCCCGAGACCAACTTCCCGGCGTACGCGGTCGGCCCCCAGGGCCAGATCGTGCCGGGCATCGACGGCAAGCCGTCCTTCGGCCACGCCTGGTCGTCCGCCGAGCTGACCCCGTTCGAACTGACCGACGGCAAGGCACCCGCGGGCGCCACCGAGGTCGTCCTCGACCAGGAACTCGCGGCCCGTACCGGCCTCAAGACCGGCAGCAGCCTCGTCATCCAGTCGACCGGTGCCCCGACGACGTACAAGGTCAGCGGCATCGCCGCGGCGAAGGGCGGCGACCTGCACCAGCAGACGTCGCTGTTCTTCTCCGACGAGACGGCCCGGAACCTGTCCGGGCGGGCCGGCCAGGTCACGACCGTCGGCCTGCTGCCCAAGCCCGGCGTCTCCGCGAGCGAGCTCGCGGACCAGGCCGAGAAGGCCCTCGCCGGCGACGGCCGCAAGTACGCCGTCGCCACCGGTGGCGAGCGCGGCCCCATCGAGTTCCTCGACGCGGGCAAGGCCCGGGTCAAGCTCGTCTCCATGGGCGGCGCCATGGGCGGTACGTCGCTGCTCGTCGCGATCCTCGTCGTCGTCGGCACGTTCGCACTCTCCATCCAGCAGCGCTACCGCGAACTCGCCCTGCTGCGCGCCATCGCCGCGACCCCCAAGCAGGTCCGTCAGCTGATCGGCCGCGAGGCCCTGATCATCGGCGGCCTCGCGGGCGGCCTCGGCTCGGTCGTGGGTCTGCCCATCGCGTACTGGCTGCACAGCAAGTTCATCGACTTCAAGGCCATCCCCGACACCCTCGAACTCACCTTCAGCTTCGTGCCGTTCACCGCCGCCGTCGGCGCTGCCCTGCTCGGGGCGTGGGTCGCGGCCCGCATCTCCGCGCGCCGCACCGCCCGCATCCGCCCGGCCGAGGCCCTGTCCGAGGCGTCCATGGAACAGCGCCACTTCGCGTGGGGACGGCTCGGCGTGGGGATGCTCGTCCTGGCCCTCGGTATCGGTGTGGTCGTCCTGCTGGGCTTCCTGCGCACCGAGCCGGCCTCGCAGCCCGTCACGTTCCTGTCCGTCGTGGTCCTCGCCGTCGCGGTCTCGCTGCTCGGCCCGGTCATCGCACGCATCGCCGTCGCGATCCTCGGGATCCCGCTGAAGTTCTCGCGCGTCGGCGGCCACCTCGCGACCGCCAACGCCCGCGCCAACGCCAAGCGGATGGCCGCGGCGGTCACCCCACTGGTCCTGCTCATCGGCATGGCATGCACGGTCCTGTTCGTGCAGACCACCATGGGCGACGCCGCCTCGGCCCAGGCCAAGGCGGGCAACAAGGCGGACTGGGTGGTCGCCTCGAACGGCCCCGGCGTCCCCGCCGAAGCGACGGACGCACTGCGCACCGTACCGGGTGTCACCCAGGTCACCGAGATCGTCCGGACCCAGGTCCGCGTCGGCCTCGACAAGTACCCGGCGCAGGGCATCTCCGCGCAGGGCCTCACCACGAACTGGGACCCGGACGTCTCCCGGGGCAGCCTCAAGGGCTTCGGGGACAAGAGCATCGCGATGAGCGACGTGTCCGCCGACCACCTCGGCAAGAAGCCCGGGGACACGCTCAAGGTGACGCTCGGCGACGGCACCGTGGCCCGGCTGAAGGTCGCCGCCGTCTACGAACGGGGCCTGGGATTCGGCGACCTGACCATGTCGCACGCCCTGGTCTCCCAGCACGTCGACAACCCGCTCGCCTCCTCCGTCCTCGTCAAGACCGCCGGCGACGGCAAGGCGGGCCGTGAGCAGCTGACCGGCGCACTCAAGCGCTTCCCGGGCATCGGCGTCCTCGACCGCACCCAGGTCGACGACGTCCAGGCCGATGTCCAGCAGTCCAACGCCGAGGTCAACTACCTCGCGATGGGCCTGATCATCGCGTTCACCGCGATCGCCGTGGTCAACACCCTGGCCATGTCGGTATCGGACCGCACCCGCGAGTTCGCCCTGCTGCGGCTCGTCGGCACGACCCGCCGCCAGGTGATGTCGATGCTCAGGATCGAGTCCGCGCTGATCGTCCTGGTCGCCGCGGTGCTCGGCACGGCCATCTCGCTCGCGGTGCTCACCGCCTTCAGCGTCGGGATGACGGGCGCCGCCCAGCCGTCCATCGACCTGCCGATGTTCCTCGGGGTCCTCGGCTTCGCCGCGGTGCTCACCGCGGTGGCGACGCTGATCCCCGGCCGCTTCGCACTCGGCGGCCGCCCGGCGGACGTCATCAGCGCCCGCCAGTAGCCGGGCGCACCGCACCAACACCCCAGGGGTGTACGGGAGTTCTGCTCTCGTGCACCCCACGGTGCTGCGCGCGGGGCGGCGCACACGAACGGCCGAGGGGCCGGCCCCCGGTGCGGGGGCCGGCCCCTCGGCCTGCCGGTCGGATACGCATGTCGGATACGGGCGTCGCGTGCGCCGCCCCGCTCAGCCGAGGACCGCGCCGTCGCCCGCCCGGTCCACCCGGCTGCGCCGGTGGTCCAGGTGCGCGTACACCCGGTGCAGCCAGCGGTCCGCACCGTCGTAGGACGGAGTGAACGACGTACGGCCGTGCACCGCGAGGCGATTGTCGACGACGGCGAGGTCACCGACGCGCAGCGACAGCGCCGACATCGTCTCCATGAACGCGTCCCGCAGCTCCGCCATGGCCTGCCGGGCCTCGTCGTCCAGCGGGTGCGTGGCGGAGAAGTCCACCAGCACATTGGGGTCCTCCGGGTCACCGTTCAGCACCGCGTGGGCGGGCGTCACGCTGTTCAGGACGCCGAAGGACGGCGGCGGCTCGGTCAGGAACCGCGGCTCGGACAGCACCGCCCGCGTCTTCGGGGAGATTCGGGGAAGCGCCCGGCGGATGGACGACGTGCACAGCTTCGCGTCGCCCGTCGGGTCCTCCCGCACACACAGCAGACCGACGAAGTCGGGGCGATTGTCATGGAATGCGTTCTCGATGTGGAGTTCCAGCAGAACGGAACCCGCATTGCTCTGGGAGGCCTCACTCCCCGGCACGGGTACGACATTCTGCACGAGCGCGCCGGTCTTTTCGTTGCGGAATGCTATGACCTCTCCGAGGTGGAGCATCGCGGTGGTGATGACGGAAGCGGCGACCGTGGGAACGCGCTCCACCGACCCCTTCACGGCCGGAGTCGGACGCAGCGGGTCGTCCGCCACCACCGGCAGGTTGCGCAGCAGCAGGACCCCGTCGGGGCCCGCGTCGTGCCGGAACGCGCGCAGCGCGGTGAGGAGTCTGCGCGGGAGCTGCACGGAGGCGTGACGCGCGGCGTCCAGCCAGCGGAGATCGTCGATCCTGCCGTCCGCGATCCCCTTCGTGGTCAGCTGCTCGGCGACGGCGACGAGTGCGTTCTGCTCGGCCTCGGTCAGTTCCACGACGGTGCCGGCCGCTGCTGTCGAAAGCGGTACGGAAAGCGTATGGGTCTCGTACATATGAATATTCCTCGGGTCGTTCGGAAATTACCGACCCAGTCTCCGAGGAAGTGCTATCGCGACCCTACGGGGAATTCACGCACAGGCATATATAGACGACCCGTAGCCGCCAGGCGGACGATCGCACCGTGGCATTTCTGTCCGCACGGTCAGCCGGGCGGAAGAACACAGGGGCCACGAGAAACCGAGAGAGGTCGACAAGGACCGTGAGGGAATGGAGGCAGTCCATGGCGTTCGTACCCGGAACACCGAAGAGCACCGGGACCCGGCAGCCGTCCCGGGCAGCGCCCGGGGTGCCGGAACTCGCCGGTGAGGCCCATGTCTGGTGGTGGCAGCCGCCGCAGCGGGTCGTCCCCGAGGACCTCGCCCTGCTCGGCACCGACGAGTTCCGCCGTGCGCTCAGCCTGCTGGCCGAGCGGGACGTGGCCGCCTTCGTGCACACGAGGGCCGGGGCGCGCCGCGCCCTGTCCGAACTACTGCTCGTGGCACCGGAGTCCATCGAACTGGGCAGGCGCCAGTGCCCCGGCTGCGGGGACTTCGGGCACGGTCCTCCGGTGATCGAGCACCCCGAGGTGCCGTGGGCGATCAGCCTGTCCCGCACCGCCGGGTGCGGTGTCCTCGCGATCGGTGACGGGCCCGCCATCGGCGTCGACGTCGAGGTGGTGCGTCCCATGCGCCAGGCCTCGCTGTACGACTCGGTGCTGACCGACAACGAACGCGCCCATCTGGTGTCGCTGCCGCCCGGACCGACGCGTGACGCGGGGTTCCACCGCGTCTGGACGCGCAAGGAGGCCGTCGTGAAGGCGGCCGGACTGGGGCTGGTGGGCACCGCGCTGAACCGGTTGGAGACCTGGCCGGCCCGACACGGACCGGTCCGCGTCCTGCACACGCACTCCGGCCGCACCACCGTCTGGTCGGTGCAGGACCTGCGGCTCAGCGACCGGGTCGCCGCCGCCATCGCCCGCCCGCCCGGCGGTTCCGTCCTCGGGCCCGTTCACATCCACTCCGCACCCGGCCCGATCGAGGAGGCCGATGTGCCCCACACCGAAGGAAGTTGACCGTCATGACGATGCATCCCCTGGAGACGGCCCCGGCCCCCGGGACCGGCCGTGCCGACGAACCCACCAGTCGCGACCGGTGCGCCGACGCCCTCGTGGAACTCGCCGACGGCCTCGGGGAACTCGACGACACCGAACTGACCGGATACTTCGCCGAGCTCGCCGCCGCCGTCGAGCAGGCCGACCCGGGGCCCGCCGCACGCGGTGGCTGGGAGGAGCGCGAGCGGGTCCGGGTCTCCGTCTGGGTCCGCACCGCCTACGAGCACCCCTTGTCCGCTGCCGTGTTCGGCCGTCCCGGCGGCAGGGCCGACCACGAGGTGCGGGCCGCCCAGGCCGCCGAGCTCGGTTTCCGCATCGACGTCGGCAGGGGCCGCGCCATTCCGGCCAAACCCTCCGCCGAGGTCCGGGCCGCCGCCGCGGTCGCCGCGATGTGGGCGGTCACCGCGGCCGCCTTCGGCCCCGCCGCCCGCCCGCCCCGTGAACGCGTCGTCGCCGACGCGTGGACCGTGGTTCGCGAGACCATCGCTCCCGCGCTCGTCCCCGAGATCCCGACCTACACCTGGAGCCGCGGGACGTGGTGACGCCACGGACGACGTGGTTTCCAAGGACGGCAACGACGCAGACGCAGACGGCTTCCCCCCGGCCACCGCGGTCACCCGACCGCGGTGGCGCCGTCGTGCGCGGCCGGCTCCGCCGGGTCCAGCGACGCCGCGTACAGGAGGACCAGTTCATGGCACCGGTACAGCGGCAGCCCCTTCGGGTCGAGCCCCGAGAGGTCGAGCAGCGCGGTGTCCACCAGCGATTCCAGCAGCCGCTCGGCCTCGTCCTCCGACACCGCGAGGCGCATCGAGGCGTCCCGGGCCGAGAACGGCTCCGTCCCGGCACCGGACAGCGCGGTGAGCGCGAGCGGGCCCTCGGCGGCCACGCGCCGCAGCGACGGCAGCAGGGCCCGGCGCACATCCAGGTCACCGAAGGACAGCTCGGCGAGCCGGTCCGCCGGGTCCGCGAGCCGGTCGGCCAACCGGCCGGCCGACCACAGCGGCCGTGCCGCGAGGCGGGCCCCCACCACAGCGAGCGCCAACGGCAGCCCTCCGCAGTACGCGACCAGGTCGTCGGCGGCATCCGGGTCGTCCGTCAGCCGCTCCTCGCCGGCCGCCGTCGCCAGCATCTCCAGGGACTCGTCGTCGTCCAGCGGCGCGAGGGCCACGGTGTCCGCCCCGGCCACCCGGGCCAGCCGGGCCCGGCTGGTGATCAGTACGGCGGCCTGCGGGCTCGCGGGCAGCAGCGGCGCCACCTGGAGATCACCGGCCGCGTCGTCGAGGACGACGAGGAGCCGCTTGCCGGAGGTCCGTGCACGGTAGAGGCGGACCAGTTCGTCGCGGTCGGTGGCCCGCGGGGAGTCCCCGTCGAGACCGGGCTCTCCGAGTGCGCGCAGCAGCCGTACCAGCACCTCACTGGCGTCCTTGGGCGCACCGTCGGGGTGGCACAGCTCGACGAAGAGCTGACCGTCGGGGAAATGACCGGAGCTCTCCTCGGCGGCCCGCACGGCGAGCGCCGTCTTGCCCACCCCCGCCATCCCGGTCACCAGCAGGCGCCGGGGCCGATTCGTACTGGTCGCCAACCGCGTGGTCAGCAGGGACAGTTCGGCGGACCGTCCGACGAACTCGGCCTCCACGGCCGGAAGCATGGTGGGAACATCGGACCGCCCCCGCGCGGCCCCTGCTTCCTGCAACCCCAACTCCCCGCCCAGCACGGCCTGGTACGTCGCCCCGAGCGCCTCACCCGGGTCCACGCCCAGCTGGTCGACCAGCACCTTGCGTCCCTCGTAGTACGTCTGGAGAGCGTCGGCCTGCCGGCCGCACCGGTACAGCGCGGTCATCAGCTGGGCACGCAGCCGCTCCCGTACGGGATGCTCGGCGACAAGACCGGTCAGTTCGGCCGTCACCTGCTCGTGCATGCCCAGCGCGAGATCCGCCTCGATGCGGTTCTCCAGCGCGAACATCCGCGCCTCCTCCAGCTGCGGCAGCTCGGCCTCCAGCAGGAACTCGGTCGCGTTCGACAGGGCCGGGCCGCGCCACCAGCCGAGCGCCTCGGTCAGCAGGGCCTGCGCGTCGGCGTAGCGCCGCTCCCGCAGGGCCTCGCGGCCGAGCCGGTCGAGCCGTTCGAACTCGACGACGTCGATGCGGGCTCCGGGAGCCCGCAGGACGTACCCGGGCTGGCGCCGCACGATCTCGACCTCGCCGCCGAGGAGCTTGCGAAGTCGCGACATGTACGTGTAAATCTGCGCGCTCGCGGTGACCGGCGGGTCCCAGCCCCACAGCAGCGCGCCGAGCCGGGAGTCGGAGACCACTCGCCCCTGTGCGAGCAGCATCGCGGCGAGGACCGTGTGCACCTTGGAACCGGACAACGCGATCCAGTCCCCGTCACGCCGGGCCTCCACCGGCCCGAGAATCCGGAAGTCCATGCGGCAAACCCCTTTCAGGTATGAGCCTCCTGCATGAACTCCGAAGTTAGGCGGGGCCCTTATCCATGGGTTATCGCCGACGGGCGGGCGCCGATACCGGCCAGGAGACGGGCGATGTCCACGGAGCCGGATCGTCGTGGGCGGCAGGAAGATGACCCCTGGAAACCGCCGAGGGAGGGGAAGGACCCTTGAGTCCTTCCCCTCCCTCGCGGACTTCCGTTCCTGACCCGGCGGATCAGGAACGCGCGGCGGCTGCCGGACCGCCGCGGGCCGTTCAGACCTGGAGCCCCGTGGCCTTCACGTCCTCGACCTTGCGGACCTTGATCTCCATGCGATTCACCTCCTCGTAGCCGAACCTCATCCCCCGCGCCGGCGGTGCACCGGGCAGGGGCGGACTGTGACCCGCGGATCAGGCTCTCGCCGTGAGCCGCCGTGCGTACTCACGGGCCGAGAGAGCCGCGGGCAGAATGAAGGGGGTCAGATACACGGCGGTGCACAGCAGCGCCCACCAGAACCGGCCGTCGGCCGGACCGTCACCGAGGCGGTCGGCGGCCCAGCCCAGCACCTCCCATGCGAAGGGCGCCAGGAAGACGCCTGCCCAGGCCAGTGTCACGACGGCCCCGAGGAACCGCACCCAACGGAACCAGCGCCCGGCCCGCACATCGGCCGGATGCGCGTCGGCCAGCTCGGCGGTCCCGGCGGCGTCCAGCCGATGGACGGCGCGCCGGAGCATCAGGGTCGAGACCCGCCACAGATTGCGGCAGCCCAGCGCGTTGACCAGCACCGCGTAGAGGTCGGTGCGCAGGAAGACCATGCACTGCCAGAGCATCGCGGTGAGCTTCACGTAGATCCACGTGGCGAGGACCGCGTCGAGCAGGCCCGGCGCCGACCACACGCCGGTGTCGATCAGCAACCGCACCGCCAGCGGCACGGCGAGCAGCACCGCGTCGAGGGCGAGGCCGGCCAGCAGCGGTCCGTAGCGCTTGCGTTTCGGCACGGTCCACAGCTGGGTCAAATCGGTCTCGAAGACCAGCAGGAACACCATGCGCCGGTCCACGCCGAACCTGGCCCGCAGCCCGAGGGACCGGGCCGCGGCCCAGTGCCCCAACTCGTGGATCGCCGTGGCGACCGTGGCGAGCGGGACGAGGATCAGGCTGCCCAGACCGATGTCGTCCACGACGAACGCATCGGTGGACGGGTCCGGGAAGAGGCCCGGCCTGAACACGAACGCGGCAAGCGCGAACACCGCGCACGCGGCGTAGCAGCTCCAGGCCACCCGTCCGAAGAAGGGCTGCACGGTTTCCTGGCGGACGCTGCTGAGCCACCGCTTGCCCTGGATGGGTGCCGAGCGGACCGGTTCGCTCTGCTGCCCCTCGTCGAGGAAGCCGAGCCCGCGCAGGGTGTCGACGAAGGACGGCACATCGACGGGCTGGCCGGCGAACTCCTCGGCCACGGCCGCGGCTTCGGCGGTCGTCGCGCCGCGCCGCAGTGCCTCGATGACCACGCCGCCGACTTTCGGGATGGTGACGAACAGCCCGGTCTCGGGGTCGCCCACCAGGACTTCGTCCTCGCCCTCGGGCACCATGCTCAGCGGCCTCAGCCGCACGGTCGCCCGTTCGGGCCCGGTGACCTCGGTCATGCCGCGGCCGCCCGCACCGGAGCCAGCGCGCACACCGGGCAGTCGGGGACATCGGGGAACGGCACCCGGCTGCCCGCGAGACCGTTGCGCAGGTCGAGGCGGATACGGGCACCGGCGGCCAGCGGCTCCTGGAACCCGGTCAGGTAGCGCAGGCTCTCCAGCGCGATCAGCGAGCCGACCTGCATGGCCACCGGGCCGATGAGCGGGTTGGTCGTCCGCATGCCGTACACGATGTCCTCCGCGGCCGCGGAGGCGGTGCCCTCCGCCGGCCGCTGCGAGAACTCGCACGCGAGGCAGGGGCTCACACCGGGGTTCACCGAGATGTACGAGAGCAGTGTGCGGGTCGCGCCACCGGCGACCATCGGCACGCCGGCCCGGACGGCGGCCTCGTTCACCCACAGACCGGCGTCGGGATGGCCGTCCAGGCCGCCCGCTATCAGATCGATGCCATCGGTGACGTCGGCGAGGTCCTCGGGACCGGCCACCCAGCGGTCGACGGTGTGCACCTCGATGTCCGGGTCGTACGCCCGCACCCAGGCCTTGGCGCGCTCCACCTTCGAACGGCCGATGTCCTCGTGCCGGTAGAGGAACTGCCGGGCGAAGTTGCGGGACTCGACACGGTCGTGGTCCAGCAGCGTCAGCTCGCCGACGCCGAGACCCGCCAGACACTGCACCAGCGAGGAACCGCCGCCGCCCACTCCGAGCACGAGGACATGCGCGTCGCGCACCCGCTGCAGGAAATCGGTGCGGTGCCGGTCGAGGTCGGCGAAGGTGCCGAAGAACGCGAGGTTGGAGAAGTGCCGCTCGTCCACCGCCGGATCGTCGGTGGACCGGCCCTCGGCGCGCTCGATCAGGCCCAGGCCGGTCAGTCCCTCGATGCCCTTGCCGAGATCCTCCTCGGTCACGTCGACGTCCTGGGCGGCGAGCTCGGCACGCAGTTCGGAGATGCTCCGCGGTCCCTTCCGGAGCACGGAGAGGAGCGCCCCGATCTTTCCCTCGGGGTCCTCCAGAGTGATCGACTCACGGGGATCGAAGACGATGACCAGGTCCTCTCCCACCGCTCGCCAGGAACACTCCTTGAGCGCGACACGCATCGACCCACTCGCTTTCGGCCAGCAACACCGGACGTCCGGGATGTGGCCGCAACCCTGCGGGACGGGGCTGAACTTTCGCTTTGACGACGCTTTTGCTCGTGGCGCGGCACCGTCCGCGTGCTTCGCCTGCCCGACGGGCACTGCCCGACGCGCACTGCCCGACGGGCTCAGTCCACCGCCCGCAGCAGCCCGCGCACCACATCCGCGTCCGCGTGTTCGAGCTCGTCGAGGATGTCGAGGGCGGCGCGCCATGCCTCGCGCGCGGCCGCCGGGTCGCCGGCCGTGCGGAGGGTCTCGCCGAGGCTGTGCAACGCGTCCGCCTCGCCGTACCGGTTACCGAGCCGGCGGAACCCGTCCCGGCACTGGCGGTAGCTGTCGACGGCCTCGGCGTACTGCCCCAAGGCGCGGCGGGTGAAGCCGAGGGTCTGCCAGGTGTACGCCGCCCCGAGCGGGGTCCCCGCCGCACGGTGCAGCCGCAGTGCCTCGTGACTGCAGGCGAGCGCCTTCTCGTGGTCGCCCAGATGGGTGTGGCACCAGCCGATGTTGTTCAGCGCGCCGCCCTGCCCGGCCAGGTTGCCGACGGCGCGCTGCAGTTCGAGCACCTGCTCGAGGGAGTGAAGGGTGGCGCGGTAGTCGCCCTGTTGCTCGTACGACCAGGCGAGCGTCCGCAACGTGTCGGCCTGCGCCGTCAGGTCGCCCAGCCCCCGCTGGAGCTCCAGCGCCCGGAACAGCTCGCGGCGGGCCTCCTCGTACCGTCCCATACGGATCGCGGCCCGGCCCGACTCGCAATGGCACAGTGCCGTCCCGGCGGGGTCGCCCTGCCGCCGGACCGCGGCGATGGCCGTCCGCTGGGTGGCCACCCAATCGTGCCAGCGGCCGCTGAGATGAAGGAAGTCCGCCATGGCGAGCGGTAGTTGCCAGGCATGGCCGTCGAATCCGGCCGGGCCCGCCGCGACCGCGGCCGCGAGCAGCACGGCGTGCTCCGCCTCGAACCACGCCATCGCCTGCTCGTACCCCTCCGGGCGGTGGGGTACGGAGCCGGGCACCGGCGCCGGCAGCGGCAGCTCGCCGCGGGCCGGGGCGAGCTGCCGACCCGCGGCGTGCGCGGTGTGCAGGCAGTGGTCGAGCAGGCGGTGCAGCGCCGCGGTGCGGTCCGCCCCGGGATCCTCGGCCGCCGTCAGGTCGGCGGCGTAGGCGCGCAGCAAGTCGTGGAAGGAGTACCGGCCGGGGCGGTGCTCGGCGATCAGATGGACGCGGGCCAGCGCGGTCAGCGCCGTTGCGGCCTCCCGGACGGGCAGACATGCCAGCGCCGCCACCGACGACGCGGCGACGTCCCGGCCGGGGTGCAGCCCGAGCAGCCGGAACACCCGTGCCGTGGTGGCGTCCAGCCGACGGTACGACCACGAGAACACCGCTCGTACGCTGCTCGCCCCCTCGCCGGCGTCCAGCGCGTCCAGCCGCCCCCCGGCGTCGCGGAGTTCGGCCACGACCGCGCTCAGCGCGAACCCGGGCCGGCCGGCGGCGCGGGCGGCGGTCACGGCGAGCGCCAGCGGCAGGCGGGCGCACAGCTCGATCAGCTCGGTCACCGGCTCCGGTTCCGCGGCCACCCGGTCCGTGCCGAGCCGGGCGGCGAGCAGTTCGCGCGCCTCCTCCCGCGGCAGCACGTCGAGGGAGAGCAGCAGGGCGCCGTCGGTGACGGCGAGACCGGCCAGCTGGCTGCGGCTGGTGACGACCACGGCACAGCCGGCGCTGCCCGGGAGCAGCGGGCGGACCTGGGTGGCGTCGGCGGCATTGTCGAGGACGAACAGCATGCGGCGACCGGCGGTCTCGGTGCGCAGCAGCGCCGCCCGCGCCTCCAGCGCGTCCGGGATCCGTTCCGGCGGCACCGACAGCGCTTCCAGGAAGCCGCGGATCGCCTCGCCGGGCGGCATCGGTCCGGCAGCGGGGGCGAAGCCGCGCAGGTTCACGTACAGCTGGCCGTCCGGAAAGCCCGGCGCCGCGCGGTGCGCCCAGTGCAGCGCCAGCGTCGTCTTCCCCGCGCCCGCGGTGCCGGCGATCACGCAGACGGCCGGGCCCGGCCCGGTGGCTGCATCGCCGGGCAGCCTGTCCAGCATCCGCAGCTCGGCCCGGCGGCCGGCGAACCCGCCGACAGCGGCGGGCAGTTGCCGAGGCGCCGCCGACGGCCGCCCGGCGCGGGCGGCCCGCTCGGACGGCCGGGGCTCGGGCCGGGGCAGGTCGAGCCGCGGGTCGCCGCGCAGCATGCGCAGCTGCAGATCCCCCAGCGGGGCGGACGGCTCGATGCTCAACTCGTCGGCCAGCAGCCGATGCACCTCCCGGTAGGCGTCGAGTGCTTCCGCCTGCCGCCCCGACCGGTACAGCGCCAGCATCAGCTGTCCCCACAGCCCCTCTCGAAGGGGGTGTTCGCGCACCGACTGCCGCAGCTCCGGCACCAGCGCGTCGTGCCGGCCGCAGGCCAGGTCCGCTTCGATGCGGGCCTGAAGAACGTCGAGCCGTTGCTCGGCCAGCCGCGTGGCCTCCGCCTCCACCACCGGCCCGGTCGGGACATCGGCGAGCGCGGGGCCACGCCACAGCGCGAGCGCCTCCGCGAGCAGGCCCGCCGCGCGTTCCGCATCGCCGACCGCCAGCGCCGCGCGGCCGGACTCGCCGAGCCGGGCGAAGGCGGCGGCGTCCAGGTCGTCCTCGGCCAGCACCACCTGATAGCCGGGCGGCCGGGTGACGAGCAACCGGCCCTGCCGATCGCCGAGTTCGCGGCGCAGCCGCATCACGTACTGCTGAATGAGATTGGCAGCGGCCTTGGGCTCGCGGTCACCCCACAGCTCCGCCCCCAGCCGGCCCGTCGGCACGGGGACATCGCGCTGCACCAGCAGGGTGGCGAGCAGCGTGCGGGGCTTGGCGGCGGAGATCCCCCGCCAGCGGGTGCCGTCGAAGACTTCGAGCGGTCCGAGGATCCGAAAGCGCATCCGCCTCCTTTGTGCTCGGGACCGTATGGCAGGTGATCTTGCCACTGGTGGAGGCGGGGGACCAGGCCTGGGCCCGGTCCTGCCCTGCTAAGTGGTTTCGAGGTGGTAGCCGGCGCGGTCGCGGGCGTAGAGGGCGGCGAAGGCGGTGAGTCGTTCGGCGGGGTCGGCGGCGTCGATGCCGCACAGGCGGGCGATGCGGCCCAGGCGGTAGTCCACCGTGTTGGGGTGCAGGTTGAGGTCGGCGGCCGTGGCCTTGCGGTCGAATCCGTGACGCAGGTAGGCGCGGAGGGTTTTCTCCCAGTCGGGGTGGTCGTCCAGCGGCTGCAGCCGCCGGAGCAGCAGTTCGCGACCGGGGCCGGGACGGGTGAGCTGGTAGGTGACGACGACGTCCAGGAGGTAGGCGCCGGGGGGCTGCCCGGTGGCCAGGGCGATCTGGAGGATCTCTTCGCTCTGGGCTCGGGCGTCGGGAACCGCGTCGGGGACGGCCACGACGGCTGCCGCGTGCACAGGGGTCGCGATCAGAGCGGTGAGCCGGTCGGTGAGGTCACGCAGCAGCGGCTCGGGACTGTTGTCGGAGCCCGGTGGCAGAGGGATGAGAGCGGTGGCGGCCGGGTCCTGGACGAGGG
This sequence comes from Streptomyces sp. NBC_01591, assembly GCF_035918155.1. Lineage (NCBI taxonomy): Bacteria > Bacillati > Actinomycetota > Actinomycetes > Kitasatosporales > Streptomycetaceae > Streptomyces > Streptomyces sp. NBC_01591. The sequence continues at coordinate 472,012 of NZ_CP109328.1, forward strand.
CCAGCGCGTCGTCGCCGGCGTGGTCGGCCAGGATTCGGCGGACGGCGTTGGCGCGGCGGTGCCGGGTGATCTCGGGGGCACGGCCGGGGTCGGCGGACGGTGCGGTGCCGAGGCGGAGGCTGAGCACGAGGTACTGCTCGGGCAGGGCCTGCTCGGCACGGTCCACCACATCCAGGGGCGCAACGACGAAGCACTGAGCTGCTTCACCGGCGCCTGCACCCATGCCGAGACCAACGGCAGACCCCGCACGCTCAGCCGGCCCCTGTCTCCGCCGGGCGCCCACCGACGGACCGACGCCCAGGGCGCGATCGGCAGCGAGACCCCGGTGACCGTGACCTTCGCGAGGTCGTCACCGGGGCCGGGAACGCGTCGCGGCGGCGGTCAGGCCTCCCCGGTGTTGATGTTGACGTCGATGACGGCCCGCTCGATCGCGGCCTCGACCGCGGAGACGATGGTCTCCGTATCGGCACCCGTGCCGACCTGACCCGCGAGCGCGGTGATCGCGGCCGTCTGGGCGGCCATCCGCCTGTCCATGGACCGGATGCGGGCCTGCATGTCCTTCAGGATGGACTGCGGCTGCCACGTCGGGTTCGTCGAATGGTCCGCCGCGTCCGCCGGACCGCCGATCGCGTCGGTCTTCCACACGGCGTCGAAGATGTCGCGCTTGGTGATTCCCGCCATGGGGTCCTCCTCGTGGTCGGAGCCGGGGTTCCAGCTCGCGGGGTGCTTGAGTCGTTCGGAAACGTCGGTGCGGAGCTTGGGCATGGTGAAACCACGGGGGTCGACCTTGTCGTTCGACCACTCCAGATGGCCGATCACGGACTTCGCCGACCATTTGTGCGCCCGGCACAGGGCGGCCTGGACGCGGACGATCGCGTCGTACTGCGCCTTGGGCCAGGGGTCCTTGCCGTCGCCGAGGTTCTCGCACTCCCACCCGTAGAACCGCGCGTTGCCGTCGACCCCGTTGCTGTTGCCGTGGGTGGGCGGAGTCGGCCGGGTGCCGTACGACTCGGCTATGACCTGCTCCAGCACCTTGGGGTCGCCGCCGCCGGCGTGATTCGCGCGGCCCCAGCCGACCATGTGCACCCGGCCGTCCTTCGCGATCATCCCGTGGCACAGCGGACCGGGCAGGTCCGCATAGCCGTCACGGACGATCCGGACCGTCGCCGCGGTGCCCTTGGTCACGGTGTGGTGCACGATGCTGCCGTTGACCGGGCCCCAGGGGCCCTTCGAATTGCGGTTGTGGGTACGCCAGTTGCCGACCTCGACCACACGCACGCCCTCGGCGCGCAGCGCCTTGAGGACAGCAGAGGCGGACAGAGGAGTAGCCATTCGTTTCCCTTTCAGCCCGGGGTGTACGCGACGTTGCGGACCTTGCCGGTGAACCCGATCCGTCACCGTGTACTTCGTATTGTCTGCCACCGTCCGCGTGAACGTGAATCGGGTCGAGATGACGACCGGTTCACAGGAGTTCCATACCCCTGCAACGGCAGCCGGACTCGACACTTCTGCCCGCCATTCCGTCTCTGATCAACACCGGCTTCGCCGAAGGCCCCGCCCGCAACCGGGCGTTGGCGACCTGGGGCGGTGCCGGAGGCGTCGGACTCGCCTCCGGATCCCTGCTCGGCGGTGTCCTCACCAACAGCCTCGGCCGGCAAGCGGTGTTCTACGTCAACGTCCCGCTCGCCCTGGGCGTCGCACTCGCCGCCGCCCGCCCGCACCGCGGCGAACGCGGACATCGGGCGGCCGTTGTATGACAGTTCGGAGGCGTGAACTACCGGGACAGGCGCAGGTTCCGGCTGCTGATCCCAAGTCTCGGCTTCGGTCTACGTCTGCTCGGTGGACTGCGGGGCGGCCTCGTTTCGTGCGCCGGCGCTGACCAGCCCTGTCTCGTAGGCGACGATGACGGCCTGGACACGGTCACGGAGTCCGAGCTTGGCGAGGATGCGGGCGACGTGCGTCTTGACGGTCGCCTCGGCCAGGTGGAGGCGGGTGGCGAGTTCGGCGTTGCTCAGTCCTTGGGCCAGCAGGCCGAGGACCTCCAGTTCGCGCGGGGTGAGCGAGGCGAGGTCGCGGTGGAGGACGGCGGTGTCGCTGCCGCGCTGGGTGAACCGCTGCACGAGACGGCGGGTGATGGCGGGCGCGAGGAGAGCGTCGCCGGTACGGACCGTGCGGACGGCCGCGGTCAGTTGCTCGGGGGTGACGTCCTTGAGGAGGAAGCCGCTGGCCCCGGCGGACAGCGCCGCGTAGACGTATCGGTCGAGGTCGAAGGTGGTCAGGATGATGACGCGGGGTCTGTCGGGGAACGGGGTCTCCCCTGCTCTGTGGGGTCTCCCCTGCTCGAGCGAAGCCGAGAGCTTGGGGAAGGAGTTGAGAGCTTGGGGAACGGCGAGGATGCGGCGGGTGGCCTCCAGGCCGTCCATCTCGGGCATCCGGACGTCCATCAGGACCACGTCGGGACGTGTGCGGCGGACCGCTTCGACCGCTTCGGTTCCGTTGGTCGCCTCGGCGACGACGTCGATGCCGTCGGCGCCGAGGATCAACCGGAATCCGGTACGGACCAGGGTCTGGTCGTCGGCGAGGAGCACACGCAGCGGCTCGGTCACGGTGTCTCCAAGGGGATCAGGGCCTCCACACGGTAGCCGCCGGTCAGGCGCCGGCCGGTGTTCAGGGTTCCGTCGTGGACGGCGAGGCGCTCGCGCAGGCCGATCAGGCCCCGGCCGCTTCCGGCGGCCGCGCCCGCGCCCGGGTGTCCACCGGTGTCGGTGACTTCCACCCGGAGCCGTTCCGGGCCGTATGCGACGGTCACGGCGGCGGTGGCGCCGGACGCGTGCTTCACGGTGTTGGTCAGGGCTTCCTGGACCACGCGGTAGGCGGCGAGTTCGAGGCCGGGCGGGAGGGGACGGGGCGGGCCCGTCACGGTCAGGTCGACGGGCAGTCCGGTGTCCCGGACCCGTCCGACCAGCGCTTCCAGCTGGTCCAGGCCGGGTTGCGGGGCCAGCTCCGCCGCCGTGTCGGCCAGGTCCGCACCTTCGTCCGTCCCCTCGCCCTCGGCGGCCATGGTGAGCAGTCCCATGACGTGGCGCAGCTCGGTCATGGCCGCCCGCCCGCCCGCCTCGACGGCGAGCAGCGCCTCACCGGCCTGCTCGGGGGAGGCTTTCATGATCTTGCGGGCGGCGCCCGCCTGGATGATCATCACGCTGACGTTGTGCGTGACGACGTCGTGCAGTTCGCGGGCGATCCTGGCCCGCTCATGCTCGACGGCCCGGCGCAGCGCCTCGGCCTGTTCGCGTTCCAGGGCGGAGAGCCGGGTGCGGCCCTCGGCGGTTCGGAGTTTCCAGGTACGCAGGCCGACGGCGGCCACGGCCATCGGGGCCAGGATCAGCAGGGCGATGTACTCGTTGGGGACGATCGGTGTCACCGAGTTCCCCGATGTGCCGACCAGGACGACCGACACCGGCAGCGCCGCCAGGGTCGCCACCCGGTACGGGCTGTACACGGCGGCGCTGTAGACGGCGATGACGAACGCGTAGAAGGTCAGCCGCAGAACGCTCTGCGGTGTCGCCAGTGTCGCGGCCGTCACGATGCACAGCACGGCGAGCGGGTAGCGGCGGCGCAACGCCAGGGCACCCGAGGCGATGACCGCGAGGGTCACCATGAAGGCCATGCCGCCGGGGCCGGACGGGCGCGGCACGACGCGCTCCACGCCGGGTGCGATCTCACGCACCACGACGTTGTCGGCGTTGTCGATGCCGTAGTAAACGGTGACGATTCCGAGTGCCAGTGCCACCAGCACGTCGAACTGCCAGGCGCGCCGGGTCGGCCGCAGCGGTGGACCGCTCGGCAGCCTGGCGTCGCGGACCGTCCGGCGGGCGGCTTCCCGCAGCCGCTCCAGCGTCGTACGTACGTCCATCACCGGTTCATTGTCGTCGCCGCGCGGACCCGCGGAGTCCGTCCCGGTGGTCATTCCCACCGCACCGGATACATCACCCGCCTACATCGCAGGGATGACGTTTCTCAGGGCTCATCCCAGCGCGGTACCGCAATGGGTTCGGGCGGGCGACGCGTGGGGGCCGGGCCCGCTCCTAGCGTTCACGCAGCCAACTGCCCGTACCCGAGGAGCCCTCTCATGACCATGCCGGTGATCGAACTGCGCGAGGTGAGCCGCCGATACGACGACGGCCCGCCCGCTCTGCACGAGGCGTCGCTGACCGTGCAGCCCGGCGAGGCCGTCGCGATCCTCGGCCCTTCCGGCAGCGGCAAGTCCACGCTGCTCAATCTGATCGCGGGCCTGGACCGGCCCGATACGGGGACCGTCACCGTGGACGGGGTGCGGGTGGACCAGCTGGGCGAAGCCGGATCCGCGCTCTACCGCCGGTCAAGGATCGGCATGGTCTTCCAGTTCTTCAACCTGCTCGACGATCTGACCGTCACCGACAATGTCGTCCTGCCCGCGCGCCTCGCGGGTGCGGCACGTGGCGAGGCCGACCGTCGGGCGGCGGAACTCCTGGAACTGCTGGGCATCGACCGGCACGCCCGCGCCTACCCGGGGCGGCTGTCCGGCGGCGAGCGGCAGCGCGTCGCGGTGGCCCGGGCGTTGATGAACCGGCCGGCGCTGCTCCTGGCCGACGAGCCGACCGGGGCCCTGGACACGGCCGCCGGACAGGACGTCAGCAGGCTGCTCACAGGCCTCAATGCCGAGGGCCAGACCATCGTCGTGGTCACCCACGACCTGGCTCTGGCCCGGTCCTGCACGAACCGTACGGTCCGGATCGCCGACGGCCGGATCACCGAGGACGTCCGGTCGCAGGCCGTCGCCCCGGAGGCCGTCCGATGAGCGCGCTCGGCAAGGTGGTGCGCTCGGGGGTGGGACGACGCCGGGTACAGACGCTGGCGATCGGGCTCGCCACGATGATGGCGGTGGCCGCCTCCGTCCTCGGCGGGTCGCTGCTCGTGGTGTCCGGCGCGCCCTTCGGCGACGCCTTCGCCAAGCAGCACGGCGCGCATCTGTCCGTCCAGTTCGACGCGGGCAAGGTGAGTGCCGGGCAACTGTCGAAGTCCAGGAACGCCGAAGGAGTGAGCAGTGCGGCCGGGCCGTTCCGTACGGCGACGGTCACCCCGCGGTCGGACGGGGCGGGCCCCGAGTGGCCGATGACCGTGGTCGGCCGGGGCGATCCCGGCCGGGACGTGGACGAGGTGGCACTGCTCGACGGCCGGTGGCCCACGCACTCCGGCGAGATCGTGCTGTCCGCCAACTCCTCGCTCATCCCGACCATGGGCATGAAGATCGCCTTCCCCGATCTGCCCGGCGGCCCGACGCTGACGGTGGTCGGTGTGGCCCGCTCGGTCACGCAGACCGCTGACGCCTGGGTGGTTCCGTCCCAGATGCCGGCGCTCACCGCACCCGGCAGCGGCGGCTATCAGGTGCTCTACCGCTTCACCGACGCGGGCACCGCCGCGCAGATCACCGCGGGCGGCAAGGCCGTGACGCAATCCCTGCCGCATCGAGCGGCCATCGGCGAACAGTCATGGCTCACCGTCAAGAAGACCGCCGAGCGCGACACCGCCCTCTACGTCCCGTTCCTCATCGCGTTCGGCGCCCTGGGCCTGGTCATGTCGGTGCTCATCGTCGGCAACGTCGTCGCGTCGGCCGTGGGCACGGGAACGCGCCGCATCGGCATCCTCAAGGCCGTCGGCTTCACCCCGGCCCAGGTCGTGCGGGCCTACGTTGGCCAGGCGCTGATCCCGGCCGCCGTCGGCACGGCCCTCGGTGTCTTCGCCGGCCACCTGCTCGCCGTCCCCGTACTGGCCGAGACCGAGGAGGTCTACGGCACCTCGTCCCTGGCCATCGCCCCCTGGGTCGACCTGGCGGTGATCGCCGGGGTGCTCGGCCTGGTGGCGGCGACCGCGTGGGCGAGTGCCTGGCGGGCCGGCCGGCTGCGTACGGTCGATGCGCTCGCCGTCGGGCGTACCGCTTCGGCAGGGCGCGGCCGGTGGGCGGCCCGCCTGGCCGGACGGCTGCCGTTGCCGCAGCCGGTCGCCCTGGGCCTGGCCCGGCCCTGCGCGCGGCCCGCCCGCGCGCTGGCCATGGGCACGGCGATCCTGTTCGGCACCATCGCCGTCACGTTCACCGTGGGGATGGGCGCCTCGCTCGGCCAGGTGATGAAAGCCAAGGCCCACGACGCCGCCGATGTCGTCGTGCCCGCGCCCTTGCCGGACTTCGGACCCCAAGGCCCTGGCCCCGAGAAGCAGCCCGAGGCCGATCCCGCAGCGGTCGCCGCGACCATCGATGCCGCGGCCGGAACCGGGAAGTACTACAGCGCCGCGACGGTACGCACGACCGTGTACGGCCTGACCGGCACCATCGACGTGATCGCCTTCACCGGCGACGCTTCCTGGGGCGGATACGCGATGGTCTCGGGCCGCTGGATCGACAGGCCCGGCGAGGCCGTGGTCCCGACCCCCTTCCTGGCCGCCACCGGCATCCGCATCGGCGACACCGTCACCCTGAACGGCCTGGCCGAGCCGGTCACGGTCCGGATCGTCGGTGAGGTCCTCGACCCGCGCAACGACGGCATGCAGGTCTTCACCGACGCCTCGAACCTCACGGACGCACATCCCGACCTGACGGAGACGAGCCATCACATCGCGGTCACGTCGGGCACCGACGTGACCGGCTACGTCGACGCGCTCAACAAAGACCTGGCACCGCTGGGGGCCACCGCCCAAGCCGGCGGGCTCCGCGCCGGCGGCGACATGGTCGTCACGCTCAACGCACTGTCCATGATCCTCACGCTGATGCTCGTCGCCGTCGCCGCGCTCGGCGTGCTGAACGGCGTGCTGCTCGATACCCGCGAGCGCGTCCGGGAGATCGGTGTCCACAAGGCGCTCGGCATGACCCCCCGGCAGACCATCGCGATGGTCATCACCTCGGTCGTCGTGACCGGACTGGTCGCGGGCACTCTGGGCGTGCCGCTCGGCGTAGCCCTGCACGGCTGGGTCTTCCCCGCGATGGGCGACAGCGTGGGGCTCCGCCTCCCCGCTTCCGTCATCGCCGTCTACCACGGGGCCGAACTGCTCCCGCTCGCACTCGGCGGCCTGCTCATCGCCACCCTGGGTGCGCTGCTGCCCGCCGGCTGGGCCGCCAGGGCCCGAACCGCCACGGCCCTGCGCACCGAATAGGAGGTCAGGTTCAGAGATTGTGCCTTGCCCGGCTTCTTGAAGATGGGGGCTCGTCGGACTCAGTCGGACGGACCCCCATCAGGGGTGGGACGTGTCAGGGACCGACGTGGGGAGCGCGCGCGGCGGACGAACCGTCACGGACAACCTCGCCCGTGAGGTTGCCATTGGCTCCCGAGCCGAGGAACAGCACCAGCTTGGCGACGTCGTCCGAGTCAGACAGACGCCGGGTGGGCGTGCCGACAGCCAGCCGGTCGATGAGGGCCTGCGGGATGGGCGGGCGACTGTCGGTCAGCGTGAATCCGGGCGCCACCACATTGACCAGGATGCCGTCACGCCCGGCCTCCCAGGCAACGCTGCGCGCGAGGCCGTAGAGACCAGACTTGGCGGTTCCGTACGGTCCGGGGCCGGGCAGTCCCTCCTCGGCGACGCTGGAGGAGATCAGCACGATCCGGCCCCAGCCGCGCGAGCGCATGCTCGGCAGGACAGCGCGGACCTGGGCGGCGGCACCGATCAGGTTGGCGCCGACCATGGCCTGCCACTCCTCGATCGGCAAGTCCTCGAAGCGGATGCTGGGGTCCGGAGGACCATCGCCGCCCCAGCGGACGGCATTGGCGACGAGCACGTCGATCCCGCCCCACTGCTCAATGACGGCGCGGGCCGCCTCCTCGAACCATCCGCCTGCGGCTGATGCACCCCGAGATCACCGTCATCTGGGCCGACTCCGGCTACGGACTGGTCATGGCTGCGACAGACGGCTGCTCAGACCGTGAACCAGCGATCGACGGCCGCCCGCAGGGAGGCGGCCGACTCGGCCGGGTCCGGGCCGGGGGAGTCGCAGGCCCAGGCCACGTATCCGTCGGGTCGGATCAACAGGCCGGTGAGGCCGGCCGGGCCGCCGCCCTTCGCGATGACGAGGTCGACCGCGTCCTGATCCTTCGCCAGTACGGCTGCCAGAGACCGATCCTCGGTCAGATCTATCAGCAACGGCCGGGCGTTCCGGGCGAGTTCGGCGAGCCGGACCTTCCCCGCCTCGGTGATCAGCTCCAGCTCCGGTGCGAAGTAGCCGACTGCGGGGTGGGGATCGGTGATGCCCATCTCGTAGCGCACGTCGGTGCCCGCGGTGAGGTCGGCGAGGTGCTGGACGACGTCCTTGCGGGTGAGCAGCTCGGTGAAGAGTTCGCGCAGAGCCGTGGTGTCGCTCCCCGGTGCGGTGAGCGCGGACTGCGCCTCGGAGTTGAGCACCATGCGGCGGGCGGCCTGGCGGCGCTCGGTCTCGTAGCTGTCGAGCAGGCCGGGCGGGGCGGTGTCGCGCAGTGCGGCGGCAAGCTTCCAGCCGAGGTTGGCGGCGTCCTGCAGGCCGAGGTTCAGCCCGGGGCCGCCGCCGGAGGTGTAGACGTGGGCGGCGTCGCCGACGAGAAAGACCCGGCGGTCGCGGAACCGGTCGGCGACCCGGGTGTTGCCGCCGGCCAGCCGCCGCAGCACATGCGGGCCCGTTCCGTCCGGCGGGCCGAGCGGCAGGTCGACGCAGAGGACCCGGCGGATACTCGCCTCCATCTCGGCCAGGGTCATCGGCTCGTCCGTCGCGGGCTGGTCCCACTCGGTGGTGCTGACCAGCGGCGGCATGCCGGGGAACGGCGCGTAGGAGAAGCCGCCCCGGTCGGTGCGGTGGGGCAGGAAGGGCAGGACCGGCCCGTGGCCGGGAATGGTGAGGGCGCCGTTGCCCGGGTCGACCCAGTCGGCGGGGACGGTGGCGTGGGCGGTGCGGTTGGTGCGGCGGTCGTAGCTGACGCCGGGGAACCCGATCCCGGAGAGCTTGCGGATCACGCTGCGCGCGCCGTCCGCGCCGACCACGTAGCGGGCGCGGAGCTGCTGGTCGCCGTCGGGGCCGGTGACGTCGAGGGTGACGGCGTCCTCGTCCTGGGCGACGGCGCCGACCCGGTGTCCGCGTCGCAGGTCGACGCCGAGTGCGAGGGCGCGCTCCTCCAGGACCTGGACGATGCGGTGCTGCGGGACGGCCAGGCCGTAGATCGGACTGGCGTCCAGCAGGCCGAGGTCGAGGCCCATGGCGGCGAACATGAAGTAGGTGGAGCTCGGCTGCGGGGGCTCCGGGCTGCCGCTGAGCGGCTCGTACAGGCCGCGGTGGTCGGCCAGGCGCACCACCTGGCCGAGCAGGCCGTTGGCCTTGGGTTCGGTGCTGGGCTGCGGGAGCTGCTCCAGGACGATCGGGCTGATGCCGGCCAGGCTCAGTTCGCAGGCCAGCATGAGCCCGTTCGGGCCGCCTCCCACGATGATCACGTCGGCTGTCACGGTCGTGCCTCCTTGGTGCGGACGGGAAAGGGCGGCGCTGAAAGTGCGGTGGTCACCGCTTCTCGCTACGGGACCGGCAGGCCGGCGGCGAGCTGCTCGAAGACCTGGGTCAGGGCCGCGCCGAGCGGCACGGGTTCGTCGGCGCGCAGGCTGTGCTCGACGGCCACTGCACTGCTGGCCGCGACCACGGCCGCGACCAGCTTCGGGTAGACGTCGCGTTCGGCGTCGGTGCCGGTGCGCCGAGCGACGGCCTCGGCCAGCTCCTGCTGGGCGGCGGCGTTGGCCTTGACGATCTCACCGGCCAACGCGGGCTCGGCCAGCATCAGCCGCACCCCCGCGCTCCACCGCTCGTTCTGCGGCGCGGTGTTTTCCGACGGGACGAACTGGCCCAGGGCGGCGTGGAGCAGCGAGTCCCAGAGCGGTTCGCCGACCGGGCGAGCGAGCAGGTCGTCGGCGACCCGGTGCATCCGCTCCACGTGGCTGGCCGCGATCGCCTCGGCCTTGCCGGCGAAGTAGTTGCGGAAGGTACGTACGGAGACGTTGGCCTCGGCAGCGATCTGATCAACCGTCACATCGGCCCAGCCGTGCAGGACGCAGAGCCGGATCGCCGCCTGACTCAGGGCGACCCGGGTCTCCCGTTTCTTGCGCTCGCGGAGTCCGGGCTGCCCGGTCGTACGGGCTTCGTCTGCGGGTGTCATGCGAGCAGCGTAGAACGAATCTTGCCGTCACGGCAAGATTGCCGAGATGGCAAGAATTATCTCCTCGGGTGGCACGGCAACCAGTGACGGAGTCCAACGAGCAAGCCAACGGCGAGGTCCAAGCCTCGGGCATTCCGGTTGAGGAGCTAAAGGCTGTCCCAAGCACCTTCCTCGCCCGAGCAGTTGACCATCGTCCCGGCCGACGAGGCCTCCTGGGGCGACATCGCCGCAGTAGCTTGGCACTACCGACGCGGGCCGCTGCCAGTGCCGGCGGTTCAAGGTCGTCGGCTGTGATGCGGATCGGCTTTCAGGTCATTTCGCCGGCTTTGAATACGGATGGCTTTGCGCAGCCGACCGGTCCCCGGAGTTGAGGAACCGGCGGACAGTTGTTTTCACTGAGAATGATCACGATTCGAGTTAACGTGAAGATCTTCTACGGCTGTAGCCGACGGGAAGACCTGATCGAGGCTGTGCACCGGCATCAGCCCAAGGAAGGAAGATCTTGCCCACCAAGACACTGCAGATTCCCACCGCGGACGGCCAGGCCGACGCTTTCGCCGCCTTCCCCGATGGTGGCGGGCAGCACCCGGGAGTACTGCTGTACATGGACGTCTTCGGAGTGCGTCCGGTGCTGGAGGAGATGGCCCGCGAACTGGCCGGACACGGGTACTACGTGCTCGTCCCCAACGTCTTCTACCGGAACGGCCCCGCACCGGTGGTCGAACTTCCCGGCCACATCGGAGCAGAGTCCCGGCCCACGTTGTTCGGCCGGCTGGCGCCCGTGATGGAGGCGCACACCGTCGAACGTGCCCTGCGTGACGCCGATGCCTATCTCAGGTTCCTCACCGACCGGCCCGAGGTCGGCGCCGGACCGGTCGCCGCGATCGGCTACTGCATGGGTGCCGCCCTGGCGATGCGCACCGCGGCGGCCCACCCCGACCGGGTGGCCGCCGTCGCCGGATTCCACCCCGCCGCCCTGGTCACCGACGCGCCGGACAGCCCGCACCGCCTCGCCCCCCAACTCACCGCCCAGCTCCACCTCGGCCTCGCCGAGAACGACATGTCGCCCGAGGCCGTCAGCGAGCTCGACCAGGCCCTCGATGCCGCAGGCGTCGGCCACACCTGCGAGATCTACCCCGGCACCGTCCACGGCTTCACCATGGCCGACACCAGCGCCTTCAGCCCCGACGCATTGCAACGTCACTGGGACCGTCTGCTCCCCCTCCTGGACCGCACTCTGGCCAAGAGCTGAGGCTCCGGCTCGGAAACCGAGCCCGAAGTCGGCTCAGACCAGTTCGGGTTGCGGTTCCGGTTGCCGCTCCGGTGCGGCAACCGGTTCCCACCGCTTGGCGGTCCGTACATAGCCGTAGATCACTGAGACCATCGCAAGAATGAGAAGTGGTCCAAACACCCACGGATATTTGGCCATCTCCATCGGAAGATAGCGATAGGACACCAAGAGCGCGGCGAAGACCGCTGTGCCGTAGGCGACCAGCTGGATTCCTGACCGGTCCCAGCCACGTTCGAGCGAGCGCAGCGCTGCCTCGATCGTGAGCGTGAACACCACACCGGCAATGATGTCCGCGCCGTAGTGGTAGCCGAAGCCCAGCGTTGCGCCGAGCGTGGCGATCAGCCAGAACGCGCCTGCGAATTGCAGAATCCGTGGGCCCTTGCGGGAATGAATGAAGATCGCGGTGGCCCACGCTGTGTGCAGGCTGGGCATGCAGTTGCGTGGGGTGATCTCGTCGAATGGCATGAGGTGCGGGGTGCTGATCGACGGCGGCGTGTCCGGCCACAGGTTGGCCACCGCCCAGTGCCCGCCGTCGGCACCGTAGGCGAAGATCGGTCCGACCACCGGGAAGATCATGTAAATGCCTGGCCCGAGAAGGCCGATGACCAGAAAGGTGCGCACCAGGTGATGGCTCGGGAAGCGACGCTCGACCGCCACCTTACGCAGCTGGTACATCGTGACGATGACCGCGGCCGCCGGAAGCTGGGTGTAGACGGCGTCCAGGAAATGGGCGCCGATCGGGCCGGTGGCCGTGACCATCCGGCCCACCAGCCACGACGGGTTGCCCAGCGCGTGATCGGCGGTGGCCACATACTGGTCGAGCACATCCGGTCGGGTCTTTGACGTGATGAGTAGCCAGGTGTCGCCGGTCTTGCGGCCGGTCACCAGCAGCAGGCCCAACCCGACGCCCTTCAGCAGCAGGAGACGTTCCTGGCCTGTGCGGCGTGTGACAGCGATGACCGCATAGCCCAGAATCACCCACAACGCGCCGTTGCCGAAGGGGTGGCCTTCGGTCACCTCGGCGTCGGCCACCCACCGCACCAGCAGGATGGTGGCGTCGATGCCGATCGCGACACCGGCCGCGATGAAGCGTTGCCGCCAGGTGAGCACCACCATCATCAATGCCATGCTCGCGTACAACAGGAAGCCCGATTTGGGGGCGAGTACCACCTCTTGCGCCTGGGTGGTCATCGGCCCGGGTAGCCCGTAGTGACGCGCGGCGATCTCCAGCGCGACGAGGAATCCGAGGGTCACCACCGCTGCCGCGGCCCACAGCTTCGCCCGTGGCCGACGCCACGCGGCGAGCATGGTTCTGCCGTTTATTCGCGAAAACACCCGCGATGCTATAGATATCAATTGTTTGGCCGATTTGTTAGATGTTGGTCAAGTGGGTCACTCTTCATGCCGGATATCACGGATTTCCGGCGAAGAGCGGGCGATGAGGGTGATCGCCATGAATTCGATCATGTTATCGGATCGGCGCGGGTGAGTTCGTTGGTCATGGATGGTGCGAAGATCCAGTCGATCCTGGCCCGCTGGTCCCGCGCCCCGGGAATGGCCACGGAGCTCTCGATGTCCGGCGGGCACCGAAGGCGAATCGGTTTGCCCAGTGGCCGTAAAGCGTGCGCAAGGGCCGTGAACCGGCAGCCTGGGCGGGGGCGTTGGCATCCCGCCGGCGCGCCGAATGCGGTCTGCGCGAGGTACTCCCACGCATTCTGCAGCGGTTCGATCCCGGCACGAAATCCCCTGCGGGCCGGCACCTGGCTGCGGTGGCCGTCGGCGCCGATCACGACATCGGCCGCAAGGATACGGTGGGATCCTCCCGCCGGTGCATAACCCTGGAGGCTGACTCGCGGTCATCCCCCGTGCCGACGGCGGTTCTACCTCGGGGACGATGACCGGCCGTCGAGGATCGAAAAGGCTGAAGCCATGACAGCGATCGACGGACCCTGCCCGACCACAACCGCGCACGGTACCGAACGACCGGTTCCGCAATGCGCCTACTACACGCGCCGCTGCCGCCCCGCCGAACACCAGGGACACGGTGGCGGTTCCGTGGCTGCCTGAAAGCACGTCACGAGCTCCGGCCCGGCGTCGCGGCAGCGCCTGTCCGGACCTCTTCGCATGCTGGAAATCAACAGGCCTCCCGGCCGACGCGAGTCACCCGGAAGAGCGAGAAGCCCTCCGGAACTCCGCCATTTCCTGCCATCCTGAACCCGACCTCGCCGAACCCCCGTCGTCGAGGCCACCCCGGGGAGGTCTGCGATGACATGCGGAAACTGCGGCGCAGCGGCCACCGAGGGCCCCGACGGGTCCTGGACCTGCAACAACCAATGCGGCTGGTCTTCCAACTCGCCCGGACCCGCCATGACCCCGGAGATCACCACCACCCGCTGCCGCGGCTGCGGCGCCGAAGTACACGGCCTCAACGGCCGATACGCGTGCGGACTGTGCAGCTGGTCCAATCACTGGGACGAAGGACATCAGCCGCTCCCCGCCGCAGTCAGTACCCCCAAGGGCACAAACACTCTGCAGTGAACGCACGAAGCGGCGCCGAAGGTTGCCGCTGATCTTCCCCGAGATCGCTCAGGCTTTGCTGCGAGAGGTCACCTCGGCGGCGGGGTCCGGGGTGCTGTGTCGGGTGAACGCCCACAGCACGAGCCCGAGGCAGCTGAACGCGGCACCCAGTGCGCATACGGCGCCCCAGCCGGCCACCGTGTAGAGGGAGGTCGCGGCGATGGCGCCGGTAGCGCTGCCGATCGAGTAGAAGACCATGTATCCGCCGATCAGCCGGCTGCCTGCGTCCGGGTGCAGCGCGTAGATCAGGGTCTGGTTGGTGACGTGGACCGCCTGCACGGCGAGGTCGAGAAGGATCACCCCGACGGCCAGGGCCCAGAGCGAACTGCGGGTGAAGGCCAAGGGCAACCACGAGGCGGCGAGCAGTGCCAGGGCGATGCCGGTGGTCCGCCGGGAGAGTCCGCGGTCGTTCAGGCGGCCCGCCACGGTCGCGGCCAGCGCGCCGACGACACCGATCAGGCCCAGCGCCCCGATCGCGCTGTGGGACAGGAAGTACGGGGCCTCGCTGAGCGGCAGCGCCACGCTGCTCCACAGGGTGCTGAAGGCGGCGAAGACCAGCAGACCGAACAGGGCCCGGAGCCGCAGCAGTCGTTCCCGTGCGAACAGGGTGATCGTGGAGCGCAGGAGCTGTCCGTAGCGCAGGGTTGTCGGCGGCGCGTCACTGTGGCGCGGCAGTACTCGGTACAGGACCAGGGCGAGCAGAGCGGTGAGCGATGCCGAGGCGAGGTAGACGGAGCGCCAGCCCGCGAGATCGGCCATGAGGCCGGATGCGGTGCGGGCGAGCAGGATTCCGATGACCACGCCGCTGGTGACCAGCCCGACGACCCGCCCGCGCCCGGCGAGAGGGGCCAGTGATGCCGCGAAGGCCACCAGCGTCTGCGTGACGACCGCGAGAAGCCCCGTCGCGGCCATGCCCGCGAGCAGCATCGCCGCCGTGTGGGCGGTGGCTACCACGGCCAGCGCCACCACCAGGAGCAGCAACTGGGCCACGATGAGCCGTCTGCGGTCGGCCACGTCGCCCAGCGGCACGAGGAAGAAGAGTCCCAGCCCGTATCCGACATGCGTGAGGGTGACCACGCTGCCGACCAGCGCCGGGCTCATGGCGAGGTCATGGCCCATGGTCACGAGGAGCGGCTGGGAGAAGTAGACGTTGGCCACCGCTGCCCCGCAGGCGACGGCGAACAGAATGACGACGCCACGGGACAGGACGGACTCGGAACCCTCCCCGCTTCGGGCCTCGGTCCGTCGTGTCGCAGCCTCACCGTTGCCGGGCATCAGCACCCCTCCGTACATCTGGTTTCATCTTGCTACCAGTGGTGACGGTAACTTCCTTGGTAGCATGTTGCAACCATCGTGAGAGTGAGTGAGGGACGCCATGGTGACCAGGACGCGCTTCGACGACAGCGAATGCCCCGTCGCCCGGTCGGTGGACGCGATCGGCGACTGGTGGTCCCTGCTGATCGTGCGGGACGCCTTCGACGGAAGCCGGCGCTTCGGGGAGTTCCAGCGCAGCCTCGGCGTGGCGAAGAACATCCTCACCGCGCGTCTGCGCACCCTGGTCGCCGGCGGTGTCCTCGAATCCGTCCCCGCCTCGGACGGCAGCGCCTACCGCGAGTACGTGCTGACTCCGAAGGGCAAGGCGCTCTTCCCCGTCATCGTGGCACTGCGGCAGTGGGGTGAACAGAACTTCTTCGCCCCCGGTGAGCCGCACTCACAGTTGATCGACCGCCGGCAGGGACATCGCCTCCGCGCACTGGAAGTGCTGTCTGCGGACGGACGGCGACTGGACTCCGACGACACCACCGTCCACAAGATCTCCGCCCAGTGACCGGTCGTACGGGAACGCGCCGTCGACCATGACCGTGCCCAGGGTGCGGTCCGGATGCCGGTCGGCCCGGTGCGCCCCGGCGAACGCCCCGTAGGGCCGGCCCGCCAGGAGCGCCCGGGTCCGCACCCGTGGCCCTCCGTCCCGTCAAGTCCCATCAGGCGGCGTCGAGGGCTCCGGTGATCTTGCGGGCCATCTCGGCCAGGGTGGGGCTGGGCTCGCCCTTGTGGGCCCGGGCGGCTGCTTCGCCGGCGACGACGACGGTGCTGCGGAAGTTGTCGGCCTCTTCCGGAGCCTGCTTCTTGAGCAGGCTCATCGCCGCGGTCAGGGCCGGCAGCACGCGGTCGGCGAGTTCGGCTGTGGACTTGCCGTTCAGGTTCATGCCCTTGGACTTCTCGGCGAGCACGTGCCCGACCAGCCCGGTCGCGGAGGACAGGGCGATGCTGCCGTGGGTGGCGGCCTTGTGGGGCGAGCCGGCGGCGTCAGCGGCGGCCAGCAGTGTGACGGCGCCGTACGCGGCGGTCCGCAGGGTGTTCTTGTCCTGGTCGGTCAGGGTGATGGACATGGTGGTGTGCTCCTTCGAATCTGTTTCGGTTCCTGATCTTCGCGGTGGTGGTTGACCGGCCCCGCTTCCGTGACGCCATCATGGCACACGTATGGCGCCATTGCGAGCCATTAGTGGTGCCATGTTTGGCATCACGGGTGCCACGGTCTGGTCGTGATTCATGAAGCCGCAGGTCGGAGGCTGTCTCCCTCTGGCGCCGACGCGGCCAAAATCTCTGTGAATCCCATGGATGGGCTGTGCTTCTTCATGGGCGGCCCGACCACCTGGGGGCCTGACCACCTGGGGCGGTCCCACTGCCGCGGTACATCGACAGCCCCCGAACGACGACGTCGGTCTTCAAGACCACATCCGGGTCTTGGAGACCGACGTCACGTCAGGCTCCGAATTCGCCGACAGCACCCCATGGGTCGGGTGCGGGCCGCTGCCGTACGCGGGACCGGTGGGGTTGTCCGGCCCGGTTGCTGGTCCTGCGCCGGCGCATCCACCACACGAGTGCACCACCGGCGGCTACGACAGCGGCGGCGATTCCGCTGATGAGGCCGATGGGGGGTGTCACCACCGGTGTCGGCGAGGCCGCCGTCGGGGTCCTTGGTGGCCGGGGGCTGGTCGCCGCCGGTCGGGTCGGTTCCGGCGTCGGCTTGCCGGCCGGGCCCAGGAAGTGAGTGCGGACGCCACACTCAACTGGGCCGCGATCAGAGCAAGATGCCGCTCACCGCGACCGGGCCTGTGACGTTCGTAGGAACCGGCCTCGGCGAAACCGGAGACCGACCGGACGACCTCGTCGAGCAACGCCACCGCCCGGCGGGGATAGAAACCCTCGACGTTGTACGCCTGCCGCAGATCGGCAACCGCGGCCGTCAGCCGTCGCGGCTCCGTGTGCCGGCCGGGCCCACCCGGCGCGACGTCCGGCACACGACCTCCGTACTCGGCCCGGACATCGCACCGGCGCGACGTCCGGCACACGACCTCCGTACTCGGCCCGGACATCCCCGAACAGGACGCTCGAACGCCTCACGGAGTACGTACACGGCGCGTTCGACGGGGGAGGGCTGCTCCGTCAGGAGCCGGACCGCGAACTCGAGCGCCTCCCCGCGTTCGGCCTCCCGCACCGGATCGACGGATGCGAGATCTCGTTCCGGACCCCATCCGCCGGTACTGACCTCGCGACGAGCGCGGGCCGAGGTTGCCGCGCTTCCCCGCCCCCAATGGTCTGAACCGCCGGGACCGGATCATCGTGCGCCAAGGCCCGGCTCAGTGACCTGGCCACCGTCGCCCGGAGCGGGTGCCGGGCGCACCCGTGGAAGCCCGGGTGTACCGCCGGGCGAAGCGCGACCCCGTCATCCGGGCCCCGGTGCGGGAGCGGCGTGCCCAGCGGTCGAGGCCGGAAGCGGGAGTGCCGCCACATGAGATCAATTCAGGCCACAAATACGACACTTCAGCGTATCTGCACAGTTGGATGCCGCGCCTCGGATAGTTAGTGGATCTTCCTGATCCCCCGACCGAGGAGCCCTCGTGCTTTGTCGTCGTGTCCTGGGCAAGCGTGCCGTGGCAGCACTCACCGCCACAGCCTCCGCCGCGCTCACCTTCACCGCGTCCTCCGGCGAGGCGGCCGCCGCCGACCGGTTGCTCTCACCGCAACGGCCGACGAGCCTGCCCGCCGAGCACGGCGACGTGCTCAGCTCGGAGCCCGGCGTCTTCTACCTGGATCCGCTCAAGGCGATCAAGGTCAATGCGAGCGTGCACCGGATCATGTACCGCACCACCGATCGCGCCGGGAAGGCCATCGTCGTCACCGGCACCGTGCTGAACCCCAGGACTTCCCAGTACGGCCAACGTCCGATCGTCGCCTTCGCCCCCGGTACCCAGGGCCTGGCGGACAAGTGTGCCCCCTCCCGCCAGCTGGCCGACGGCACCGAGTACGAGGCGCTGCCCATCAAGAAGCTCCTCGACCAGGGCTATGCCGTGGTGGTGACCGACTATCAAGGGCTGGGCACACCCGGCATCCACACGTACATGGACCGCGAGGCGCAGGGCCGCGCCGTCCTGGATTCCGTCCGGGCGGCCCAGCGTCTGAATGCCGTGGATCTCCCGGACGCCGGGCCGGTCGCGCTCTACGGCTACTCCCAGGGCGGTGGTGCGACGGCGTCCGCCGCCGAACTGGCCCCGACCTACGTGCCCGAACTGAAGATCAAGGGCGCCGTCGTCGGCGCTCCGCCCGCGGACATGAACAAGGTGGCCGACAGCATGGACGGCTCCGCCTACGGGGCGTTCTTCAACTACGCCCTCTCCGGCCTCTCCACCGCGTACGGCATCGACATCGACCCGTACCTGAACGCCCTCGGTAAACGCGTGACGAACGACCTGCGGGACAACCTGTGCACGACGCAGGCGCTCGCCAAGTACCCCTTCCTGAACTCGCGTTTCCTGACCGTGGACGGGCGCCCGCTGACCGAGCGCCTCAAGCGCGCCCCGTGGGACACGATCGTGGCCGAACAGCAGCTCGGCAAGCGCAAGCCTGCGGTGCCTGTCCTGCTCTCCCACAGCGCCCTGGACGATGTCGTCCCCCAACAGGTCGGCAAGAACCTGGCCGCCGACTGGTGCCGCCGGGGCACGACGGTGAGGTTCGCCGGCAACTACATCCCCGGCCACATCGCCGCAACCGAGGGCACCAGCGCCGAGGGCCTTCCCTGGCTCGCGGACCGCTTCGCCGGCAGGGCCGCATCGAGCACCTGCTGACCTCGGTGATGCCCCTCTGCCCCTCCGTCCGCAAAGGGGCAGAGGGGCATCACGGCTGACGGAGCATGTCGGGCCCGCGGTCGCTTCCAGGAACTACCGGAGTGATCCCGGAGCCGGCCCACCGCTGCTGCAGGTTGTCCATCACTGCGCGGAAGGACCCACCCGTTCCGTTCGGCGCGTTCTTCGAGTTGACGGTAGCCGCTCCATCATGCCGACGAACTGCTCGATGCTGTGCGCACGTTTGGGCTCGACACCCTCCGTGGTTGTCCATGGCGCCGTCCTTGCCCCTCCGTCCGACAGGCAGCAAGGCTCTGTCGCGGCCCGGACCTTTGTCCGGGAAGTGGCGGTGACCAGCCAGGACAGCAACGGACTGTCCGGGACACCGGGCATCCCTTGCCGGACGGCGCCCCCGGCCAGCAGGGTCGGTGCTGCCGGCGAAACAGTCACGTACAGCCACACGCCACACAGGAGTGTTCTCATGCGAAAGAACGCACGGTCCGCACGCATCATCCCCCTCGCGCTCGCCGCCGTCTTCGTCGGTGGCCTGAGCGCCACCACGGCCGCCCCGGCGCAGGCGCGCACCGAGACCCAGGCGTCCACCCAGGCGTCCGCCCGGACGACCGACGCCTATTACCTGCGCTTCAACAAGGGTTCGGTCACCAACTCCCGCCTCGAGCTGGTCAAGCGCACTCCCGGCCGGGACAAGGTGATCAAGACGTACAAGGCGGGCTCGGGCCAGGTCAAGAACACCTGCGCCGTCGGCAAGGGCTGGCTGCCCAACGCTGGGGCGAGCAAGCCGTACGCCGTCCAGTGGCACCGCAAGAACTTCGACGGCATCATCAACGGCTTCGTCATCAAGATCTCTGACCGCAAGTGCTACAACGGCACCAAGCGCACCGAGCTGTTCATCCACAGCGAGATGAAGCCGAACGGCAAGCAGGGCACCCGCGAGTCCGAGCGGTGGACGAACAGCGGCCCCAACGACTACTACTCCAACGGCTGCATCAAGCTCAACCCGACCAACATCAAGGACCTGTTCAAGCGCCTGGACCGCCTCGGCTGGCCGAAGAAGCTGTACGTGGTGAACTGACCCGCGTCAGTGCTCTGTCCGTGGTGCCCGGGAGGCCCGTCGAGGTGTCCTCCCGGGCACCACGTGTTGCTTGCGGGGCCTGGACGGCCACCGACGGGAGCGGCATGGGCACCGGCCTCGCCCTCACCGGCGCCGAACAGCACACCGCGCAGCACCACGTCCTTGAGCCGCAACCTCGGCAGAAGTACGCCGTCCTCGTCCTTGTCCGGCTGTGCATGGGGGCGCTGGGCGGAAGTCACACCAGCACCGTATGCCGCAGCCATGACAGGATCCGCGGCGGGTCCGCAATGCGCACAACGGTGGGAGCAGCCCCGGCAACGTACGGGACGGGTCGGCACTGTCGTCCTCCCACGCTGCTCATGGACAGCGTGTCACTCGCCCTTGCCACGACTCCCCATCAGCTCGGCAGCATGCTGACCAGCGAGTCGCGCAGGCGGGTGCGCTCGGTGCTCATGAAGCGGTGCAGGCTCCGGGAGGGGTTCTGCGCGTCAGTCCTGGTTCGCTGCGGACAGAGCCTCGGTGACCATGCGGGCGGCGAAGTCGCGGTCGCCGGTGAGCCGGTTGATGTGCTCCGCGAGCAGCAAGGCTGTGGCTTCCAGCGGATTCATCTCGTCCCCGGTCCAGTCTCCGTACTGCTTGCGCCACAGGCTGGGGCTCAGACCAGTGCCGGCCGCGACGACCAGGCCGACCATGGTGGGGATCACTTCGGGACGGATGCTCTTGGGCATCATGCGCATCGAGGCCACGAAGCCGGGCACCACGTACTCGATGACGTCCTTGTCGTGCTCTTCGTAGGTCATCCGCAGCCACTGCATGAACATGTAGATGAGCGTGCACGCGCCGTCCACCACGTCATTGGCTTCCTCGGGGCCCAGTGACGCGGTGAATTGGTCCATCAATTGCTGCTGTTCGGAGTTGGCCCCGGCCTGGCCGTCGTAGATGGCTTTGAGCCGAGAGTCGATCGCCATGAGCGCTACACCCACATCGCCGGCAGGAGCGTACGCGGGGTCGCAGGGTGATGACACAGGATCCTCCTTGGGTGACCGTGGGCAACGCGGCATGTTCGTACGGTAGTCGCTGATGGGGGTGCCCTGCGTCAATGTTCGGTGTTACCGGACAGCGGGATCGGATCGTTCCTGCGGGGCGGCGCAGCGCCGTGAGCCCCGCGCCGACGAACGCGGTCGCCCACGCCGTCCGTCGCGGGCCATCCGGGCGGGGCGCCCGGCCCGTACGGCATGGCGCTCGGAGCCCCGACGCCCGGCGGGGGATGCTGATGGCTCCCTGCGCAGGAGAGGTCTGTGAGCGATCCCAGCCCCCGAGTGACCCAGAGGCCTGCGTCCGCAGTAGCAGGCGAATTCATTCCCGCTCCCGGGGTCATCGGCATCGGGCTCGCCGCGGTGCTGACGTTCGCACTCGCCCAGGGCTCGTGGCAGTGGTTCGCCACGTTCATCGGGGTGACACTCCTGGCGGTGATGTTCGCCTTCCAACGACGGGCGGAGTGGGCGCCGGGCATCCGCTCGGCGTACATGCGCGGCCTGGTCGCGTACGCGCTGGTCGTCGGCCTGTGTGTGGCCATCGCACTCGCCCCCCTGCTGCAGCGCCAGGCCTGGCTGTTTCCGATGCCGGGCACGCGCGGCGACTGCGAGCTGCTGGGCAGGTACCAGGCCCTTCAGGCGGAGGCCGCGCTGGGGAACCTGGCCGGCAGCGACGGTGCGGCCCTGGCGTTCGCGCAGGAGGACCAGGCCCGTGAGGCCGTTGCCGACTGCCTGGCGGCCACGACGACGATGTGACTACCTCTGTACGGGGTGGGTGTGGCGGTGCTGGTGGGGACGGGTGTCTGGTTCCGCGACCGGGCCCGGTCGCGGTCGCGGGGCAGATCAGGCCCTGTGGCGCGAGTGGAACGCCACTCGACTCGGTAGCGAAACCCGCGCCGTGCTTGACCATCTTGCTGATCAGGAGGTGCTGCCGCGTCGGGCGTAGGCGCGGGCGGCGCGGGCTCGGTCGCCGCAGCGGGTGGAGCACCAGTGGCGGCGGCCGTGCCGGAGCAGGTAGCGGTTGCAGGGCGGGGAGCCGCAGGCGATGAGGCGTTCGGCGTCGGGGGAGGTGAGCAGGTCGGCGGCGTCGGCGGCGAGGGTCGCGAGCGCGTGGTCGACGATCTGCGTGGTGGGGTGCGGGGCGGCGCGGTAGGGGCCGGTCTTGTCATCCCACTGCAGCAGTGGGGCGGTGGGAACTCTGATCAGCGCGTCATTGACGGCGCCCAGGGCGGCGGGGAGGGCGGGCAGCCCGTCGACGCGGGAGGCGAACAGTGCCCTGATCTGCTCGCGCAGGGAGCGCAGCTGCGTCGCGCACATCTCCCGCATCCCGATCTCGACCGGGGCGAGACCGCGTTCGGTCAGCCACTCGTTCGCCGCTGCGGGCGTCCCGAGCTGGTCGATGTAGTGCCCGCCGGGCAGCGCGATGGCGCTGTTGGCGAGAGCGAGAGCCGGGTACTGCTCCGCGCCCGGTGCGGGTGGCAGGCCGGATTCGGGGGGCGCGATCTCTTCCATGACCCTCATGGTACAAGCTCCATTCATCCATGACTCTCACGGTTTGGTTTGAGTTTATCCGTGAGGTCTGGTTATGGTGACCTCACGGTTCAACCGCAACTATCCGTGAGGTGCGTTTCTCATGCCTTCCCCCACCGCAGTGTCCGAGCAGTTCCCCGTCCGCGTCTTCGGCGGCCCGACCGCCCTCTTCGAGTACGGCGGCCTGCGCTTTCTCACCGACCCGACCTTCGACGGCCCCGGCGACTTCCAGGCGCCGGGCGGCCCGGTCCTGACCAAGACCGCGCCCTCCGTGGGCAGCCCGGCTGACCTCGGCCGCGTCGACGTGGTCCTGCTCTCCCATGACGAGCACGCCGACAACCTCGACGACTCCGGACGCGCCCTGCTCGCCGATGTCCCGCTCACCCTCACCACCCCCGGTGGCGAGAAGCGCCTCGCGGACAAGGTCAAGGGCCTGGCCGACTGGGAGTCCATCGAGCTGGACCGCCCGGGCGGCGGCACGATCACTGTGACCGGCGTGCCGGCCGTTCATGGGCCCGGGGTACGCGAGGAGGTCGAACCGTTCGTCGGCGAGGTCGTCGGCTTCGTCCTGACCGGTGTCGGCCTGCCCACCGTCTACGTCAGTGGCGACAACGCCTCGCTCGACCTGGTCAAGCAGATCGCCGAACGGTTCGGCCCCGTGGACACCGCCGTCCTCTTCGCGGGCGCACCCCGCTTCCCCGTCCTCTTCGACGGTCAGTGCATCGTCCTCGACAGCGCCCAGGCCGCCGAAGCCGCCCAGCTTCTCGGCGCCCGCCGCGTGGTGCCCGTCCACTACGACAGTTGGGCCCACTTCACCGAGGGCCGTGACGACCTGGCTGCCGCGTTCACCGCCGCGGGGCTGGCCGACCGCCTGGACTGGGGTCACCGGGGCTGACCCGGGTGTGAATCGATGTCGCTCAACAGTTGTGCGGCCAACCCGCGGTGCGGAGAGCTGGGCCACGGTTTGGGGCCCTGGGGCTCTGCACGTTGAAAAGGGGCTGAAGGGCGAACCAGGCCCGTGCTTACATGGGCGTCATGGTGTCTGTTGAGCGCTTGCTTGCCTTCGCGGCTATGTCATTCCTGCTGATCGTGATTCCAGGGCCCAGTGTGCTGTTCGTGATCGGGCGGGCGTTGGCGCAGGGGCGGCGCGCCGCGCTGACGACGGTCCTGGGGAACACGTTGGGCGCCTATGTGCTCACCGTGGCCGTGGCTCTCGGCATCGGGTCGGTCGTGGAGCGCTCCGTGCTTGTCTTCACGGTGCTGAAACTGGCCGGTGCTGCCTATTTGGTGTATCTGGGCGTCAAGGCGTGGCGGCAACGTGGCTCGCTGCAGTCCGCGTTCACTGCTGACAAGTCCGCGCAGGGCGGCATGCGTACGTTGTGGGAGGGGTTCGCCGTCGGCGTGGCCAACCCCAAGACCATTGTGTTCTTCGCTGCCGTGCTGCCGCAGTTCGTCGACCGCGCTCAAGGACACGTCGTGGTTCAGATGCTGGTGCTCGGGCTGGTCTTCAACATCATCGCAGTGGCCTCCGACAGCCTGTGGGGACTGATCGCGGCAACCGGACGGGATTGGTTCGCCCGCTCACCTCAGAGGCTCTCCCTGGTCGGAGGAGTCGGCGGGCTCACGATGATCGGCCTCGGTGTCACCATCGCCGCGACAGGACGCAAGGACTGATCCCGCACCAGAGGGGCGACCGGGTCAGCCGGCGGCGGGTTCGGCCCGGTTCCACCCGCGCGCTGACCTCGCCACCGGCTGGAGCCGCAACCAGGGGTGGCCACGGTTGTGAGATGAAGATCGGCGGTGCCGCTGCCGTCCGCCGGCTTTCCGTCTCACCGCCGGGCAGGCAGGTGACGCACCCGCCTTCGCCCGTGTCATGGCCGGGCTGCGGGTGCTGCGGGTGCGGGGGCGGCCCCGCGCCCGGCCCGAGGTGGTCCTGGCCGACAAGGCCTACTCCTCCGGGCCGGACAACCGAACTCGGTCAGGTGCGTGATGTAGCAATGGCTTGTGCCCGCAGAGGCCGTGTGCGGGTGACCCGGTGCGGTGATTGAGCAGGCGTGTTGTCGCGGACCACCTCTGCGACGCAGGCAGTCGAAGGTGTTGCATTCCGAGACCGTGGATATGATGTGGACCACTCTCCGGCGGCTCCGGGTCAGGCGTACGCGATCATGACCGGAATGGACACTCGTTTCGTTGGCATCCCTGATCTGGTCGAGGCCCCGTCCGTGGCGGTCGTGGTCGACGTCATGCGTGCTTTCACCGTGGCTGCCTGGGCCTTTGCCCAGGGGGCGGAAAAGATCATTCTTGCTGAGTCGCTGGACGACGCTCTGGCGCTCAAGGCTCGCCACCCGGATCGGGTGGCGATCAAGGACGGGCCGCCCGCGCCCGGGTTCGACATGGTCAACTCGCCGGGCCTGCTGCGGTCTGTTGATCTTGGCGGACGGACCGTTGTGCAGAAGACCACGGCAGGGACGGTCGGCGCCCTTGCGGTCAAGGAGGCGTCGCTGGTGCTGTGCGCCGGCTTCGTAGTGGCGGAGGCAACGGCTCGGCTCTTGCGGACACGCAAGAGTGACAGTGTCACGTTCGTGGTCACTGGCGAGGATGGGCAGGCCGATGAAGATCTGGCGTGCGCTCAATACATCGCTCGGAGAGCCACCGAGGCTGGGACGGATGCTGCTGGGTTCCTTCGCCGCGCTGCCGAGTCGCGCGCCGCCGCCGAGCTGGCGGAGGGAGTGCGTCAAGGAGTCCATCCTGATGACGTTGCACTCTGTATTGAGCTCGACCGGTTTCCCTTTGCCATGGTGGCGGCCTTGGAAGACTCGCTCATGGTCCTGCGTCCGTGCGCCGTGCCTTCGCCGGCCGACGACGCCTCGGCCCGGAGACCGGCATGAGCGGAACAGCCGAAGGCCCCGCGGCAGGAGTTCGCTTTGGCGCCGGAGGTGCTCAGGCCTGCCCGGGCAACTCCTACTCGATCCGTCGACTGAGGTTGTCCCGCGATCTTTGGCCGCTTGTTCCCGAGGGTCTTCAACTTCTCAACCGTTGCACGGCGATGAGCGCGGTTCCCGGCGGACGGTTCTGCCCACGTCGTAGTACCGAACGCGGCCGGCCCTCACTCCGGGCTTCGTCCCGCTGAACACCCGTGCCCATGACAGGGGTGCTCAGGTTGCCGCCCGGTACCGCCTTCTCACGCCCGGCGGCGAGAACATGTTCACACAGGCTGACCGGGCGGGTTCGGCCCCCGGTCGGCGAGCAGTGACGTTGAGACGGGCCTGACTTCGGGCCGGGAATTGAGGCCCACCGCTGCGTGATCAAACGGCCGACTGCGATGCTCGGACTGGCCAACCACGGTGATCAGTCACCTGTGCAGTCTCGGGACAGCGGTGGGAGCAGCCCGCCACGGTCGCCATCACGCCCCAGGGCGTCAGCTGCGCTCTGCAGCTGTTGTCCTTCCGATCCTGGGCAATCATGTCCGCCCCGCACCGGTCAGCGCGGGACGGACGCATTCGGCGAGTCAGCTGCAGAGAAGGGCCCATGAGGTGTTGGGACGCCAGGTCTTCTCGCCGGAGGCCGCACCCTTCCAACTGAACGTCGCCACCACGCTGAAGCTCGACTGTGGCCAGTTACACGGGTTGACGGTGCTGGTGCCGGCCAGGTCCTCGGTGCCGTGCCAGCCGTCGTAATCCTTCGCGGTGCGCAGCGTCACCCAGCTACCCGTGCTGGTAAAGCGCTGAAGCTTCACGTTGGTGACCTTGACCTGGTAGCTGCCGCCACCGGCGACATCGGTGATCTTCGCCCGTGCTCGGTAGGTGTCGGCGGTCTCGTCCCACCAGACGGTGGCGCAGCGCTTGACCGCGGTGCCGTAGCACTTCCACTCGCTTGCTGCGGATGCCGGCGACGGGGTGATGACGATCGACGCGCCGAGCGCCGCGGCGACCAACGCGCCGGTGGTACCGAACCGGCCCGCACGCTTGAGCCTCATGAAAATCCTTCCTGATTTGCCAGTGATTCCGGTGGCACCGTATCCAGCAGGTCGGAACAACTGCCCAGCCGTGCGAGGCGGTTGCGCTGCTGTGACAAAGTCAGAGTTCGGTCTCCTTCGGCCAGGGTGCGGGTGAAGGAGCGGCCGAGAGGCCGTATTTCTATCGATGGCGCGAACGTCGGCGATGGCCCCTTCCACGCGGCCGAGCAGGGCCTCGCAGTCCCGGCCTGCGGGCTTCAGTGACGAGTTGTGGTGTGTCATGTGTGGCTACGGGGCAGTTCCGGCTCGTGCTGTGGCATGTGGTCCTGTCGGGGGAGCAGCAGTGGGGTCGCCAGCAGGAGCACGCCGGCCAGGCCGATGGCCGTACGCGGGCCGAGCAGGCTGCCCAGCACGCCCCAGACGGCTGTCAGGAGCGCGGTCGTGGCCTTGGTCGTCACCGCCCATGCGGACAGTGTGCGGGTGACCCGGTCGGTCGCGGTGCGTTCGAGGCGGTAGGTGGCGTAGACGGGGTTGAAGACCCCGCAGCAGAAGATGAGTCCGAGCTCGACGCCGACCACCAGCAGCAGTCCTCCGGTGCCCGGCCCCAGGAAGGCCAGGCCGACGGGCCAGATCGCGCGCAGCCTCCCGGCCACGATGAGCACCTGATGCTGCCCGAACCGGGTGACGAGCGGCCGGGCCAGTCGCGAACCGAGCAGTCCGCCGATCGAGGGCGCGGCGAAGGCGAGGCCGTACTGCCATGGTGCGAACCCGAGTTGGCTGAGCATCAGGACGGCCAGCAGCGGCTGGGCGGCCATCACCAGGGCGTTGAACAAGGCGGTGTTGAAGAACAGCGGGCGCAGCGTCGCGTCGGCGAGGATGTACCGCCAGCCGTCGAGGAGGTCCCCGGCCCTCATGCGCGGGGCCTCCCAGCGCTCGGGCCGCGGCTCGTGCCCGCCCGTTGCGCGGATACCCAGGGCCGAGAGCAGGTAGCTGACCGCGTCGGCCACCACCGTCGCCACCGGACCGAGGAGCCCTATCGCCGCGCCGCCCAGGGGCGGTCCGATGATCGTGGTCGTCCAGGCGGTGGACTCGAATCGGGCGTTGGCGACGAGCAGGTCCTCGGCCGACAGCAGTGTCTTCAGGTACGCGCCGGAGGCGGCGCGGAAGGTGATGTCGGCCGCCGCGACGACGACCGAGACCAGCAGAAGCTGAAGAAACGTGAGGACGCCGAGCGCGAACGCGGCGGGGATGGTCAGCAGCGCCGCGAACCGCACCAGGTCCATCGTGATCAGCACCGGCCGCTTGCGGCGGAACTCCACCCACGGGCCGAGCGGCACCGCCACGGCCGCGCCCACCGCAGCCCCCACGGAGGCGAGCGTGGCGACCTCGGCCGGTCCGGCGTGCAGCGCACCGATGGCGATCAGCGGGAACGCGCCGAAGGCGAGCCATGTGCCGAGCGCGCTGGTCGCGTACGCTCCCCAGAGCCACCCGAACCGCCGCCCCAACCGGTGCCCGCTTCTCATGCCCGACGCCCCTTGCCACTCACCTGCACAACCGATCCGCGATCGGAAGCATCAAAGCGAGCACCGCACCCGGGGATCAAACAACCGCAGGACCACCTGGCCACAACCAACGGTTGTACCCATAGGGTGTCCGGCATGGACCTCGACACCGTCAGGACTTTCGTCGCCGCCGCCGACGCGGGGCAGTTCCAGGAGGCCGCCGCCGAGCTGGCGGTCACCCAGCAGGCTGTCTCCAAGCGCATCGCCGCACTGGAGCGCAACCTCGGGGTGCGGCTGTTCACCCGCACCCCGCGCGGCGCCGAGCTCACCATCGACGGGCAGGCGTTCCTGCCCCACGCGCGCGAACTGCTGCGCGTCGCCGAGCGCGCGGTCGCGTCCGTGCGCACCGGCCGCCGTCCGCTGCGCGTCGACGTGATCGCCTCGCGCGGCGCGCAGTCGGGCCTGATGCGCGGCTTCCACCGCGCACACCCCGACATCGAGCTCGACGTGATGATGCTCTTCGAAATCGAGACGGCCGTCGCCGCCATCCGGTCCGGTGCGATCGACGCGTCCTTCCGCGCCGTCGCCGCGCCTGGCCGGCCCTTTCCCGAGGACATCGAGTCCGTCCGGGTGCTCGACGAGCCGCTCCAGCTCCTCACCGGCCCCGCCCACGCGCTGGCGGGCGCCCGGTCGGTGCCCCTCGCTCAGCTCGCCGGGCACCGGATCTGGATGCCCGGCATCGTTCCCGGTACCGAGTGGGCCGCCTACTACGAGGATCTCGTCGCCGAGTTCGGCCTCACCATCGAGGCGACCGGCCCCAACTTCGGCTCCGACGCGCTCCTCGACACCATCGCCGACACCCCGGCCCTGGCCACCTTCATGGGCGAGCAGACCCGGCTCGTCTGGCCCGCCGGCCACGGCCTGCGCCGCATCCCGGTGACCGACCCGACGCCCGTCTACCCGCACTCGCTCCTCTGGCACCGCGACAACCCCCACCCGGCGCTGGCCACTCTCCGCGCCCACCTCGCCGCCACAGCAGCCGGCCACGACGCCGCCGGGACCTGGGTGCCGGGGTGGGTGATTCCGCGCTGAACGCCGCCGCGTCCTCGACCATCGTCGCCGCGGCGAACGCCGCCCTGATCAAGGCCCAGGCCCAGGACCAGGTGCCCATCGACCAGCACTGGGGCAAGGGCCTGCTCGCCTCCGTCGACGGCCTGCGCTTCGTCGTCCCCGTCCGCACCAGGGATCCACCATGAAGCCGGCACTCGCGATGTGCGAGGCGCCCCCGCGGTGATTGCGGACGCTGTCGGCGGTGCCGAGGAGCTCGCCACCGTCGCCCACGGCGACTCCCGACGTGCGCGGCTACGGCCGCTCCTCCAAGCCGACCGCGACGGACGCGTACCGGATGCTCGCCCTGGTGGAGGACAACGTCGCGCTCGTGCGCGCCCTGGGCGAGGAGACAGCGGTGATCATCGGGCACGACTGGGGCTCGAACATCGCGGCGACCTCCGCGCTGCTCCACTCCGAGGTCTTCCGTGCCGTCGGGCTGCTGAGCGTCCCCTACGCCCCGCCCGGCGGGCCCCGCCCCACCGATGTCTTCGCGCAGATGGGCGGCGACCAGGAGTTCTACGTCTCGTACTTCCAGGAGCCCGGCCGTGCCGAGGCCGAGATCGAGCCCGACGTCCGGGGCTGGCTCGCGGGCTTCTACGCGGCCCTGTCCGCCGACACCATGCCGACGCAGGCCGAGTCCGACCCGCACTTCGTGAACCGCACCGACCGGATCGACCACCCGCAGCAGGTGCAGGGACTGGGCGATCCGCCCGTACTCCGCGAACGCCGTGCCCAGCGGCATCGGGCGTGAGTCCCGGTCCATCCCTGGTGGGCCTGCTGCGGAGATATGCACGAAGCGCGTCAGGCATGCCTCGTGCATATCTCCGCAGACCTGTTACTCGCGGAAGTAGCCCCTGCCGGTGCAGCCCTTCTTGGCGCCGTCGTTGTAGCCGCACACCTTGAAGTAGATCTTCTTGCCCTTCTTGATGTTCACGTCGATCGTCGCGGTCTTGCCGTTGTAGACGTGGACCTTCTTCCACAGCTTGCCGGTCTTGCTCTTGTAGACCCTCAGCTCTGAAGAGCGGGCGTCGAGGTTCGCGTCATCGATGGTGAGACTGTCCACGTCCGCACCGTTGGAGGTGTAGTCGTCCCAGACCACGGTGGCGTAGCGGTGGTTCTTGATGTACGCGTCCCAGCCGTAGCCATCCGGAGTGCCCGCCGCCTTCGTCTCCGCCTTCGTCTCCGCCTGGACGACGGTGGCAGCACCACCTGCCCGGGATCCGGAGCTGTCGGCGAGTGCCGACGTCGCACCGAGTGCGCCGGCCGACAGCAGGACTGCCGCGCCGGAGGCGACAAGCGTCCGCTTGAACATGCCTGACTGTGCCATGGGTCTTCCCCGTTTCTCGTTGCTGTTGATGTCCGCCGGTGCCGGGGTGCGGCGTCGACGCTGAAGTGAGCATGCTGCCGAGCGGCCGACGGGATCCATGTGTTTCGGGCCGGGCCGAAAGAGCACCGGGTCCGAGTAGTTACCGCGAGGGCCAGGAGGATCGGCACGCCGTCCTCGGCCCGGTCCTCGACGCCGTGGTTCTGTGGAACACCCGATACCTGGACGTCGAGCTGAACGCCATTCCGGGTAGGTGCCGGGGCCGATGTGCGGTGTCGGTCGTCTATCGGGGGCTGTTGGTCCATGTCGGCGGCTCGTCGGCGGGGCTTGGCACCTTTCCAGAGACGGCCGGCCGGAGTTCGCCGGGCGGCCTGATCCCGAAGGAGCCACCATGCACACCCCTGTCACGATCACCGGCGCCGGGCTCGGCGGCCTCACACTGGCCCGCGTCCTGCACGTTCACGGCATCCCGGCCACGATCTACGAGGCCGAGTCCTCCCCGAGGGCGCGCACGCAGGGCGGGATGCTCGACATCCACGACTACAACGGGCAACTCGCCCTCGCGGCGGCCCGGCTTGATGGACAATTTCCACGCCATCGTCCTGGAGGGCCGCGAGGCGATGCGGGTCCTCGACAAGGACGGGACCGTCCAGCTCGAGATGGCCGACGACGGTAAGGGCGGACGCCCCGAGGTAATGCGCGGCGAGCTGCGCCAGATCCTGCTCGACTCGCTCCCGGCCGGGACCGTCCGGTGGGGCCACAAGGTCACCGGCGTCCGCCCCCTCGGCGGCAGCCGCCACGAGGCAGCCTTCGCTGACGGCAGCACCGTCGTCACCAGCCTGCTGGTCGGTGCGGACGGCGCGTGGTCACGGGTCCGGCCGCTGCTCTCCACCGCCACACCCGAGTACGTCGGCAAATCGGTCGTCGAGACCTACCTGTTCGACGCCGACACTCGGCACCCAGCCGCCGCGAAAGCGGTCGGCGGCGGGTCGATGATCGTGCCCACGCCGGGCAGGGAGATCTTCGCTCACCGGGAAAGCGGCGACACTCTGCACGCCTACGTGGGGCTGTCCGAGCCGCAGGACTGGTTCGCCGCCATCGATTTCGCCGATGCCGCCGCGGCCACCGCGCGGATCGCGCAAGAGTTCGACGGCTGGGCGCCGGAGCTCACCGCGCTGATCACCGACGCCGACATCGCGCCGGTCCTGCGCCCCCTCTACGCTCTGCCGACCGGGCACCGGTGGGACCGGGTGCCGGGGGTGACCCTGCTCGGCGACGCCGCCCATCTCGCGCCCCCGAACGGCGAAGGCGCCAACCTGGCCATGCTCGACGGCGCTGAACTCGGCAAGGCCCTCGCCGCGCACCCCGACGACATCGAGGCCGCGCTCACCGAGTACGAGCAGTCCATGTTCCCCCGCAGCGCCGAGGCCGCCACATTTGAAGGTGCCGAGGTCCACGGGATCGACTCCGACGACAACACGGCCCACGGACGGAGCGGTGGACGCCGCGCTTGAGCTTCTTCTGGGTGAGCTCGGCGAACCACCGCTCGACCAGGTTCAGCCAGGACGCGCTGGTCGGCGTGAAGTACAGGTGGAACCGTGGATGCGCCAGCAGCCATCGCTTGATGTCCACGCTGCACGCGGACGGTATTTGACGCGGAGGGAGTGAGCACCGACGAGGAGGCCCGGAAGCTGTTGGCGACTGAGAAGTTCGGGGTGCTGATCATTGGCGGGTTGTGGAGCCGGACTCCCGCGCAGCGATCAAGGAGTTCGCGGCGGAGCACCGGGTGCGGCGGGTGATCGACGGCGCGCTGACGGAGCCGTTCGACACCTGTGTGCGACGGGAGTTCGAGCCGCTGATCCGGGAGGCCGCCTCGAAGGGGTAACGGCCATGGTCCGCCCGGGCGTTGATCCGGGCGGACCCCTCACCCGCACAACGCTGGGTGTTCTGTCCGGCGGATCAAGGCGTCGTAGGCTCCAGGACATGCACAGCACCTTGACGGCGCATGCCCGGTGTCTCTACGGAGATGAGTACCGACCCACGCAGGAGTGTGGCCTCGAACACCGAGAACACTACTTCGTCGAGGAGTTGACCTTCGCCGACGCGGATTCGATCCTCGCCATGCTGCGTGAGCTGTGCCCGCACAGAGTTGATGGCCGCCTGCCGGTCTGGGTCCGCAACCTGTCCTATCGACTGGTGCTATTGCAGCGACCGGACGAACCGGCGCTGATGCGAGAGGCTGCCGAGAACCTGTGGCTGCACGGACCGGACTGGGACGACATCGCCACAGACCTGACGAGGCAGGCAGACGCTCTTGGCTCAGGCTGATCACAGCCTGAGCCAGAGGTGGATCGAGGCCACGGTGACCGTGCGGTGGAAGACATACGCGCACTTGTCACAGCGCGTGGCCACGGCTCGGGAGTGCTTCAGTCGGTTGATCGTGCGCTCGATCTCGTTCCGGCGCTTGTACATGCCCTTGTCGAAGCCGGCGGGCCTACCTCCTCGGCTGCCGCGGCGCTGGCGGTTGGCCCGCTGGTCCTTCGGCTCCGGGATGGTGTGCTTGATCTGGCGCCTGCGTAGGTAGCGGCGGTTGCGGCGAGAGCTGTAGGCCTTGTCGCCGCCCAGGTGCTCAGGGCGGGTGCGCGGATGGCCACCGCCGGGGCGCTTGACCCGGATGCGTTCGAGGACGGGGACCAAACTGCGGGCTGTCACCCCACCGGCCCGGTGTGACCGTCCAACGCGAGGCGGTCATGTGATCCGCCGGACAGAACCTCACGCCGGGGATGTGGCGGGCGGCTTCGTAGGGGCCCATGTTGGTGCCCTTGACGAAGGTGGTGATGACGTACCGGCCGATGGGGTCCTTCGGGCGACTCGCATAGGATGCGATTTCCTGGCATCTGATGCGAGTCACGGAGAGTGGTGAAGCGGTGGGGTTCAGCGGATCGATACCAGGGGCTGCGAGGTTGCACCTGGTCGACGGGGTCGCGTTGCCGCGGCCGGAAGAGCAGGTCTTCGCGGCGATGCTGACTGGGTTCGCCAACCGGCAGCTCGCTCGGAATCCGGCCCGGACGACCGTGGAGGGCCGGGAGAGCACGGTCAAGGCGTTCTCCGCCTACGTGAACACCTATCCCTGGCACCGGACGCTGGCGATGGTCGACGAGTGGCTCGGTGACCTGCGCTCACTGCGGGACCTGAAGCGCTCGACTATCCGCTCGTACTGGCCGTGCGAGCCTTCTGCCACTTCATCCCAAATCCGCTCTACGAGTGGACGGCGACCTGCGAAGAGCGGTTCGGTACCCACCCGGCAGAGTCTGCTTCCCCGTGTGCTTTTGATTCCATGGCGCTGAAAGTCGTTACGGAATTCTCCTCCTTCAGTGCCACTGCGGCCGACGAGGGACGGGCGTCATTTGCAAATACGATGGTGCAGTGCGGGCAAATGATGACATCGGCCTACGGTGCAAAAATGTTTATGCGAGGGGTGCATCCATGAAGTTTGCTGTCATTATTTCCGTTATTCTCGTCGTGGGCAGCATTGCCTATATCGTTCATCTTTTTAACCGCGACCATAGGATCCGGTCGCAGGGGCGGGATCTTCGGGCCCTGGTGGAGGATGTTCGTTACATCAGCTCAAACGATGGCGGGAGCGCCAACATAAAATACCGGCTTTCGTGGTGCGAGGGCGGCGTAACCAGACATGTGGAAGGAAGGGATACCATTCCCGCCTTTTACTCATCAAAGGTACAGAAAGGCTGTGAGGTTGATATCACGTACTTGGATGATGACCACATTTTGTTTGTTTTTGATAAGTAGATAATGCAGGAACGGGTGGGTGGAGTGATGCTCCAGGGCAACAACGCTTCCTGGAAAGCGCTGAAAAATCACGCTTGAAGCACCGGAGTCGCGATCGAGGGCGAGGATGTGCGCGCGACCTCGCCGCCCAGCTCGATGAACTGGCCGACTTGCCCGTCGGCGACGGTGGTACGGCCGTGATCGGCAGAAGATCGCGCTGCGGGACTGCCCGGACCCCGCAGAGCCTTCAAGAACCCTTTCAAGAAACCCTTCAAGAACCAAGCGCATTCAACGGCTTGAAGTCGAAACCGCTCAGGAGACTCGTCTCTCTTCACCCAATGTGTCAGGGACGCGCTCGACGTACCGCGCCGATAACCGCCCCCCCGCAGGGCAGGGGACACCAGCCGGACCTCGACCACCGCGTCGCGGTTCCGGCCGCGATGACGCACACCAGAGCAAGGAGTGCGTCGACGGACAAGGCGGTGAGTCTGCGCATCTCTGTGCTTGCCGGAAGTCCTCTGCGAATGGACCTGCTCCGTGACAGAGTGCTGTGATGACCATGGTGACGGTGGAGCCTTTCCTGCCGCGGCACGCGGCCGCAGTTGATCTCGCTGCCTGGTGTGCGGTGTTCAGCGACGGCTACAGGGATTCGTCCGGAAGCACGGTCCCGCAATCTGCTCTGGCCGAGCGGCTCCTGGCTGAGGAGCCACCGGCGATGCGCTGGGCCGCTCGCGCCGGTTCCGGCGACGCGGTCAGCGGGGTCGCGCAGTTGCGGTCGCAGCCGCACCAGCCAGGTACTGGTTTCCTCCGCTTGTTCGTTGCGCCGTCGACCCGCCGTAACGGCATCGGCTCCGCGCTGCTCTTCGAAGCCATGCGGACTGCTGATGAGGCCGGGATGGACCGGCTGCAAAGCACGGTGCTGGCTGGTGCCACCGGAGAGTCCTTCGCTCGCACCGTTCCCGGTCTACGCGTCGTGCTGCGCCTGGAACTTCAAGAACAGCGGCTCGACCAGGAGTGGGTGCTGGCACGCTGCCGGGAACTGGTGGCGCGCCGGCCTTCCGCCTACCGGCTGGTGCACTGGATCGGACCGGCGCCCGAGCAGCTGGCTGCCTCTTTCGGGCGGGTGATGGGCCATGTGCTGGATGCCCCGGGCGCCGCGCTGCAGATGTCGTCCCGGACGTGG
The DNA here is from genome assembly GCF_035918155.1 of Streptomyces sp. NBC_01591. Classification (NCBI taxonomy): domain Bacteria; kingdom Bacillati; phylum Actinomycetota; class Actinomycetes; order Kitasatosporales; family Streptomycetaceae; genus Streptomyces; species Streptomyces sp. NBC_01591. The sequence continues at coordinate 507,710 of NZ_CP109328.1, forward strand.
GATACCGCTGCGGTACGCGCATGGGAGGCGACGATGATCACAGGTGGTGAGCAACTGTTGGTGAGCGCTGCCGTGCACTCGGCCTCCGGCGAGGTCGTCGCTGCCACAGTGGCCACCGTCCCGGCGAGCGGCGGCCCCGTGGCAGACCAGCACGACACCGCCGTCCTCCCCGAGCATCGACGACAAGGACTGGCTCGATGGATCAAGGCTGAACAAGCCATCCGGTTCCACGAGCACTTCCCTGGAGTCCGTGCCGTCGTCTCGACCGTCAACCAGGAGAACCTGCCCATGACAGCGGTGAACCGATTGCTCGGATACCGGCCGCTTTCCGGAAGACTGCTGGTGGAAGCACCGGTAGTGGCTGGACATGCCGGCCCGTGATCGAGATTTGTCGACTTGCCGGCGGCGTCACCACGCACGCCGCCGGAGAGGCGCTTGTGACTTCCTGGGAGCTTGGTCCAGACGCCCTGTCACTGTCTTGTCCACCTGCCCGGCTGGTGCGTGCCACCCCCGGAACGGACTCGCGAGGACGGACACAACAAACATGACGTACGACAGCCGTGAGATCACCTGCGGAGTCGACACCCGCGCCTGACGCACGATGCCGCGGTGATCGATTCCGTGGGCACCGACGCCGCGGCACCGGGCCAGTCACCGACCCTGTTCAGGCGGATTCGAGGATCGGGCGGATCTCGATCGTCTCCGGGGTGGGCAGCCCCTTGGCGGTGACCATCGCGCCGGCCGCGATGATGGCGCCGTCGCCGATCCGTACGCCGGGCATGACGGTTGCCTGGTAGCCGAACCAGATGTCGTTGCCGACGACCGTGTCGCCGCGGCTGGGCATGGCGGTGACGATGTCCAGGGTCTGCTCGGCCCACCGGCCGCCGAACATGGTGAACGGGAACGTGGACACACCCATCGCCGGATGCTCGGCACCGGCCATCAGGAACCTGGTTCCCGAGGCGATCGCGCAATACCTGCCGGTGATCAAAACGCTCCGGCCCGTTGGCGTAGAGCACATTCCGGTGCTCGAAGTCCGTCCGGGTTGCGGGATGTCGCACACGGTCCGGGCCGTGTGTTGCCGAGCCAGGGCCCGGGTTTACCTGACGCGGTGGGGTGTCAGGCGTTCTCGTGTCCGGACGGGGCGACCCACTCGACGAATTGGACGATCACGCCGTTGGGGTCGGTGACCTGGAAGAGGCGTTCACCCCAGGGCTCCTCGCGCAGCGGCATGGTGATCTCGACACCCTCGGCGCGCAGCCGCTTCTCCTCGTTCTCGATGCCGGTGCTCGTGAAGGCGAGGATCAGGCCGGAGGCGTGCTGGTCGCGCTGGTCGGCCGGCAGCACCTCGGTGCCGCGTGCGAGCAGGACGATGTCCACTGCGGCGTCGTCGCGTGACAGGGAGGCGAATCCATCGGCGGCGGCCTGCTCGCCGTAGCCGAGGTGGGTGGTGAAGAACCGCTGGGACGCGGCGACGTCGTCGACGGTGAGCGAGACGGTGGACGCGGTGATCTGCAAGACGGTTCTCCTCATGGCTTCGGGGAGCCCGTCGCCACCAAGTCGGCGAGGCGGTCGGGCGTGGTCGTCGGTGTGGTTGTGGGTGTGGCTCAGTAGCCGCCGCGGCGCGGCAGGCTGTGGACGGGCGGGGCAATGCGCCGGGCCGCGGGCGGCTGCCATCCGGGCGAGCAGCCGCCCGTCACGGCGACGCGACGCAGGGCTCGGTGCGGAGCTATGGCCGTCGGACCCGGTCAGGGCCTCGCCCGAGGTCGACGGTGAGGGCGGAGGCTGCGGTGCGGTTGAGCTCGGGCATGGACTCTCCTCTTCGCACACCGGGATCTCCTGGGAACACCAGCCGCAGGGACTCGGCTTGGCTCGGGTATGACCTGCCTGCGCCGTCCGGCCGAGTGGACCGAGGCCGGTGTGTGGGTCTTTCGTCTGGATCAGGCCGGGCTCGATCCAGACGAAAGACCCTGGCCCTCCCGTGCCCACGGCCGCAGCTTCTCCGGGTTGCGGACCGCCCAGATCCGGGTGACGCGCCCGTCGGAGACGTCGAACGAGGCCACGGTCATGACGACGCCGGCACGCTGGGCCACCAGGCCCGGCACACCGTTGACCGACCGCTCCAGGAGTTCGAGCCCCGGAGCCTTATCGGCAATGGCGACCATGTACTGGGCGATGCGCGCGCTGCCCTCGACCGGGCGCAGGACGGTGCCGACCATGCCGCCGCCGTCGGCGGTCATCACGGCAGCCGGGTCGAGGAGACCGACGAGGGCCGCGATGTCCTTGGTCTCCCAGGCCTCTTTGACGCGCCTCACCACGTCGGTCCGGCCGGTCGTCGGCACCGGAGCGCGCGCGACGTCCACCCGCCGCCGGGCGGAGGCCGCCAACTGCTTGCAGGCTGCAGGGGTGCGGCCGAGAACGCCGGCAATCTCGGCGAACGGGTACCGGAAGACGTCGTGCAGGACGAACGCCACCCGCTCCGCGGGCGTCATCGACTCCAGGACGACAAGGAAGGCCATGGCCACCGACTCGTCCATGACGATCTGGTCTGCAGGGCCGGTGGGGCCGGCGCCGCCCGCAAGGTCCCACTCTGCGCGGTCGGGCAGCGGCTCGGGCAGCCACGCGCCGACATAGCGTTCACGGCGGGCCCGCGCCGAGCCGAGCAGGTCCAGGCAGATGCGGCTGGTCACCGTCGTCAGCCAGGCGCCGGGGGACAGGATTTCCTCCCGTCGGCTCCGTGACAGCCCGTACCAGCGTGCGTAGGCGTCCTGTACGGCGTCCTCGGCCTCGGTCACCGAACCGAGCAACCGGTAAGCGACATTGATCAGTTGGCGTCGCTCGCCGGCTATCTCATCTGTGCTGGTCCCGACAGTCCCCATGCTTCCGGCCGCCCCCGCCTTACCTTTCGCAGGCCCGCGTCGTCGGGCTGGTGAGACCTTATCGATCCACTGCCCGAGGGCGGAAAAGGGGACTGTGACATGGCCACTCAGGTGACGGCGACGGCGACGGCGAGCGCACAGCGCAGATCCTCGTTCCTGCAGGTCGCGATCGCCCTGCAGACCCTGACCATCTTCCTTCAGGCGGTCTCCGCCGGACTGCTGCTGACCTCGTCCTACGGAGAGACGTTGCACAGTGTCGGAGCCCGTGTGATGTACGGGGCCTCGATGCTGTACGTGCTCGCGGCGGTGCTGGCGTGGAAGCCGGGCGGCGGCTCACCCCGGCCTGTCTGGCATGCGTCAGGTTTCCTCGTACTCGCCTCGGTCCAGGTCGTGCTCGGCATCGCGCACGTCCCGTCGGTCCATCTCCCCCTGGGTGTCCTGATGTTCGGTCTGAGTGTGCTGGCGCTGGCCCGGCGCTGAGGTCCGGTACGGGGCCGCCGGGATCAGCCAGACCGCTTCTTGCGAATCATCTGATCGTCGGTCCGGGTGCGTTGTTGACTGATGCCCAGTGGGCACGGATCGAGCCGTTGCTCCAACGCATGGCCGATTCCCCGGACCATCGCCGCCCGCGCGGCACGAGCCGATGTCGACCAGCGGGGAAGACTCCGTGAACCGTCAGCCGCGACGGGGGCCGGGCTCGTGGCCGCGGGCCTGTTCCCCCTCCTCGGTGAGCCACAGCTTGTTCTCGGCGTCCCGGGCCAACCAGCCGCGCTCCACGAGCACTTCGGCCTCCGCCGCCAGGTCGTCTTCGGGCCGGATATCGGAGTTCATGGCCTCCCGGAGCTCGGGGAGGGTCCTCCCCTCGCCGTCGGGCGAGATGTCGTTCTCCGACAGGTTGCGCAGCAGCCAGAACTGGGGCTGGGCACAGCCCTTTTCGACCTGCCGGGCCCGGGTGTACGCGATGAGCGCCGCGTAGGCGACACCGGTCCAGTATGCGGCGGGTTGTCCGGCGAGTTCGGCATCGGACAGCTGCTGGGTCGTCATGGGGTGTCCCTCTTGGTGCTTCGGTGCGGAGTGGAGCCTGCGCACCGTGCAGGTCATGCGGAGACCGTAAGACCTCAAGTGTGGTTGAGGGCAAGTGGGTGATCGCTCCGTAGAATCATGGCAAAGTCGGAGCAGAGGGAGGTCAAATGGCAGGACGGCGCAAGGACAGCAGGGACGGAAGGGACGGCAGCCGGAAGGAGAACTGCGGCGACGCGTGCGCCGACAGCTGCTTCTGGGGCCGTACGTGCTGCCCCGACATGTGGCTCGTCTCCCTCCTCCTGGTTGTCCTGCCCCGGGCGGCAGGGCCCTTGAGGCCCGCTGGTGATGATCCGGCGGCGCCCCGCCCGGTCGGCCGGGCGGCGGGCGCGCTGTATGAGGTCGTCCGGCGTTACCGGACGAAGGCCAGTCCACTGCTGCCCGCGTGCTGCCCGTACACGCCGAGCTGCTCCACGTACGCCGTCAAGGCGCTGCACCGGCATGGTGCGTTGCGTGGTGGCCGGCTGGTTCTGGGGCGCCTTCTGCGGTGCCGGCCGGGAGCTGCCCGACGGCGGGGGTTCCACGACCCGGTGCCCGGCTGACGGGACGGGATGTGAGAAGGGGCCTGACCAAGGGGTGTCCCGCATGTCACCGCCAGCGGGTGGGCCGATCCCAGGAAGTTGCGCGGCGACTCCCTGGAACCGCCGAACGCCGAACGCCGACCGCCGAACGCCGAACGCCGGCCGCCGCGCTCGCCGCCCAGGAGCGAGGAGTCGGATGAATCAGCGAGACGGTGTCGGCGACCAGACCCCGGCAGCGGTCCCGTCGCGGACGTGCCTCTCGTAGGCGACGACCTTGCCGTGGATGACCTTCAGGTCGGCGTTCAAGTCGGAGATTTTGGCCCGTACGGCCTGCTCATGTTCCCGCAGCAGCGCCAGACGTTCCGCTTCATTGCCCGGGCCCGACCGGACGAGCCGGGCGAACTCCTTCAGCATGACGATGGGCATGCCCGACGCGCGGAGCCGGTTGCACAGCAGGAGCCACTCCACGTCTGCGAGTTCGTAGACCCGCTGCCCGCCGCCGGAACGGGGGATCGGCCGGAGGAAGAGGCCCTCGCGTTCGAAGAACCGCAGAGCGTGCACGCTCAATCCGGTCGCTTCGGCGACCTCCCCGATCGACAGATCACCCGCATGCTTGCCCATGCCGCCGACAGTACCTTGACCTAGAGCGCAGTCTAGATTTTAGCGTCGCGGTCATGACGACGCAGCAACACAAGTCCGGCACCGGATTCGGTGCCCACAGCACGGCGGACGACGTCCTCGCCGGAATCGACCTGTCGCGCAAAACCGCCCTGGTCACTGGCGGCTACTCCGGCCTCGGGCTGGAGACCACGCTTGCCCTCATCCGGGCGGGAGCACATGTCATCGTCCCCGCACGCAGGTCCGCCGCAGCGGAAGAGGCCCTGCGAGGCGTCCCCCGGGCGGAGGTGCACGTCCTCGACCTGGCGGACCTGGAGAGCGTCCGGACGTTCTCGGTCGGCTTCCTGGAGACCGGTCGCACCCTCGATCTCGTCATCAACGGCGCGGGCATCATGGCCTGTCCGGAGACACGCGTCGGCCCGGGCTGGGAGGCGCACTTCGCGGTCAATCACCTCGGCCACTTCGCTCTCGTCAACCGTCTCCGCCCGGCACTGACGGAAGGGGCACGAGTGGTTTCGGTGGCCTCGTCCGGTCACTTTCTTTCCGACATGCGCTGGGACGACCTCCACTTCCGTGATGGCTACGACCGGTGGCTGGCCTACGCGCAGTCCAAGACCGCGAACGCCCTCTTCGCCGTGCACCTCGACGCGCTCGGCGCCGACAGCGGGCTGCACGCCTTCGCGGTCCACCCGGGCAGCATCCTGACCCCACTGCAGCGGCACATCCCCCGTGACGAGCAGATGGCCCAGGGCTGGATCACCCCGGACGGCACGCCGGCAGCCGGATTCAAGACGCCGGCGCAGGGCGCGGCGACGGCTGTATGGGCTGCGACATCACCGCTGCTCGACGGCCACGGTGGCGCGTACTGTCAGGACTGCGACATCGCCGACCCCGCCCACACCGACGACATGCTCATCGGTGGGGTCAAGCCCTGGGCCGTCGACCCGGACGCGGCATCCCGGCTCTGGCAACTCTCCAGCGAGCTCACCGAGTTGGACCTGTTCACCTGATGGCAGCCATCCCGTCAACGGTCCTCAAGTGGATGCGGGCCATGACGGGCCTGACGCGGGGTGCGTGGGACGGAGCCGTCCACGCCCGCACCTGCCCCGCGCCTCTCCCAGGACGTCCTCAGAACCGGCTGCCGAGCCACTGGTGGATGGCGAGTGCGGTGGTACGGGCATGTTCCTCCAGCATGGTGAAGTGGTTCCCCGGCACAGTGACCTCGGCGTGCGGCCGGCTCCAGTCCGGGGCGGGGTCGGCGCCGGGCAGCGGATCCCGGGCCCGTACGTACAGTGTGGGACAGGCGAGCGGCGCGGGTTTCCAGTCACGGAAGAGCTCGAAGTATCCGGCCATGGCGGTGAGCCGATCGGGACTGGCAGAGGCGAACTCCGCCGCCCGGCGCAGCATGTCCGACGTCATCGTGGAGAGCGCCTGCTCCTGGTCACCGTGACCGGGGGGATAGGTGTCCACCAGGACGACGGCCGCCGGGGCAGCACCCTCGGACTCCAGACGCTCGGCCACGGCATGGGCCACCCAGCCACCGGCCGACCGCCCCAGCAGTGCCAGGGGGCCTTCGGCCGCGGCTGCGCGGACGGCAGTGGCCTGGGCGGTGACGAGAGCGTCCAGTGTGGCGGGCAGAGCCTCTCGGGGCTCGAACCCCGGGTGCCGCACTGCGGAAACCGGCCGCAGCCCTCGCAGCCGGGCACCGAGGCGCGCGTACTCCTGCGGTCCGGACAGCGCGCTGAGCGCGGGGGAGCAGACCAGCCGGGGCCCCGTGCCGCCCGCCGCGAGCATGACGGGTTCGTGCGTCGCACCGGGTGCCCCGGTCCTGTCGAAGACCGGGCGGAGGCGCGCGGCGATGGTGAGCAGTGCCATGCCGTCCCAGCTCTGGCCCAGGGCGCATGCGGTACGGAAGAGCGCGCCCAGGGAGTCCGGAGATTCCCCGGCATGCGGTGCCTCGGCGATCTGCACCCGGGTGTCCGGCGGAGCGCCTGCCCCCGGACCGCTTCCCGGACCACCGTCCGGACCGATCCCCGGACCGATCCCCGGACCACCGTCCGGACCGATCCCCGGACCGATCCCCGGACCGATCCCCGCGCCGACGCCCGCGCCGTCGTCCGTCGGCCGGCCCGGGGAGCCCGGCGAGCCGGCGTCCTCAGGCTGTGCCCGGCCGTCGGACGCGGCACCCGCAGAAGGCGCCTCGGCGGCATACCGCCGCGTCAGCTCGACGGCGAGCGCGCGCGGCGTCGGGAAGTCGAACAGCAGCGTGGACGGCAGTGCCAGACCCGTCCACGCCGCGAGCTCATTGCGCAGATCGACAGCGGCCAGGGAATCCAGCCCCAGATCCGCCAGCAGGGCGTCCTCGTCGATCTCGCTCGCCTCCTCCCGATGGCCCAGGACCCGGGCCGCCAGGATCCGGATCTTTGTGAGCAGCACCCCGCCCATCTCGCCGGGGGAAGCAGCCGCCGACGCCCGGCCGAGCCGGTCCCCGCCCCCGTCGCCCGTGCCATCCCGGTCGGCGGCAGGGGTTCGTAGCCGGTTCGCCGCCGTGCCACCGCCTCGGAGAGCGGCCGGGGCGAGGCGGGCCGCCACCACCACGGGTTCGTCACCGGCCACGGCCGCGTCGAAGAGAGCCAGGCCTTCTTCCGGCCCGAGCGGGCCGAACCCGGAGCGGGCCATCCGCTGCCGGTCCGCGTTGCCGAGGTGCGCCATCATGCCGTCGTTCTGCTGCCAGGGGCCCCAGACGATCGACGTACCGGGCAGTCCGAGCCGCCCTCGGTGCCGCGCCAGGGCATCCAGCACACAATTGGCCGCGGCGTAGTTGGCCTGGCCCGCAGAGCCGAAGGTACCCGCCACCGAGGAGAACAGCGCGAACACGGCCAAGTCGTGACCCCGGGTCAGTTCGTGCAGAGCGAGAGCGGCGTCCGCCTTGGGGCGCAGCACCTGCCTCACCCGGTCGGTGGTGAGCGCCGCGACGACGCCGTCGTCCAGCACCCCCGCAGTGTGTACGACGCCGGTCAGCGGGTGGGCCGCCGGTACCGTGTCGAGCAGGGCCGCGAGCGCGGTCCGGTCCGCGACATCACAGGCGTGAACGGTCACCCGGGCGCCCGCCTCGCACAGCTCCGCGACGAGTTCCCGCGCCCCCGGAGCGTCCGGCCCGCGTCGGCCGGCGAGCAGCAGATGCCGGACGCCGTGAGCGGTGACCAGGTGCCGCGCCACCAGCATGCCCAGGGAACCGGTGCCGCCGGTGACCAGGACGGTGCCCTCCTGGTCGAGCGGCCGCCTCTTCCGTGGCTTCGGTGCCGCCTCGGCCAGTGGCACCAGCTTCGGCACGTACACCGTCCCCCGGTGTACGGCTGCTTCCGGCACCGAGGCAGCCAGCAGGGCGGGCAGGGCACTCCAGGAGTCGGGGTGCTCGTCCACGTCGATCAGAGCGAAGCGGCCCGGATTCTCCCGCAGGGCCGAGCGGACCAGTCCCCACACCGGCGTGTGCAACGGTACGGACGCCGTCTCGTCGGACTGGCCGTCACTCCTGCGACCGGCGGCATCATCCGTTGGGAATACGTCACCTGCCGAAGCGACGGCACCGGACGTCACGAGGACGAGACGGGAGCGGGACAGGCGCGGCTCGGCGAGCCACTCCTGCACGAGCCTCAGCGCCCAGTCCGCTGCCCGCAGCAGACCGGCGGCCTGGTCCTGCCCGCCGCCGGTCGTGCCCGGCTGCGGGCACGGTGCCACGACGACGGCCGACGACGCGTCGCACGCCGCCGGGCCGGGATACACCGGGACGCCGGAACCCGGCGGCGCGAGAGCATCCACCAGCCGTGTGCCCGCCGCGCCCAGAACCCCCCAGCGGGGCATTGCCACGGGTGCGGGCGGCTCGCCCGGTGGCACCCAGTCCGTCCGGTGGAGAGTACCGGTGACCGCGTCCGCCGTCGTCGAGCCGGTACGCGGAAGCTGCCGGAGCGTCAGCGAACGTACCGTCGCCACCGGTGAGCCCGTCTCGTCGGCCAGCTCCACTCCGGCCCGACCGTCCGGCCCGGGGGCCACCCGTACCCGTAAGCGCTGCACACCGGTGGTGTGCACGCGCACCCCGCTGAAGGCGAACGGCAGGGACAGCCCGTCGGCCGCCGGACCGGCTGCCCCGGAACCGTTCGCGACAAGGCCGTTCAGGGCCAGGGCGTGCAGCGCCGCGTCGAGCAGTGCGGGATGCAGGACGAACTCCGGGCCGTCCGCCTCCCGGCGCGGAGTCCGGGCCGCTTCGGGCAGCGCGACGTCCGCGTACAACTCCTCCCCGTGCCTCCAGACGGCGCGCATGCCCCGGAAAGCGGGGCCGTAACGCAGCCCGTCGGCGGCCAGTTGCTCATACGGTCCGGTTCCGGTCCCCGGACCGTCGGCATGCAGTGGCATCGCCGCCTCCGGTGGCCAGGGCGCGTCAGGCCGGGGCACGCCGCTGGTCTCGCCTGCGGCCGCTCCCCGGTCCGTAGGCGGCTGCGCCGGCGAAAGAGTGCCGACGGCGTTCCGGAGCCAGGGCCCATCACCCGCCGGAGTATGTGGCCGGGAGTGGAAGAGCACGGCCCGCCGCCCCGCGTCGTCCGCCCCCGCCACCCTCACCTGCAAGGTGACAGCACCGTCCGAGGGCAACGGCAGAGGCGCGGTCAGAACGAGCTCGTCCAGGACAGCAGCGCCCGTCAACTCACCGGCGTGGAGGGCCATTTCGACGAAAGCAGTCGCCGGCAGCAAGATCTCCCCGGCCACCACATGGTCGGCGAGCCACGGCTGGTCCTGCACCGACAGCAACCCGCTCAGCAGCAACCCGTCGTCGTCGGCCGTGCGGGTGCACGACCGCAGGAACGGATGGGTGGACTCGGCCGTCGGGGACACGGGCAGATGCTCCGGGACGGTCTCCAGCCAGTACCGGCGGCGCTGGAAGGCGTACGTGGGCAGCGCGACGCGCCGCCCGCCGCACCCGGCGAAGACAGCCCGCCAGTCGACGGGAACGCCATGGGCATGTAGCGCGGCCAGCGTGTCGAGCAAGGCATCCGCCTCCGGCCGCTTCCCGCGCAGGGTCGGCAGAACCAGCGGAACCGGGCCCCGCTCGCCGCCGCCCGCTTCGCCCGTGTCCGGGCCGGCCCCGGACGGCCCGGACACGGCGAGGCAATCACGTACCAGGCCGGTGAGCACCCCGTCCGGCCCCAGTTCGACGTAGTGTGCCGCGCCCTGCTCACCCAGGTACGCCACCGAATCGGCGAAGCGAACCGGACGGCGGACATGGTCCACCCAGAACTCCGGCGTGCACACCTCCTCGGCGGAGGCCGCCCGGCCCGGCACAGCGGTGATCAGGGGCAGCCGCGGCGCGACGAAGGACAGACGCCGGACCACGTCCGCGAACTCGGCCAGCACGGGCTCCATCCGAGCGGAATGGAAGGCATGACCGACCCGCAGCGGCGTCACCGAACGGCCCCGCTCCCGGAAGTACGCGGCCACCTCCCGCACCGCGGCCGCGTCGCCGGAGACAACCACCGAGGCAGGCCCGTTGACCGCGGCGATCTCCACCACACCCCCGGCCGCGGAGAGGTGGGCAGCCACCTCGTCCGCGCCGGCGGCCACAGCCGCCATCGCGCCGCCCGAAGGCAGCGCGTCCATCAGCCGACCCCGGGCCGCCACCAACGTGCACGCGTCCGCGAGGGACAACACCCCGGCGACATGCGCCGCCGCCACCTCGCCCACCGAGTGCCCGGCCACCAGGCCGGGGCGTACCCCCCACGCCTCGAACTGCCGGAACAACGCCGTCTCCAGAGCGAAGAGCGCCGGTTGCGCGAACCGGGTCGTATCCAGCAACGCGCCCGTCTCCGTACCGGGCGCGGCGAACATGACGTCCCGCAGAGGCACCGGCAGCAGCGGGTCGAGCAGGGCACAGCACTCGTCCAACGAACCGGCGAAGGCCGGATGCAGGCCCCGCGACTCGTACAACTCACGGCCCATGCCGACACGTTGACTGCCCTGACCGGTGAACAGAAAGGCCGGCGAGCCGTGCTGTCGGGACGTGCCTGTGTGCACTCCGGACCGGCCGCCGCCCTCCGCCACGGCCCGTAGGGAGCCGAGCAGTTCGGCACGGTCCCGGGCCGCCACCACGGCCCGGTGCTCCAAGGCCGCACGCGTGGTGGCGAGTGAGTACCCGAGGTCCACCAGGGACGCGTCAGGAGCGGCGACCACATGGTCGTACAACCGTTGCGCCTGGGCCCGCAGCCCCGGAACGCTCCTCGCCGACACCGGAAAGGCCACCGTGGCCCGCCCGGGACTTGTCGCACATTCCAGCCCCGCCCCGGCTCCGACACGGCCGCCCCTCGCAGCCCCGCCATCCGCCACGGCACACGGTGATGCGGCCTCCCCGTCGCCCGGAGGCTCTTCGAGCACCACATGGGCGTTGGTGCCACTGATTCCGAACGACGACACCCCCGCCCGGCGCTGACGGTCCGTCGCGGGCCACTCCGCCGCCCGGGTCAGCAGCGCGATCCGCTCCGACGACCAGTCGACACGGGGCGTCGGCTCGTCGGCGTGCAACGTACGCGGCAGCACACCATGCCGCATCGCCTGCACCATCTTGATCACACCGGCCACTCCGGCAGCGGCCTGGGTATGACCGATGTTCGACTTCACCGAGCCCAACCGGAGGGGACTCTGCCGCGCCTGCCGCCCGTACGTCGCGAAGAAGGCCTCCGCCTCGATGACGTCTCCCAGCCGGGTGCCGGTGCCGTGCGCCTCCACGGCGTCGATGTCCCCAGGATTCAGCCCCGCGTCCGCGAGCGCCTGCCCGATCACCCGCTGCTGCGCCGGCCCGTGCGGTGCGGTCAGCCCATTGCTCGCGCCGTCCTGGTTCACCGCCGAGCCGCGCACCACGGCCAATACCGGAAGCCCCGCGCGGCGCGCCTCGGACAACCGGCTCAGCAGCAGCATTCCGGCACCCTCGGCCCACCCCGTGCCGTCGGCGGACGCACCGAACGCCTTGCAGCGGCCGTCCGGCGCCAGCGCCCGCTGGCGACTGAACTCCACGAACGACGAGGGCCCCGACATCACCGTGGCGCCACCGGCCAACGCGAAAGCACACTCACCCCGGCGCAGCGCCTGGGCCGCCAGATGCAGGGCCACCAGGGACGAGGAACACGCCGTGTCCACGGTGATGGCCGGGCCTTCGAGGCCGAAGGCGTACGCGATACGACCCGAGGCGACGCTTCCGGCGTTGCCGAGGCCGAGGTACCCCTCGACCTGCTCCGGCGTTCTCGCCAGGCGGCGCGCGTAGTCGCTGTACATCAGCCCGACGTACACCCCGGTCGCCGAGCCGCGCAGAGTGCCCGGGACGAGACCGGCGTACTCGAAGGCTTCCCACGCCACTTCGAGCAGCAGCCGGTGCTGCGGGTCCATGGCCAACGCCTCGCGGGGCGAGATACCGAAGAAGGCGGGGTCGAAGCGGTCCACACCGGAGAGGAAACCCCCCTCGCGCACATACGTCCGTCCGGGCCGCCCGGGGTCCGGGTCGTACAACGACCGGACGTCCCAGCCCCGGTCGGTGGGGAAGGGACCGATGGCGTCCCTCCCGTCGGCCACCAGCCGCCACAGCTCCTCGGGAGAGGTCACATCTCCGGGATAGCGGCACGCCATCCCCACGATCACCACGGGATCGTCGTCCGACCGGGCCGCACTCCGGTCCACGGACCCGGCGCCGGCCGGTGCGACGGCGTTCCGTTCCCCGAGGTGGGCGGCGAGTGCTGCGGCAGTGGGGAAGTCGAAGGCGACGGCCTCGGAGAGCGGCAGGCCGGTCACCGCCGACAACCGCTCCCGCAGCACCGTCGCCGTCAGGGAGTCCATCCCCAGGTCCCGCAGCGCCGTGCTCGGCTCCACCGCCTGAGCCGTACAACCGAGCACGGCCGCCACCTCGCCCCGCACCAGGGCGAGCAGGTCCTCCGACGATTTCCCGTTGCCGGCGGCCTCCGCACCCAGCGCCCGTGCCGGCAGGTCGGCAAGGTCCCGCCGCAGGATCTTCCCGGAGGAGGTGCGGGGAAGGTCCTCCACCTCGAACAGCTCGACGGGCACCTTGAATCCGGACAGTTCCGCACGGCAGGCGGTGAGGATGCGCCCCCTGTCCAGCACGCCGCCGGGCTCGGCAACCAGATAGCCGACGGGCACCTCGCCGAAGACGGGGTGCGGGCGTCCGGCCACGGCGGCGTCCGCCACCCCCGGCAGCCGCCGCAGCACCGCCTCCACTTCCGAAGGATGGATGTTCACCCCACCCCGAATGATCAGATCACTCGCCCGGCCGGTGATCGCCAGTGCACCGAAGGCATCGATCCTGGCCAGGTCACCCGTGCGGAACCAGCCGTCGCGCAGTACCTCCGCGGTGGCTTCCGGCCTGCCGTGGTATCCGGCCATCACCCCGGGCCCACTGACCCACAACTCGCCCTCGCCCGTGTCCCGGCCGTCGGGGCCCCCGCCGACCCGGACCCGGACGCCGGGCAGCACCCGGCCGCACGCCCCGGACGGCGTCGCCCCGTCCGGCGCCGGCATGGTGACCGGGCCCACTTCCGTGCTGCCGTAGTGCTCCAGATAAGGCACACCGCAGACTGCCCCGAAGGACTCACGGAACCCGGGCCCCGCCGCCGCGCCACCACTGACACAACCACGCAGCGTGGGGCCGCCGAGACCGCCGCCGCCCTTATCGCTCTCCTCGCCCCGGACCGCGTCGAGCAGCGCCGAATACGTGGTCGGAACCCCGCCGAGCAAGGTGAACGAGGCGTCCCCACCACGCAGTTCGCCGAGCACCCCCGCCACCGAGAACCGGGGCAGCAGCACCGCGCTCGCCCCCACCGCGGTCACCCCGAGGAAACACACAATCTGGCTCATCGCGTGATGCAGGGGCAACGGCCACAGCACACGGTCCTGTTCGGACAGACGCAGGACACCGACAAGGCCCGTCGCGACCGGCGAGAGCCGGTTGCGCTGGGTGGACAGGACGCCCTTGGGCGCGCCGGAGGAGCCCGAGGTGTAGAGCAGCCAGGCCACTTCGTCCAGCGCGAGATCGTCCCGGGCCGGCGTCCGCGGCTCCGTACCCGCCAACTCCTCGAACCGCAGAACGCGGTCCGCGCCCGCCGCCTCCTCGATGTCCGCGCCCGAAGCCGAGTCCCCGGCCCTGTCCTCGACACCGCCTTCGGCCACCACCACAATCAACCCGGGTCGCAACGGCAGCGTTCGCCTCCGCGTCAGGCAGGCGTCATCGGTGATGAGCACCCGTGCCCCGCTGTCGTCCAGCAAGCGGGTCAGTTCCTCCTCCGAGTTCCCGGGGTCCAGAGGTACGCCCACGCCGCTCGCCCGGGTGACGGCGAGCAGGCTCTCGACCGCCTCGACACGGTTGCCGAGCAGTACGGCCACCCGGTCACCGCGCGCCAGGCCGAGTCCGGCCAGGTGACCGGCCAGCCGTGCGGTCCTCCGCTCCAGCTCCCGGTAGGTCACACGCCTGAGCCGGTCCTCGAAACAGATCTTGTCCCCGAGGCGCCGGGCGTGGTGCCCGAGCAGTTCCGGCAGTGGTTTGACGATGTCGGCGTGCCTACCCACCGCATGACCTCCTTGAGACGACCCTCCGTTGAGGACGACGGCACGGTGGACCAGGTTGCCTCCCGGCGATGGGGTGACACAGACGGGGTACGACTCACCTTCCATTTCCATGCACGCGGAGTGCCGCTGGACCAGGTGGAGAGCGACGAGGACCTTGAAGGGTTCGTGTTTCCCGTGCCGGGCGGGCGGCTCCGGGTCCCGGCCGTTGACCCCCGTTCAGCCTGCGCCGGGCGCAGTGCGTTAACAGGGCGGTTACGGCCACTCGCTTCCGGCCGAAATCCGGAAACCAGCGGCGCATGACATGGCCTCACCTCCAGAATGATCCGGGAGTACTCGAATTCTGCTGCAGCCAGAGCCCGTTCCGCCTCGACGGCCAACGACGGCCGGACGCAAGGGTCCCGCCCCACGCGACGGCGGCCCGCAGATGACACACGGGGGAGACCATGACGGAGCACGACGACATACACCGGCCACCCCAGGATTCCCCCTTCGGCCCGCCGCCCGGCGTCTTCGGGCCACCGTCTCAGGGCCCCTACTCTCCGCAGTTCCCGCCTCCTCCGCAGGTACCGCCGCAGTACGCCCCCTACGGACCTCCGTACGGCCCGCCCCCACCACTGCCGCCCGGGCAGGGTGTCGGGCGACGCGGACGGCTCCTGTTGTTCGGCGGTGTCGGTGTGCTGGTCACGGCGCTGGTGGCCGGACTGCTGGTCTGGAACGGCGTCTTGGGCTCGGAGGAATCGCAGGCCAAGCGCGACCTGAAGCCGTTCCGGCAGGCCGTGGCCGCCATCGCCGACGCCCCCGGCCTGCGGTACCAGGACTCCGGCTCGGGCCTGAAGCGGGACGTCACCGTGACCGCCTCCGGCAGCCGCTTCGGTACCGCGGGCTCCGAGCGCGAGATCCTGCACATCGGCGGCAGGACCTTCACCCGGCAGAAGGACCCGGCCGCCGGTACGGAGTCCGGCGAGGGCGCCTCGGGCAAGTGGGCGGCCGCGGAGGAGAGCGACAGTGTGACGCCCGAGGTGGTGAAGCACCGGCCGGCGCCGCCCGATCTGGCCACAAAGCTCTCGAAGGCTCTCGACAAGCTGGAGGGCACACCCGCCCCGAGCGAGCCCTCGAAGCCTCCTGTCGTCGACGGCACACCGGCTCTCGCGGTGGACACCTCTGCGGGCCGTCTGCTCGTCACGGAGAAGAAGCCCCACCGGGTGCTGCGCCTGGAGTCCTACGACGCCTCCCAGCCGGCCGGGCCCTCCGGCGGCTCGACTGATTCGTCCTCCGTCCGGTTGACGACTGCCGCGGTGCAGGAGGACTCCGAGGACGAGGGTCCCACCGAAATACCCGAGGTGACGGACGGTCCCCTTGAGGACAGTGATGCCGAGGGCCTGGACCTGGAGCCGGTCACCGGGGATGACGTCGCCCCCATGTTCGACTCCCTGGAGAAGCAGACAAAGGAGCTGAACAACGCGACCGACAGCGGGGTCACGCTGGCCCTCAGCGGCTCGGGAACGGTGAAGTGCAGTTCCGGTGGCTGCACAGCCAGGAACAGCGTCGCCGGTCAGGTCACCACCAGTGCCAAGAGCCGCCTGGCGGACGGCAAGGTCACCGCGGTCATGACCGCTACCTTCAGCATTGACGGCAAGTCCGCGGGCCAGTGCACCAGCCCGCGGAGCTCCTTCCCCGTCACCGGCACCAGCGTCTCCGGCAGTCTGTCCTGCTCCAACCCGGGCGCCGGACCGACCTTCGCCTCGGTCGAGTCGCAGAAGAAGGCCGAGGCACGGGCCCGCTCCCGGGCCAGCGGTGGCCGTCTGGTCCAGTACCGCATCCCCTACCGCGCCGAAACACTGATCACTGCCTATGCCTTGGCTACGACCGAGGTCAAGAAGCTGGTCGACAAGGTACGGCAGGAACGGGACGACATCGGCTGCAGGCCCGGCAGCTCCGTCTCCGGCGCGGGAACCCGCTCGGGCGGCACCGCCGAGCCCATGGTTCTGCTGTACGCCGCTGTCCCTGTCCACCGCCCGTCCAACTGGGCCGAATTCCTTGCCGCCGGCGACAAGTGCCCGGACAAGAAGGCCCTGAGCGCCGCGGACACGATCACCGAGCGGGCCAAGGAAGGCAAGGTACGCAAGTCCAGCAACTACCATCCTCACTTCAGCGACGAACGCGTGAAGGAGATCCTCACGAACCCGGACGCGGTGTACGTCTCCCAGGGACAACGTGGGAACCTCATCTTCCGGCAGGGCGAGGACATCGTGGTCACGAAGGGCCCCGGAGCCGGTGCCGGCGACGTGATCACGGGCTACGGCCCCTCCGGGAAGAAGGGGCCGACGGGAGCCAAAACTTTCGGTGGGTCACCTGACGACCCGGGGCCTCCGGTGAGCCACGAAGACATCGTGAACGGGACGGTCCCCAATACCAAGGGCGGCTTCTTGCCCGCCGCCAGACCCATCCGACGATGAGGCAACGAGCACGGTGAAGATCACGATTGGCGACACCCTGATCGCCGAAACGACGGACAGGCCTCTCCTGTTCACCCCGCGCTTCGACTTCCGCGATCTCCAGCTGATCGTCGCGGGGTACGAGGATCCGGCCGGACGGGAGGGGCAACTGCCGGACACCTTCGGCAGCATGCAGTGGTTGTGGTCGCAGGACGAGCACTTCCGTTTCGACCGGGGCAGCCGGGAACTGTGCAGTCTCACGTTCTTCGTGCCTCCCCAGTACGTCTCCGTGCCACGGGGCCACGCTGTGCACGACAAGCCGCGGACGCAAGCGTGCGGGCTGCGCGCGGACGCTGCCCGGGAGTTCGCCATGCCCCAGACCACGGTCTTCAACTGTGACCCCGGGGCCACCGAACTTATCTGCCTCCGGGACATCGGCGTCCTCGACCGGGAACTGGACGCGCGGCTCGGCATCGCCCCTGACGTGGCCCTCCTTGTCCAGGAGGGGGCGGTGGTCGGCTGGAGCCTCGGTGATCCCGTGCGGTATCTGACGGACGGGTTCGCCGACCCCCGGCCCACCCCGCCGGACCCCGCCATCCGGCTTCGGCTGGCCGAGTGCCTGGAGTTGGTCTCCTCGCCACTCGTCGACCTGGTGATGGACGAGGACGCGGACGCCTGGCACCGGCTCCGGGCGACTGAACACGCCCTGCGTGAACAACAGGACGACCGGCACCGCGCGGAGATCCTGCGAGGGGTCATCAGCCGCCTCATCGAGGACTACGAGGCCTGAGAGGGCGGTAAGTTCCCGTACGCAACTGGGGAGCCGGGGCCGTACGCCGACATCCCATAGAGGACTGGTAGCAATTGATGACGCCCACTGAAGCCCTTGAACCGTTGGAACGTCTCATCGCAGAGCGAGCCTGCGAGCGGCTGATCGTCGAGTTCGTGCGCCGCCTTGACCTGGGAGATCCGAGCAGTGTCGCGGACCTCTTCACACCTGACGGGGTGTGGGAGTGGCCCCACGGCGACCGCAGGGTGGAAGGGCGTGAGGCGCTCCGCAGCTACTTCGGTTCGCGTCCCAAGGACCGGCTGTCACGCCGCATGACTACGAACATCCTGGTCACGGTGAATTCCGCGTCGGCGGCCACCGCCACCTCCTACTTCGCCACTTACCGAGTCGACGGCTATACCGATGGCATGGTGCCCCCGAGGCTTCCCGCCAACGTGGGCCACTACGAGGACACGTTCCGGAAGATCGAGGACACCTGGCTCCTCACCAGCCGAGTCACGCACCTACCATTCGGCGGAGAGACGGTGCGAATCAGTCACCCCGACCAGTCCTGACTGCGGGGCCCAACCTGGCTATGTCCACCGAGTGGGTCGCCCACTCCAAGACCGACCAGGCCGTGGCCCACCCCTCCGACGAGATCGATTACGTACCGCCTGTTCAGGAAGCAGGACAGCAGCTACGGGGAGATCAGCGCCGAGCCCGGCATCCCGAAGGCCTTCCTGCACCGCTGCCTACAAGGGGGGCGGCACTGGAGGTGCTGCGGCGTTCAGGCCGGACGGCGCCTCCACCGGAGACAGGTCAGCCACGGCGGCCCGCACCCGTGGTTGCCGCGGTGCGCGGCCTCGGGGCCAGTGCCGCGCGCAGCGCCGGGGTGAGGATGTGGCGGGTCTCGGACGGGGTGAGGGTGGCGGGGGTGGGGAGGGGGTTGAGGTAGCGGGTGTAGATGAGGCCGCCGAGGATCGTCACCACGGCCGTGGCGCGTGCGGCCGCGTCCCGGCCGCCGAGGAATTCAACAAGCCGGGCCAGCAGCTCGTGTTCCAGGTACTCGCGGATCACCTCGGCGGCCTCGTCGCCCCGGGCGGTGAGCTGTCGGAAGTCGGCGTCCTCCCACAGGTCGGTCACCGCGTCGATCAGGCGGTCGGGGAGGGTGGCCGGGTCGCCGCCGAGGACGTCGTCCACCGCCAGCGCGTTGGCGCACTGGAACTGCATCACGTCCGCGAACAAGCCCTTCTTCGAGCCGAAGTGGTACGCGATCAGCGCCGGGTCGACCTCGGCGGCCCCGGCCACCGCGCGCAGAGTGGTGCGCCGGTAGCCGCGCTCCAGGAAAAGCGCACGGGCCGCCGAGACGATCGACTCGCGGGTCGGCGGGTTGCCGCGGGGGCGGCCTCGGGTGCGGGCGGAGGCAGGAGCGGCGTTATTCATCAGCGTTGAGCCTGCGTTCGGTGATCGGGACAGTCAAGGGCGTTCCGCGAACCACACGAAGGGATGACCCGACACCATGCCTATCGCAGTCTTCGGCGCCAACGGACCGACCGGCCGCCACCTCACCGGCCAGGCCCTCGCCGCCGGCCACGAGGTCGTCGCCGTGACTCGCCGCCCCGGCTCTCTCACCGAGCGGCCCGGCCTCGCTGTGGCCGTAGCCGACGCGACCGACCCGGCGGCCGTCGACGCCGCGATCGACGGTACCGACGCCGTCCTCTCCGCGCTGGGCGCGCGCTTCAGTTCCCGGCCGCCACACGGGCCTTCCTCACCCGCCCCCGTACAGCCACCCTTACCTCCCTGCGCCCCGACGGCATCCCGCACGTCACCCCCGTCCGCTTCACCTTCGACGCGGCCACCGGCCTGGTCCGGGTGACCACCCGGGCGGGAGCGCGCAAGGCCCGGAACGGGCGGCCCGTCAGCCCGTGTCGCGCTCTGCCAGGCGGACGGCTTCCGCTGGGTCACCCTCGAAGGCCGGGCCACCGTCACCGACGACCCCGTACGCCTGGCCGAGGCGGTCCGCCGCTACACCGCCCGCTACCGGGTGGCCCCGCCCACCCCGCCGGACCTGGCCGTCATCGAGATCGCCGTCGAACGCGTTCTGAGCCTCAACCTCTGAATCCCCTTACGGAAAGCGAAGTGACACCGCGATGCCCACCCTCCCCGTCCTCGACTCCACCCTCCACTACCGCGAGTCCGGCGACCCCGACGGGCTGCCGTTCGTCTTCCTCCACGGCAACCCCACCTCCTCCCACCTGTGGCGGAACGTCCTGCCAGGGGTGGCCGCGCCCGGCCGCCGCCTGCTGGCCCCCGACCTCATCGGCATGGGCGACTCCGGCAAGCCCGACCTCGCCTACTCCTTCGACGACCACGCCCGGTGCCTCGACGCCTGGTTCGACGCCCTCGGCCTTGCCGAGGCCGTCCTCGTCGGCCACGACTGGGGCGGCGCGCTCGCCTTCGACCGCGCCGCCCGTCTCCCGGGCCGCGTCCGCGGCCTCGCCTTCACAGAGACGATCATCAAGCCGCTGGTCGGCAACGAGTTCCCGGCGGCGGGCCGGGAGCTGTTCACCCTGCTGCGCACCCCCGGGGTGGGCGAGGAGATGATCCTGGAGAAGTCGCTGTTCATCGAGGGGCTCCCGGACACGCTCGCCACGCCGCTCGACCCAGCCGACCTGGAGGTCTACCGCCGCCCCTTCCCGACCCCGCACAGCCGCCGCCCGGTACTGGCGTGGACGCGCATGATGCCGCTGGACGGCGAGCCCGCCGACATCGTGGCCCGCATCGAGCGCTACGACGCCTGGCTGGCCGCCAGCCCCGAAGTCCCCAAGCTGCTCGCCGCGTTCGAGCCCGGCCCGGGCGCGATGACCGACCGGGGGACGGTGGCCTGGTGCGAGGAGAACATCGCGGGCCTGGAGGTCTCCCACCACGGCCTCGCCGGCCACCACTCCCCGGAGGACCGCCCCGAGGAGCTGGCCGCGGCGATCAGCGCCTGGGCGGACCGCCACGAACTGGTGTGCCAGTAGGCCCAGTTCTTGCTCCCGGCCGTGCCGGATCGTCCCGGAGGCCGGGACGATCCGGCACCAGCGCAATCAAACAGATCAGCGACTGTGCTGGTGCTGATCAAGCCAAGCAGGCTCACGTCTTCTGCCGAGGTTGAGGCGTTCGCTCTTCGAACTCAGTTCTACGAGGTCCTGCTTGCTCACATACTTGATCGCTTCGGGCAGCTTCTCAGGCATGGGAGCAGGTCAGCCATCAACGGCCAGAACGCGATCTGCTGCACAGGACGCTACACAGACGGCCCACCCCGTGATGCCCCAGCACAAACAGTGACGACACCGACGTTTGGACAGCAGTACTCGCGACAGTTGATTACGCGACCTCACCAGCATCACTCACGGCCGGTTTCGGTGAACTCGCGAGGGTCTGTGAGACACGGACCAGGGGCCGAGGCCGGACTGGTGACGGCCCGCGCTGGGGGATATCCCCCGTTCCGAACCCGGGGTGTTCCGGATCGTGCGCCAGTCCGTTCGGGCCCGGACTGCTGGGAGTATGGGTCAAGATGGCCTAGGCAAGTGGCCGACGCGGATGAAGGAGGACACCTGTGAGTGCCCAGCCGGAGCACCCCTCGGACCCGAGAGTCCGCCCGATCCCGCACACGATCGACGCGGTGGCCGGCGCGCTGGCCGGGGCCAAGCGCATGGCGTTCTACGCGGAGATCGGCCGGGCCGAGGAGGGCGAGGCCATCAACCGCGTCCTGCGGAAGTGGTGGATGGAGGCGATGTTCGAGAGCCGTCCCGGCCGCGACCAGCGCCTCGCGGACACCGCCGCAGGCCTCCGACTCATCCCTCTTCCGCCCCTGACCGGTGAGAACGAGTGAGCGCTCCCGGCCGCCGAGGCTGGACCCTGTTCCTTGCAGAGGACCCTGCCGGTGTCCTGGAGACGATCCGCAGCGAAGACCGCGAACTGCACGACCAACTGGTGCGTTTCCTCCGGGCCCTTGCCATCGAGGCCGGCGCCGCGATCGACGCCGACAAGGAGCCGCCCGGCCTGCCCATGGGAGATGGCCGGTACAACCTCGACGTCCCCCGGCTCCCGGTCCTGATCAGCTACACCCAGTACTCGGGCCTGCGAGAGTTCCGGGTGACGGACCTCCTCTGGCTCGGCTGACAGGCTCATCACAGAAGCGACCCCCGGCAGGGAAGTGTTGGGCGGCGAGGCTGCGAAGGTGGAGATTGTCGTTCCCGAGGGCGGCGGACGCGCCAAGTTGTCGGTGGACAAGCTCGGCGCGGTGGGTGAGCCGGAGCCGCTGACCTGGCTGAAGAACACCACGGAGGCGATGCTCCCCAGGATCGACCTGCCGGATCTGTCGTTCGGGGTCCACTCCTGGACCCGGGTTCCTCGACAGCCACGTCTCCGAGCGACGCACCCGCGTGGAGGACCTGCTCGTTTCCCTGGTCGGGCTGCTGGTCGCGCTGCTGTCTCGCAGAGCTGCGACGAGGCCGCCGTCCTCCACCAGGACATCACCCGCCGCCGCACCGCCGTGCTGAAGCGGGCCCAGACCGACAAGCTCATCGAAGAAGCGGCCGACCTCGACTGGGTGCGCCGGGTCTACTACGCGCTCATCGGGGAGTCCCTGCGCGGCAACGCGGACGGCGCCGACCCGGACGCTCTCGCCGCCCGCATCATCGACACCTTGCTGGGCGGCGCCGGCCCGCGCGCCTGGGTGGAACAGGTCATCGGCCGGATGCGGGACCGGCTCGAAGCGGGCTCAGCGCAGGCGTGGCAGCAGGCCGCTGCGGCGTGGCACCGGGTGGTCGACCTCGCGGCCCCCGGGCCCATCCCCGGCTTCCTTCTCCGAGCTACGAGATCGTCCGCCAGGGCAAGACGGTCCAGCTGCCCCGGGTCACGCCGCACCCCGGTGCGGTCATCTCCCACACTGCGGTCGTACGGGTCGGTCAGCTGCTGTTCGGTGCGCACTGGCAACCGGAGGAGCGGCCCGGCGAGCCCCGGTCCCGTACTGTCTCGAAAAATCGCAATCAACACCTGGCGGTACTCAGCCCTTGCCGGACCGCCACACCCAGCGGAGGGCATCGGGGAGCAGGACGCCACCATGGTTGGGGCTGTGACCGCCGTCGCCCAGGACCAGGCGGAAGTCGTAGCCGGCTTCCGCGAGCGCGGCCGCGACGCGCAGGTTGTTGGCGAGCCAGTTCCTCTCGGGCTCGTTCCAGCGCAGGTCACGATGGCCGGCTTGAAGGAAAGCGCGCAGCGGCTTGCGGGGAACGCGGGGAATGAGTTCGGGGTAGGGGTTGCCGCCGGGCATCTGCGTGAAGCTGGACAGGAACGCGGTGATCCGGCGGAACTTGTCGGGGCGCAGCCATGCTGCGGTGAAGGCACAGTTGCCGCCGCTGCTGCCACCGCAGATGCCCCACCGATCGGGGTCCTCGGCGATCGAGTAGCGCTTCGTGACCTCAGGGATGATCTCGCTCAGGAGAAAGTTGACGTACCGATCGTCGAACGCGTCGTACTCGGTGTTGCGGTTCTTCGGATCCTCAGCGCCGGGGAAGACACCAGGGTCGACGAACACCCCGATGGTGACCGGGATGTCACCCCGGTGGACGAGGTTGTCCAGGACGATCGCGCCGCGGACTTCCCCATCCGGGTCCAGGTACCACCATCCGTCCTGGAACACCATGAGCGACGCCGGCTTGGAAGGGTTGTAACGTGCGGGCACGTGGACCCAGAACTTCCGGGACGTGCCGGGGTAGATCGCGCTGTCGTTCCAGTCGAACTCGATCGTCTCGCCGGCGGGCACGCCGGGCTGTGCAGCAGAGTCGGGGCCGTGGGCGTAGCGAACGTCTGACTGGTGAATCGGAAGCGGCTGGTAGGGCACCTCGATCGTCACGCGGGCCAACCTAGGAGGGATCGCGACCCGACTCAAAGGGGTTTAGGGTCTGTTGTGAAAGTGCTGGTCACAGCAATTCGTTGAGGCCGTTCAGAGTCGATCTGCTCGCGAGCTTGCGAACGTCGGTGATGCGGCCTCCGTCGACGCCGGAGTCGTAGGCGGGATTCCCTGGACGACAGCGTTCTGGTCTTCGCGCAGGGCGGAGTTGATTCCCGCGAGGTCGCGAGCCCGCTGTAGGGGATTTCGTCGAGCCATGTCGGTAGGTGTGAGGCGTCGCGGTCGTCGAGCATGTCGGCCAACTGGCGTACCGGTTCGTGGGTGGGACGTAGTTCGGCGGCGTGCGTTCTCCGAGGGCTCGCACGTGCCGCAGCAGCGTGTCCAACATGCGGGTGAAGCACGGCTCCCGCGGTGGTCGTCCGCCGAAGTTCGACTCGGAAGACCACAAGGCCCGGCACGCAGTCGAGTGCGGCATCAATCAGCGGGGTTCACGTTCCATGCCGTGGGCAGATCGCTGCCGCAGAAGACACAGACGAAGTCGTCTTCACGCACGATCGAGTGTTCCTGGCAGTCAGGACAGCGTCGGAACACCACCGCGTGGGTGAAGCCGGACGGCCGCCCGAGCCTTACGCAATCCAGGGCCTGGGCGACCGCCGGCCATGAACTGGTGTCCGGGCAGTACCCGGTCGAGTGGTTGCTGACATCGCCCACGACCCACCGGCCTGCCTGGCGGTTGAATCCGACCTCGCCGGCGCTCAGGACCGATCCGCCACCGGCACAGGCCACATGCTCGCTTCGTCGTGGCGCCAGCCGAAGCATGCCTTCCATGTCGACCACGAAGGTGAACGGCTCGACAAGCTCGGCCGCCGATCGCTCTGAAATCCAGCTGTTGAAGTCAGCCGCCGAGCCGATCCGACAGCCGCCACTGCCGGGCCGGACCGCAGCTTTCAGATCAGCCGGCCCCACGTACCGATAACTGCGCCCCTGCATGCTCACACGAGCCAACGTAGAACACTTCCGACACACGCCCTGGTCCCGGCCGCCCAGGCAGGCCCGAGGCGACAACCGCGTGCGCGCCCCACACCACCGGCGTGTGCAGGGCCGTCAGCGCGCCGCACCCGGCAGGTGCGATCGCCGAATTCAAGGACGGGACCCACAACTACGCGTAGCTTCTGCATCGTTGTGACCGTGGTGTCGGGGGCATCTGTGATCTGGGTGGCAGCGCATTGCCCTCGTAGGCCCGCTGCGAGGCATTCAGGCTGCTTGGCGTCGTGGGCGCATACCCGCAGGGTCCGGTCTCCCTGACGGGCGCGGTACGGCCGGTATGTCCCCGTGCCATTGCGGGACGGGCAGGACCGGAGTGCAGCGGGCTCGGAGCTTCTGGTCGGTACTGCCCGTCGATCACGGACGATCACGGAGGATCACGGACCAGCGTGGCGGCGGGGATCTGAGCGGCCTGATCAACGCTCCGCGGTGCAGTTGCAGCCACTCGCGGAAATCGAACCAGAAATTCGGAATACCCGAATGTGTGTTTTATCGAAATTGTGGGTTCATGGCTGCATCGAGCCCCGGTGTATTCGGTCGGATGCTCACGATCAGGTGATTTCTTCCGGGGTTCTCCCGAAGGGGTGGGCCGCTTCGTAAGATGCTTATTAAGTACCGATGCGCCCATAATGGCAAAGTGGGTTCTTGGTTCCATATTCAACTCAAGGGAAAATATGTTCTCGAGGAAGAGGAGCGTTGCGCGCACCATGGCCGCAGCGCTGGCCGTAGCCGCCACGTTCACCCTGGCCGGGCCGGTCGGAACGGCTTCCGCCATTGACCACGTCACCTGCGACCCCGACGCAGACTTCTTGAAGATCTGGTCGCACAGCGGTGATCGTCAGAGCGTGGACTGCTACGCGAATGGCGGAAAGATCGACTTCGGTAATTGGTGGATCGACCAGATCTCCACGGGGAACAACGACGTGAAGTACTACGACGCCAATGGCGATGTGGTGAAAATCCCGCGGTGGAGTAATATCAAGTACACGAATACGCCGAAGGTCAAGGCCATCGAAATTCTGTAAGGGCTGCTTCCGGGGACGTTCGAAGTCCCGCTGAGCACAGGCATCCGCAGGCCGTAACGGGCTGAGGAGTCCGCGTCGGCCCGCTACGGACGCAACGAAGCTCCGGTCGAACGGGGTGACCTTCCCAAGTCACCCTGAACCGCCGGAGCTTCGGTGTGCCGCCACCTCTCCTGTAGGTCGCGCTCCTTGGCAACAAAGGTGTTCGTCGCTTCCTTGCCGAGGACGAGGAAGTCGGAGTAGCCGGCGAGGTTGGCGAGATGCATGTCGAGAGGAACGCTCCGGGGCCACGGCACGTGCCGGTGGACGAAGCCGAGCTCGGGCGGCAGTCCGCGGAACCGAGCGGGCCTGCGAAGTGATGGGCATACGAACATTGTTGAGGGCCCACCGTCACCGTCACCGTCGTCATTGCCTCGATCCGGTTCCGGTTCCGGCTCCGGTTCCGGCTCCGGACCCGGCTCCGCCCATGATCCGCCGGACAGAACCTGGCGGTGAGGCGCCCGAAATCCAGTGGAGCAGTGCCGCTGTGCGCCATTACCGTGCTGCCGAGCCAAGTCGTCTGGTCAAGGACATGCCGTTGTACACCTTGTGAGACCTCCCGAGTGCTGATCTGTCGCGCGTCGCACATGTGCGCCGTGCTGATTTCTGCTGCGGTCTTCTCACTGGAACCGGTGTACTTCTGTGCTCAACAACTGGGTTGTCATGCCCACCTGCCTGCCTCTCGTCCTCCGCCGTTGCCACACGTGCGCGTCCGAGCGCTTCCGGGCGAGCGGCAAATTCCGCGTCAACGCAAACCACAAGCTCCTCGACGCCTGGCTCCTCGTGCTCTGTACCGCTTGCGGGGAGACTGCAAAGCTCACGGTCCTGGAGCGGGTGAATGTGCGCTCCGTACGGCCTGAGTTGCTGGACCGGCTGCATGACAACGACCTTGGTCTGACGGCTGAGTTGCTCCAGGATCCGGTCGTGCGGCGCCGTAATCGCATCGCCCTCGACTGGGACAACGCTTGGCGCCTCGACACCGGCGGATCGGATCACCTGGACCGCGAGGTGATCGACGTCTCGGTCCGCTTTGCGGCGCGGATCCCTGTCCGGCCGGTGCGACTGATCGCTGAAGGTTGCGGTCTTTCGCGGGCCGAGGTCGAGAGACTGATCACGGAGGGGAGTCTCGTTTCGGCAGTCCGGCTGAGCGGCAAGCTCTCCGGCGACTTCACCTTCACGCTCAAGCGCTGAGCCCTCCTCTGGACCAGGGCCTGTCCGGCGAGCTCTGCCGGACAGGCCTCAGCGGTCTCCCACGGGGTGGCCGGCGGATTGCGCGGCCCATGAAGCGAGGATGCGCAGACGGTCGTGGCTGGGTGTGCCGGGCTCGGCGGTCAGGGTGATGAGTTGCTGGTCGGGGTCTTCGGTGCAGGTGAGGAAGGACCAGTCGAGGGTGAGCCGGCCGACGATCGGATGGTGCAGGACTTTCGTGCCCGTGACCTGGACGGCGGCGTGATGGGCGCCCCACCACCGCCGGAAGTCGGGGTCCTGAAGTGACAGCTCACCGGTGCCGCCTTCACGTGGCTGTGCCAGTTCGACGGAACCTCGGTAGAAGCGGAACGGTCCGCTCACGTTCTCGTACACGAACCGCCTGTCGGTGATCAGCTCAACGATCCTCTCGTGCGAGACGGCTCGGCCGGTACGAAAGACTCTGGTGTCTCCGGCCTGCTGCGGATCGCCCGGAGCGCCGACTCCGACCTCAACGGCGTCGATCGGTGACCACAGGGGCCACGTACCTGCGCGGACCCGCGAGGAACGCCGCAGCCGACTCGGCGTACAGGTCACCCGCCTCCCGGTGGGCCGGCAGCGACCGCAGGAGGTGTTCGACGACCGGGTCGTCCATGCCCAGTCCGGCGGATGACGGCTTGTCCCGCCGTGCACAGCACGAGATGCAGGTCGGAGGTTCCAGGCAGCAGCAGGTCCTCGACTTGGCGCGCGTGCGCGTAACTCTGCACGAGCAGCGATCGCCAGTTGGCGTCATTCCAGCTGCAGTAGCTGCGCCGTACGTACTTCGCCATGTCGATATCGCCGTACGGTGCCGAATCGAGATCAGGTGAATCGAACACAGGTGGTTCCTAGTGGCATTCGATGCGGACGCGAAGCCCGGCTGCCCGGACGAAGCCCGGCTGCCCGGACGAAGCCTGGCCGCGCGGACGAAGCCCGGCTGCGTCCTTCCCCGCCCGGACAGGACCTGACCGCCGCCGACTTCGGTGTCAGCCGGTCTTGGTCGCGAAGGGGGAGCCTTCGCCGAACGCGAGCCGCCCGAAGTTCTCGCCGATGCGGCGGTGTCCTGCCGGATCAGGGTGGACCTCGTCGGGCAGCGGGAATTCGGCGTAGTCCTTCTCGCCGTAGAGGTCACGGCCGTCGAGGTAGTGCAGGTTCGGGTCGTCGGCCGCCCGCTGTTCGGCGATCCGGGCGAGTTCGTCGCGGATGATGTTGAGCGTCAGGCGTCCGGCGGCGCGTTCGGCCGGATCGCCCGTGGCCCTGAACCGCAAGGTCCCGCCGTCGAAGTCGGGTGCGAGAGGGCCGGGGGTGTCCTCCTGGACCGGGCACAGGATGGGCGACACGACCAGCAGCGGCGTGGTCGGATGCCCCTCGCGGATGGTGTCGAGGAATCCGTGCACCGCAGGGCCGAAGGCACGCAGGCGCATCACGTCGCTGTTGACGACATTGATGCCGATCTTCAGGCTGATCAGGTCCGCGGGGGTGTCCCGCATCGCACGGGCGGTGAACGGATCGAGCAGCGCGCTGCCGCCGAACCCCATGTTGACCAGCTCCACTCCGCCCCGGGCGGCTGCCAGGGCCGGCCAGATTGCGGTCGGGTGGGCGGCGTTCGAGCCGTGGCTGATGGAACTGCCGTGGTGCAGCCACACCCTGCGCCCGCGGTCCGGCGCCGGCTCGACGGGGGCATCGGTGCGCAGGGCGATCAGCTCGGTGATCTCCGTATGCGGAAGCCAGATCTCGACGTCCTTGTCATGCCCGGGCAGACCGGTGAACCGGGCGGTGCCGACAGGCCCCTCGGACAGCTCGGAGGACTGGGTGATCATGTCGGTGATCGTGCGCACGTTTCCGCCCGCCACCGTGGCCTGGGCAGCGAGACGGCCATCGACCAGCAGGTCGTACACGCCGTCGGCCGGGGCCGGAAAACCTCGGTGGACCCGCTTGGTGGGCAGCGTGTCCAGATCGATGTTCGTGGCCCGGGTGCGGAAAGCCAACCGCACGCCGGAGGGCTGGGCCTCGGCCGTGGCCATTTGGTCGTCAGGCATCTGCCGGCGCGCCCGGGCGGGCAGACGATGCGGCAAAAGACCGTGTGCGGTCGCTTCCACGTCGAGGTGACCGCGCAGGATATCTGCGGTGACAGGTGTGGTGATCCAGTCGTGCTCGGTGTTCATGGCCTCAGCCTTGCTCAAGATTTTTGGTATCAGATGCGCCGGTGCCCGGCGCGGCCTACCGCCTCCGGCGGTGCGGCCCTCATCCGGTCAGCGTGTGGCGCGGTTCCGTAGCAGAGCGTCGAGGGAGCCCACGATCCAGGCCCAGGACTCCTGCGCGTCGGGGGCGCTGTGCTCGAAGCCGCCGGCCAGCTCCAGGCTGACGTAGCCGTGGAAGACGCTGCCCAGCATCCGGACCGCGTGCGTCTGGTCCGGCTCCGTCAGGTCGTAGCCACGCAGGATCGCCCGCGTCATCTGTGCGTGCCGCACCCCGGCGCTGGCGGCCGCCGTCTCGGGATCGAGCCTGAGACGGGCGGCGGCGTAGCGCCCGGGGTGCTCCCGGGCGTAGTCGCGGTAGGCATCCGCGAAGGCGGCCAGGGCGTCCTTGCCGGCACGTCCGGCCAGGGCATCGGCGACCCGGTCGGCGAGTTCCTCCAGCGCGAACAGCGCGATCCTGGTCTTGAGGTCCTGGGAGCCCTTCAGGTGCGAGTACAGACTCGCGACCTTGACGTCGAACCGCCGGGCGAGCGCCGAGACGGTCACCTGATCGAAACCGACCTCGTCGGCCAGTTCCGCCCCTGCCAGGGTCAGACGCTCCGATGTCAGTCCTACTCTAGCCATAACCTTCCTCCTATCTAGCGAGAATCATTATGCATTTGCCTAAAGCTTTTAGGCAAACTAGCCTGCCGTTTATGAGACCCCTGACCGCGCGGGAGATCCGCACCGCCTTCGTGAACTGCACCAAGGGCGAGGCCAAGCGCCTGTTCATCCCCCACGACCTGGCCGAGCGACCCTGGGACGACCTGGACTTCCTCGGCTGGAGGGACCCCCAAGCCCCCGACCGGGCCTACCTCGCCACCGAGCTGGACGGCCGCCTGATGGCGCTGGCCCTGCGCTGCCCCAGCACCACCTCCTGGCAAACGCGGCGCAGCATGTGCTCGATGTGCATCACCACCCACACCGGCGGCGTCTCGCTCATGGTCGCCGCGAAAGCCGGCAAGGCGGGACAGCAGGGCAACTCCGTGGTCGCCTACATATGCAGCGACCTCGCCTGCCCGCTGTACGTGCGGGGCAAGAAAGACGCAGGCATCGGTGCACGGCTCCACGAGTCGCTCACCTTGGAGGAGAAGATCCAGCGGACCGTTACGAACCTCACGGCGTTCATCGCCAAGGTCACCGCATGACACAACCAGCCACGCACATCACGCTGTGAGTTGTCGCGTTCACTGTGCTGTTCAACGTGTCGATCATCGGCTGGGGCATGTTCGTCCGCTCCGAGCCGCGATAGAGGACCGGGGGAGGGGGGCAGGGCGGGCTTCTGGTGTGAACTGACAGCATGGGCTCATGGATGATGCAGTGGGCCCCGGTGAGTTCGTTGTGCGCCGCGCGAGTGAGTCGGAGTCGGACGCGCTGGTCGAAATCGACGCGGTCGCGGTCGAAGGTGACGTCGGGCGACGGGCGAGCATCCGAAGGTGGTGCGAGCAGGGCCTGGTGGTCGTAGCGGAAGACGCGTCCGGCCTGGTCGGCTACTGCGTGGTTGAGTACACGTTCTTCGAACAGGGCTTCGTCACAATGCTGATGGTGGCCCCATCGGCCCGCGGCAGAGGGGTTGGTCATCGGTTGCTGGACGCCGTGGCTGCCTCGTGCACGACCTCGAAACTGTTCACCTCGACCAACGTCTCCAACCAGCCGATGCAGCGACTGCTCCAACGAGCCGGATGGAGCCCGGTCGGCCTTCTCCACGGCCTCGACGAGGGCGACCCCGAGCTGTTCTACCTCTGCCGACCGCAGACCGGGCGGATGCACCTGTGATCGGTGACCTGTGACGTGAAGCGGACCGCACGGGTTCATGGGATGTGTCGTCCCGATGGGCCCGCGCGGCCTCAATCGCGGACCATGCCCGCTGGCGTATCGAAGGCACACCCCACGTAGCCTTTCTCCCGTGCCAGCCTCCCGCCTGTATCGCGTCGCCGTCCTTGTGCTCGAAGGTGCGAAGCCGCTCGATGTCGGAATTCCCGCGCAGGTTTTCGCGACCCGCGCGAGCATGCCGTACGAGGTGCGGGTGTGCGGGGCGGCACCCGGTCTCGTGACCGGCGGCGACGGCCTGTCGTACGGCGTCGCCCACGGCCTCGACGCACTTGCGTGGGCCGACATCGTCTTCGTCCCCGGCTACCGGTTTCCGGACCGCGACGACCCCCCGCGGGCCGTCCTCGACGCACTGATCGCTGCCCATGCCCGGGGCGCGCGGCTCGCCGCCATCTCGACGGGCGCCTTCGCGCTCGCCGCCACGGGCCTGCTCGACGGCAGGCGCGCCACGACGCACTGGCACTACACGCGGGCACTGGTGGCACGGCATCCGCTCGTTCAGGTCGACGAGAACGTTCTGTTCGTCGACGAGGGCAGCGTGCTGACGTCGGCCGGCGCCGCCTCGGGCATCGACCTGTGCCTGCACATCCTGCGCGGCGACCTCGGAGTGGCCGCGTCGAACCATGCGGCCCGGCGCCTTGTCGCGGCCCCTTACCGCAGCGGCGGTCAGGCGCAGTACGTGCCACGCAGCGTGCCCGAGCCACTCGGCGAGCGGTTCGCCGCCACCCGCGAGTGGGCGCTGCACCGGCTCGGCGAGCCCCTCACCCTGGAGGCGCTCGCCCGGCATGCGGCGGTGTCGCCGCGCACGTTCTCGCGGCGCTTCGTCGAGGACACGGGATACACGCCGATGCAGTGGGTCATGCGTGCCCGCATCGACCTGGCCCGCGAGCTGCTCGAGCGTTCGGAGCGGAGCGTCGAGCAGCTCGCCACCGACGTCGGTCTCGGCACCGGTGCCAATCTGCGGTTGCACTTTCAGCGGATCCTCGGCACGACACCGAGCGAGTACCGGCGCACCTTCACCCAGGGCGAGTAGTCCGCTGCCACGTGGCGAGATCCTTTTGAACCGTGGCGATCATGCCGCTGTCGCGGGCGGACGCAACACGCGAAATTGATGGCGAACCGAAGGGACACCATTCATGACTCGCATCGCCATCAACGGATTCGGCCGCATCGGACGCAACGTGCTCCGCGCGCTGCTCGAGCGCGACAGCGACCTCGAGGTCGTCGCCGTCAACGACCTCACGGAGCCCGTCACCCTCGCGCGGCTGCTCTCCTACGACTCGACGGCCGGCCGGCTCGGTCGCCCGGTGACCGTCGATGGGGACGCCCTCGTTGTGGACGGCCGCCGCATCACGGTGCTCGCCGAGCGCGAACCGGCGCAGCTGCCGTGGGCCGAGCTCGGCGTGGACATCGTGCTCGAGGCGACCGGCCGCTTCACGTCGGCCAAGGCCGCCCGCGGCCACCTCGACGCGGGCGCGAAGAAGGTGCTCGTCAGCGCTCCGTCGGAGGGCGCCGACGTCACGCTCGCGTTCGGGGTCAACACGGATGCGTACGACCCGGACGTGCACACCATCGTCTCGAACGCCTCGTGCACGACCAACGCGCTGGCGCCGCTGGCTGCGGTGCTCGACGACCTCGCCGGTATCGAGCACGGCTTCATGACGACGGTGCACGCCTACACGCAGGAGCAGAACCTGCAGGACGGTCCGCACCGTGACGCCCGCCGGGCCCGTGCCGCCGCTGTCAACATCGTGCCGACCACGACGGGCGCCGCCAAGGCGATCGGCGTCGTGCTGCCGAACCTCGACGGCAAGCTGTCGGGTGACTCGATCCGCGTGCCGGTTCCGGTGGGCTCGATCGTCGAACTCAACACAACTGTCACCCGCGACGTGACGCGCGACGAGGTGCTGGCCGCATACCGCGTCGCAGCGGAGGGGCCGCTCGCCGGCGTACTCGAGTACTCGGACGACCCGCTCGTGTCGTCCGACATCACGGGCAATCCGGCTTCGTCGATCTTCGACTCGGCCCTCACCCGCGTCGACGGGCGCCACGTCAAGGTGGTTGCCTGGTACGACAACGAGTGGGGCTTCTCGAACCGCGTGATCGATACGCTCGAGCTCCTCGCCACCCGCTGACCGGACGCCAGGGCGGTACCCCACCTCCGGTGACCGTGCCGCCCAGCACCTTCTGTGAGCGCTCTGGTCGGTCAGTCGGGCCGACTGGAGCGCTCAGTCACAACAGTCCGATGGACGGGCCGGTGCGGACGCTGGTCGACCTGGCGCTCGCGTCGGTCGCGGGCGGCTCCGCCTGTCACCCGATCCACAGGGAATTCACGTTTCCTTTCGGTGGCCGTGAGCGCCGGATCCGCTGTCCGCCCGCCGGTCGAGGCGCAGCGTCGCGACGCCGTGCGAGCCCAGCCATTCCAGGAGACCGTCGAGAACCGGCAGTTGCTCGATGTGATGGACCCCGGCGGGCAGGGTGCCGCCCATCAGTTCCCGGGCGACATAGGCAGCGACCAGGCCACTGACGCGGCTTTGCGCACGCCCGGAGAGGCCGTACGCGGCGTGCCGGTCACCGTTCCGGGCGTCGGCCCGTACGGCGAAGGCGTCACCGCCGGTGTGGATGCGGCGGAAGAGACCGGTCAGCATCCGCCGCGCACCTGGCCGGCGAGCGACGCGCAACAGTCCTGCACGCCGCAGAGCGAACAGCATCCCGGTCAGCGGCCGCGAATCGAGGCAGAGCCGGGTGGTCACGTCCGGCACGCCGAGAGTATGCGGCAGCGTGTGCTGATCGGAGAACGGGAACTGGTGCGCGGTCCGGGTTCCGAAGCCGGGGAGGGCGGCCCGCTCCGGGGGAGCGGTGGCGGGCTCGGCCAGACCTTCGACCGTCCAGCGCACGGCGTCGACTCCGTGCCGTTCACCGGAGCCGAGCAGCACCGTCAGGCGGAGGCTCCTGGCGCCGTCGACGGCGTCATGAGCACGTCGGGCGAGCAGGTTCGTCAGGCCGGGAGCGACTCCGACGCTGAGCAGTGCGGTGGCTCCGGCGTCGACAGCCAGATCGTTCAGTTCCGCAACCGCGTCGAGCCGCCGCCGGGTGGCTCCGACGTCGACGAGGTGGATCCCGCGTTCCAGACAGATCCGGGCGGCGCCCGCGTCCGGGGGCTCGACGCACAGAACGATTACGGCGACATCGCCGAGCCCGTCCAGCACTTCCCGGAAGTCGTCGGTGTCGGACACGTCGACCCGGACTCCCCCGCTCTGCCGTGCCCGCGCCTCATCGCGCCCGCCGGGAATCACCCGGCCGGGAAACCATGTGTCGAGTGTGGACGTCACGGTCGCGCCGACGGATCCGTAGCCGCCGACGACCAGGATCCGTCCCGTGGAACCACCAATTTTCGCTGTAGTCATGCTCCAATGAAATACACTGTAGTGTCACTACAGTCAAAATGTGGAAACAAGGAGAGTGCACGTGACAGCCCCCGTCACCCGCGCGGAGAAGGCCCGCCGCACGCGCCTGCGGATGCTTGACGCGGCCACCCGGCTCTTCATCGAGCGCGGCTGGGCCGGTGCGACAGTGGAGGACATCGCCCGTTCCGCGGAAGTCGGCACGCAGACCGTCTACTTCACCTTCCGCAACAAACGCGCCCTGCTCAAGGAAGTCCTGGACAGCACGATCGCCGGCGACTCGGACCAGGTGGCGACCCTGGACCGACCCTGGGCCCGGCAGGTCGTCGAGGAGCCGGACCCGGCCGCGCAGCTCGCCCTCCAGGCCGCCGGAGCCCGCCGGATCCTGGAACGCGCCGCGCCGGTCCTGGAAGTCGTACGCGGCGCGGCGGCCTCGGACCCGGCACTGGCCGAGCTGTGGCGGATCAACCAGGAGCAGCGGTACGCCGTTCAGCTCCGCTTCGCCCAGGCCCTCACGGAAAAAGCCGGCGGATCGCTGCGGGACGGACACGATGCCGCGTCGGCCGCCGATGTCGCACTGGCGATTCTCGGCCCGGAAACCTACGGCCTGCTGATCACCGGCCGCGGCTGGTCCCCGTCACGATGGGAGCAGTGGGCCACGGACACACTCGTACGGCAGCTGCTCCCATGAGGCCCCGGTCGGCACCGCTGGAAGATCGCGTCGGGCTCAGTCGGCCGACCCCACGTAACCCGGCAGCCGCTCCATGAACTGCCCGACGGTGGCGACGGGCTCCGGCCAGTCCAGGCCGCGCGCGAGGCGTGTGATCTGCGGTGGCTCCAGGCCGTACCGCTCGAGTTCCCGGTCCGGCCCCAGCCAGTCGGTCGTCGGCACGTCCAGGTGGATCCGGCCCTCGGCCATGACCAGCACCCGGTCGAAGTTCTCGGCGCAGAAGTCCATGTCGTGAGTGATGGCGAGGACCGTCTTGCCGCGTCCCGCCAGCTCGGACACCAGCCCCCCGATCGCCTCGACGGACCGGTGGTCCTGACCGGTGGTGGGCTCGTCGAGGACCACGACCGCTGAGTCCATCGCGAGCACGGACGCCAGGGTGACGCGCTTGCGGTCGCCCAGCGAGAGGTGGTGCGGATGCGCCGCGGCCAGTTGCGTCAGGCCCATCGCCTCCATGGCCCAGGCGACCAGCTCCGCCGTGCGCCCGGCCGAGAAGCCGAGGTTGCGCGGCCCGAACCGGACCTCCGCCTCGACCGAGCGGGCATGGAGCTGGTCGTGCGGATTCTGGAAGACGTATCCGACCTTCCGGGCCAGTTCGGCCACCGAGTGGTCGGCCGTGTTCCAGTCGTCCAGCCACACGCTTCCGCTCGACGGCCGGGCGATTCCGATGAGGTGCCGGGCGAATGTGCTCTTGCCGGCGCCGTTGGACCCGACGATCGCCACCCGCTCGCCGGGGTCGATGGTGACCGACACCCGGTCCAATGCCAGGGCGCCGTTGGGATAGCGGTAGACCAGGTCTTCGACACGTATGGTCATGAGAGACCTCCGGTGGCGATCGCGCTGCGGGACATGGCCGCGAAACCGGCCACCGCGGGTTCGAGAGAGACGGGCAGCGAGCGGCCGTCGGGCCACAGTCCCTGTTCCTGTGCCAGTCGCGCCGCGCGGGTGTAGCGGGTCGTGCCCACCGCCCATTCGTCGAGCCGCGGATCCGCGAGTACGACGTCCGGCGGCCCGTCCAGGACCAGTCGGCCTTCGGCCAGTACCAGCAACCGGTCGGCGAACCGGGCCAGTTGCTCCAGTTTGTGCTCCATCAGCACCACCGTGATGCCCCGGCCTCTGAGACCTTCCAGCACATCGAAGACCAGGCGGCTGCCTGCCGGGTCCAGCTGGGAGGTCGGCTCGTCGAGCACCAGCACCGACGGCCGCATCGCCAGCATCGAGCCGAGCGCCACCATCTGCTGCTGGCCGCCGGAGAGTTCGTAGGGCGAGCGGTCCGCGAGCTCGTCGATACGCAGCTCGTGCAGCACGTCGTCGACCCGCCGGATCATCTCCTCGCGCGCCACCCCCAGGTTTTCCAGGCCGAAGGCGAGTTCCTCGCGGACGGTGAACTTGGCGCCGGATATCTGGTTGAACGGGTTCTGCAGCACCATGCCCACCGTGCCCGCCAGTTCATTGACCGGCGTCTCGGGGACGATCCGGCCGCCGACCTTCACCTGGCCCACCAGTTCGCCGCCGGACAGATGCGGGATCGTGCCGCTGATCGCTCCGGCCAGGGTGGTCTTGCCCGCTCCCGCCGCCCCGACAACTCCGCAGATCTGCCCGGCCGGAACAGTCAGAGTGATCGAGCGCAGTGCGGCGTCGTTCGCGGTCGGATAGGCATAGGACAGGTCTTCGAACTCAATCACCGTACGACTCCCAGTACGTTGACCGCGACAGCGCCCGCGGCGATGACGCACATGACGATTCGGGCCGCACGCTGGGCGCGCGTGTCCGGAACGGGAACAAGAGCGGTGGGTTTGCGGGTCGCCCCGAAAGCGCGGGCCTCCATCGCGGCCGCCCGCTCCTCGACTTCGGCGAACGCGCCCAGGATCAGCGGTCCGACCATGGGCAGCAGGGCCCTGGCGCGCTGGCGCGCGGTCCGCAGCTCCAGGCCGCGGGCCTGCTGGGCCCGCAGGATGCTCTGCGCCCGGCCGCGGAAGGCCGGAATGATCTGAAGGGTGGTGGAGACGACGTAACCCGTGTTCGACGACATTCCACGCTGGGCCATGGCACTCATCAGCGTTCCGGGGTGAGTGGTGAGCATCAGGAAGAAGAAGCCCCCCATGAGCACCAGAATGCGCAGCGAGGTCTGGGCGGCGAAGATCAGACCTTCCTGCTTCACGCTCAGGGGGCCCCACTGGGCGACGATCGCGGATGGCTCCGGGAAGAACAGCCCCTGGATGAGAAAGACCACGACGAGTACGGGCGTGTAGAAGACCAGCATGAGTCTGAGGAACCGGCGCAGCACTCCGGCGGCCAGGACGGCCGGGAGCACGGTCACGGTAAGCAGCAGCAGTGGCCACCAGACCATGGTCAGGGCGAAAGCAGCGACGGTGGTCGTCAGGGCGAAGACGAGTTTGGTGACTGGATTCAGCCGGTGCATCGCGCTTTGGCTCCGGACTGCGAGGGCGAGGGCCATGGCACTCACACCCCCTTCGCGGCGACGGAGCTGCGGCCGAATACACCGTGCTGTCTGGCGAAGGGGAAGCGGTGGCGGAAACTGGCCGGCAGCCCGCCGAGGATGGCGAGGGCGAGAGCGACGGTCAGCGCCTTGTCGAGGGGGTCGGCGACCAGTCCCTGGAGGCTGGCCGCTTTCAGCATCCCGTGCCCGTAGGCCTGGAAAGTCGCGATGAGCGCCGACTGGCCGACGGAGCCACTCGCGTTCCCGAATACGAACGCCGTGATCGGCGCGGAGATCGTGCCGGCTATGACACCGATGAACACACCGGCCAGAAGAGCGGTGGCAGTTCTGCGGAACCAGCCGTAACGGGCGAAGACGCCGGCGGTGAATCCGATCGCCGCGGCGGTGACGGCGTACGGCAGCGCGCCGGGCGTGATCGTCATTCCGACGATGATGTTGGCGAGCGCCCCGGTGGCCGCACCGGCGGCCGGACCTGCGAGAACCGCCACCAGCACGGTGCCGATGGAGTCGAGCTGAAGCGGAATTCCGCTGAAGTAGACGATCTTCCCCATCACGATGTTGGTGGTGATCGCCATGGGGAGCAGCGCCACTGTCGAGGTGGGCATTCTCGCCATGGAACCGGACACGATCAACATGGCGCCGACGGTATAGCCGACCAGTGCGAGAAGTGCCGCGGAACCGCCCACTCCGTGCGACGAAGTGGGTCGCGCAATGATGAGACCCGCGTAAGTAATAACGATAACTAGGGCGCCTGAACCAATGCGCCACCGTTCGGAAAGATACAGCGATCCGACTTTATCAAGGTCCGTCATCGCGTTATTCCGCCCCTTTTTGGCCCCCTTTCTCTCGAGAGGGGAAATGGACCGAAGAAAGTATTACAGGTGAGTTACGGGCTGGACGCTAACATGATCGTCCGGGGGCCACAAGGGCGCGTCGGCAAGGTGGCTCGATCTTGTTTTGACGGGGAATTATTC
Source organism: Streptomyces sp. NBC_01591 (assembly GCF_035918155.1). Classification (NCBI taxonomy): domain Bacteria; kingdom Bacillati; phylum Actinomycetota; class Actinomycetes; order Kitasatosporales; family Streptomycetaceae; genus Streptomyces; species Streptomyces sp. NBC_01591. Next base: position 546,479 of record NZ_CP109328.1, read on the forward strand.
GTTGACAAGCGGCCTTCTGGGCTGGAAGTGTCGGCCGGGCTGCGGGGTCGGAGCGCTGACCGGGGGGAGCTGGTCGTAGTGACTGATAGTTCGGTTCGCCTTTACTCGGATTTAAGGTTTCGGTACTGCGCGCACAAGGTGTGACGCCATCCACCACCCCCCCTTCGGCGAGGACCCTTCCGCCCCCTCCGCTTTCTGGCTGTCGCGCACGGCGTTGTCGTTGTGCGGTTTTACTCAAAGAGGGAAGGTCGCTTTGTCCACCTATGAATCCTTTGCGGACGCCTATCTGGGCGGTCTGCACGCTGTCCTCACCGAAGGGAAAGAGGTTCCCTCGGTTGTCGACCCGCTGTCCAAAGCATCCGATTTCGGCAAGAACGACCGTCCTTACCGCGAATTGATAGCCAATACGTTGCGGGTGAACGACCCGCAGTCCTCCCTCGCGGTGACGCCGGCTCTGCCGGTGAACCTGTCGTACTGTTTCGGGTTGCTGGCCTGGTCGCTCGACGGCCGCAACGACGTCGACACTCCGGCCTACTACCGGCGCGGGGCGCATGAGTACTCCGACGACCAGCACACGCTCAGCGGCGCGTTCGGCCACCGGCTGCTGACCTCCAGCGGAGACCAACTGGAAGCCGTCGTCGAGCGGATCCGCAAGGACCCGGCGCACCGCCGCACCTTCGCCCTGGTGCTGGAGCCGGAGGACAACTTCCGCATGTCACGGGAGTATCCGTGCGCTGTCGGCGTTCAGCTCTTCCTCCGCGACGGGGCCCTGACCTGGATCACCGTGATGCGCGCCCAGCAGGCCCTGACGGTCCTGCCCTACGACGCCTTCCTGTTCATGGGTATGCACCAGTACGCCGCCTCGCTGCTGAACGTGGCCGTCGGTCCTTACATCCACCAGTCGGGCACGTTCCACTTCTACGAGAACGAAGTGGAGCTCGCCCGCAAGATCGTGGCCGAGCCGCCGACCCCCGCCCGGCTTCCCGCCTTCCCCGGATCCGCCGACGGCGCACGCGAGACGGCCCGCGAGCTGATCGACGTCGAGCGCCACCTGCGGGAGGCCGTCGGGGCCGGGGACAAGGCCGCCGTCGACAAGATCGCGGCGACCGAGACCTTGTCCGGCTTCGCCGATGTGGCGCGCGCCTGCCTTGCCACTCTCGCGTACCGCAAGCTCGGCGAGGCGACCGTCGTGGTGCAGTCGCCGGCCGCCTCCCGCGAAGTGGCCGACCTGATCGCCGCCATCTGACGCCCCATCACCAGCATCCCCATTTGCAAGAGGAATGAGACGCATACGTGAGGATTACGGTGCGGGAGCCGTCGGACCCCCTCTGTCCCCAGCCCGGCGTGCCCGAGGAGACGCTGGCAACGCGCCTCGCGCGCAGACGTGAGCGATTAGCGCACTCGTCCCCATCCGCGGGCGACGCGGCGTACCGCTACCCGATCATGGCCGCCCTGGTGCCGGTCGCCACCAGCCGCGGCGGTGAAGTCGCCTACCCCGGCGACCCGATGTGTCTGTACGCGGCCCTGTCCCTGAACATCGCGCGCTCGGTGGGACGGCGGACCGCGGGGCTGCCGGCCGAGCCGGACCTCGACGACGTCTACCCGGACTGGGGCGTCTACCCCGACGACGAGTACCGCAGGGCGGCCGGCGGCCGGCGGCAGGGCCTGATCGCCGACAACCCGACGACCGACGGCAAGGTCTTCGACCCGCGGGTCTGGGACGAGCAGGCGCGCGAGCGCTACGTCGCCGAAGTGAAAGCGCTGCGTCCCGAGGTCGTGCTGCTCAGCGCGGTCTCCGCGGGCCACCGCTACGCCCTGGAGATGGCGGAACTGGCCAAACGCCACGCGCCCGGCTGCCTGGTGATTCTCGGCGGCCGGCACACCGACGAGACGCTGCGCTACAACCAGGCCTCCAAGAGCGTCGATCTGGCCTGGTGCGGCACGGTCGAGGTGATCGGTGACGGGCGCTTCGAGCCGGTGGTCGACTTCCTGGTCTCCGGCGACGGCGCGCCCGGCCTCGACCTGCTGTTGCAGGCCGTCGCGCTGTGCGCCGGCCCGGAGGCCGGGAGGACCCCGGTGCGCGAGATCGTCGACGCACTCTGTCTCATCGCGCGCGAACGCGACGAGCTCGTCGGCGCCGCCACGATCGTCGGGCTGGAGGCGGACGAGGCCATCGTCGTACCCGTCCTGGGCAGACGGCTCTCGTCGGCCGAGATCTGCTCACCGTACGAGGCGTTCTCCATCCGGTCCCGGTTCGACGTCTTCGGGGGAACGGGGCTCGGCAGCCGTACGGCGCACATGATGACCCTGGACTCGTGCCCGTTCAAATGCACCTTCTGTTCCGAGAGCATCCAGGTCTCCAACCGGCCCACCCGGTTCGCGGTGAGCGAGACCGAGCATGTGGCCTCCCGCGTAAGGCAGTTGATGAGCTGGGGGGCCGAGGCCGTCTTCTTCGACGACCCCGTCTTCTGGGGCGGCAACTGGAAGGCCGTCATCGACTTCTGCCACGACCTGAGCGCCCAGCGCGCGGCGGACCCGGCGGACGGCCCATTGGAGTGGGGCGCCCAGCTCACCGTCGACGTCGTGCTCAACCGGGCCAAGTGGGCACAGGTGAAGGCCGGTCTGGACCTGATGCGTGAGAGCGGATGCACCTACATCTACATCGGCATCGAGAGCATGGCCGACCAGGTGATGGCCCACGTCGGCAAGAACCTGCTGCGCAGAAACCCCGAACCGTGGGTCGGCAAGGTCCGTGAGGCCCTTCAGACCATCAAGGCCCACGGGATCCGCGTGGGCAGTTCGGTGCTCTTCGGCCTCGACGGCGAGGACCGGAACACGATCGAGGAGACCATCGAGCAGATCGGCCGGCTCATCGACGACAACCTGCTGATCATGGCGAGCCCCAACATCCTGACCTACCACCCCGGCACGGCCATCACCGCCGCCCACGGCCAGGACCGGCTCGACTACCACTCACGCAAGCAGAACCGCCCGCCCTACACGTACTTCGAGGAAGCCTATCCGGAGGTCGTCTCCCAGCTTCTGACGGAGGATGACATCTGGTACATCCACGAGACCTCGGCGAAGCGATGGGGCACGGTCCGCAACAGCGCGGCCGAGCCCCTGTCCGAGGCGGCGGTGTCGTGAACCACTCCCCGAAAACCGGCGTACAGCACACGGACCGAACGCACCACGAGAACGGCCGCGAGAAGCGGCCGAAAGGAAGCCCCATGCTGGAAGTGGACCGTAAGAGCTACTGGGGAAATCTCTTCACGTACTTTCCCGCGCTCAGCCGCTACATTCCACTCGGCGACTACGCCGTCAACGTCCGCCCCCGCGCCTGCGTACTGGGCGCGTCCGACGGGAAGTTCGCACTGCCGCTGCTGCGGGCCGGCTGGGAGGTCGTCGCGGTCGAGACGGACGCCCTCTTCCTCGACGGCGGCAGCTTCGACCTCATCGACGGCCACCACGAAGTCACCGGGCTGCGCCAGCGACTGGCTTCGGAGAGCCTGGAGGACCGCTGCACGGTGGTCGAGCAGGACTACATGACGCTGCCCGCGGACGGCGGATTCCAGCTCGTCATGGGCAGCGGCCTGTGGTCGATGCCGCCCAACCGCGTCCACACCCTGCAGGCCCTGATCGACCAGGCGATGGGCATGGTCGCCCCGGGGGGAATCTTCTTCGGCGACTACCTCATCGCGCTCAACGACGAGGAGCGCGCCTGCGGTTACTACCCGAAGACGGACGAGATGGAGAAGATCGTCTCCAGGCCCGGCTGGGAGCTGTTCGAGAACGCCGACCTCGGCATCTACGGCGAGAGCCACCTCGGATACGAGCAGTGGCACTACCACCGGTACGCGGCCGTGATCGCCCACCGGATGCCGCTGCCCAGCGTGCCGGCGGCTGTCACCAAGTGACCACCGCGCACACAGCGACGGCAGGCGGCCATCCTCCTCACCGGGAGGAAGGCCGCCCGGCCGTCGTCGTCACCGACCTGGACGGCACCCTGCTGCGCTCCGACGGCGGCGTTTCCCCCCGCACAGCCGGCGCCCTGCGGGCAGCGGCGGAGGCCGGGACCCGCATCGTCTATGCCACCGCACGTCCCGCCTGGTCGGCCCGCGCCGCCGTCGCGGCGGTGGCCGTCGAAGCGACGATCATCTCTTCCAACGGAGCGGTCGTCAGCGATGCGGCGACCGGCCGGACTCTGCGCGTACGGGCCATGGACCCGGCGCGGGTCCGTGCGGCCATCGCGGCCCTGCGCGCCCTGGGGCCGGGCACTGTGTGGGCGGCGGACCGTCAGCACGACCGGCTCCTGTCACCGGCCTGGCCCGGTCTGCTGGCCAGCACCGGTACGCACGTCGTCCACACCGAGCGGGTGCCGGACGGCGAGCCCGTGCTGTGCCTGATGGTCACCGGCGGCCCGGACGACCCGGGCGCCGCACTCCGCGCACTGCCGGAATTGCAGTGGACGTCCTCGCAGCCCGGTCTGCTGGAGGTCTCGGACGCGGGCGCTGACAAGTTGTCAGCCCTCGACTGGGTACTGGCGAAAGAGGGGCTGACCAGAGCGGACGTGCTCGCATTCGGCGACGGGGAGAACGACTTGGCCCTACTGAAGGCCGCCGGGTACGGTGTTGCGATGGCGAACGCCTGCCGCCCTTTGCTGGACATCGCCGACGAGACAACCCTCGGCCATGACGAGGACGGTGTCGCGCACTGCCTTGAAACGAGATTCCGGTGACCGTGAAACGAACGGCTACGGCCGTGCCCGTCCGCGCCTCTATGCCACCCTCCCCATCACGCAAGGAATTGAAGGATGCTGATCTCGGCTTATACGTCGCCCGGTGACGTCCCCGCCAAGGAATGGGATTCGCTGACGGAGGGCTCCACCATCTACTCCGCCGCCGGATGGCTGTGGGTGAGGGACGAAGAAAGGCCGGAAGGGGCGCGGGCCGAGTACTTCATCGTCCGGGACGAGGACGGCGTCGCGTCGGCAGGCATGGAGACGTACTCCTTCGCGCAGCCCCCGCACGTCCTCTACACGCCCGCGTTGCTCCTCGACGGTCTGGTCGACGCCGACCGGTTGCGGCACATGAGTGAACGGCCGCTGGTCATCGGCGCCGGCTGGTCGGAGTTCCGCGGACAGCTGCCCGTGCGCGAAGGGCTGCCGGACAAGGAGAGTTCGGCCGCCGTCGACATGCTGACCGGACGGGCGCTCGCCCACGCCGAGTCCGTCGGTGCGAGCGTCCTCAGCTACTTCTACCTGACACGGGAGGACGCCCTGGAGGTCGCGCGCGCACACGGCGACGCCGACCCGGTGCTGCTCTTCCACGACGTCGAGACCGCCCTGCCCGTCGGACAGTGGCAGGGCTTCGACGACTACGTCTCCTGGCTCCCGGCGGGCCGTCGCCCGCGCGCCCGCAAAGAGGCCCGCATCTTCCGGGAGAGCAAACGCACCATCCGTGAGGTGTCCCTGCCGGACGTGGTGGACATCATGGCGCCGCTCAACAGCTCACTGATGCGCAAGCACGGCCACGACTACGGAGTCGAGCGGGCCAGGGCGGTGTACGGCAGGCAGGGACGCTTCCTGGGCGAGAGCAGCACCCTCCTGCTGGCCGAGGAGGACGAGCGCGCCGTCGGCTTCGCCCTGCGCTACCGGCGTGGGGACATGCTCTACGCGCGGGTCGCGGGCTTCGACTACTCGGCCCCCAACCTGGCCGACTACTTCAACCTGGTCTTCTACCACCCGATCACGCAGGGCTTCGACCGGCCCACCCGCGAGATCCACCTCGGTCTCGGCACCTTCCAGGCGAAGCTGGCGCGCGGAGCCCAGCCCCAGGCCCTCTACAGCGTCTTCGTCGGCGTGGACAGCCCTCTGAAGGCGTCGGCGGGCACTGTACGCGACCGCAACGACCTGCAGATCGCCGCTTTCGCCGACGAGAACGGCCATCATGTCGTGGGCGGGCTGGACACCTCCGAATGGCTGCGATGAAAGTGCCCGTCCGCTCACGACCGACGAAGCAGGAGGAGAACACCGGTGTCTGACGCCAGAGTGGTGCACCGTATCGAGGACATCGCCCCGCAGGCGTGGGACGCGCTGGTGTCGGACACCGGCTTCTACGAGAGCCATGGCTGGCTCAGGGGACAGCAGCGTCCCGAGTTCGCGGCTCCCGCGTATCTGTGCCTGGAGCGCGACGGCGCCCTCGTCGCGGCCGTCCCGACGTACGAGTTCCCGCCGGAGAACGCGCCGCCGCTGCCGGCGGTCGCCGCGGGCCGCAAGGTGCTCAGGGTCGGCACCCGCACGGGATACCACAACGAATTCCTCGTGGACGAATCCGCGGGCACCGCCGAGGACCGGCGCCAACTCGTCGCCGAGCTGCTGGAATTCACCGCCGAGTACGCGGCCGGGCGAGGCTACGACACCCTGCTGTTCGACTGCCTGACGACGGACAGCCTGCGGACCGTCACCGGACTCTTCCCGGCACGCGCCCAGTTGCGTACCGCGGAAGCCGTGGTGCACAACGAGGGCGGCACCTTCGCGTCGTACCGGAAAATGCTCGGCCGCAACGTTCTCAACCGCGACAAGGAAATGCGGCGCTTCGAGAAAGCCGGACTCCGGCTGGAGACCGGTCCGCTGTCTCAGTCCGTCGACGAACTGGCCCCGCTGATCGGGCAGACGATGGACCGCTACGGCGCCGGACTGGATCTCGGTGAGATCCGTACCTTCCTCTCCGAGCAGGCCCGCGCTCTCGACGCCGACAGTGTGGTGTTCCGCTGCGTGGACGAGTCCGGCCGGCTCCTGGGAGGAAACGTCTCCTTCGTATGGCGGGATTCACTCTATTTCCGCGTGGCGGGGTTCGACTACGACCGCACCGGAAAGGCCAACGAATACTTCAACGCCGTTTTCTACGGGCCGGTGAAATACATGGAGCAGGAAGGTCTGAAGACGCTCCATGTCGGGCTTGCCTCCCTTGAGGCCAAGGTGCGCAGAGGCGCTTCGCTGCATCCCATCTGGTCCTGCGCGGTGGACCTTCCGCTCACCCGGGGCGTGAAAGTGGACCGCGACCTCCGGGCCGACCTGGCGCTGATGGACAGTGTGCGCGAGGAGGCGGGCGCCGGAATGGACGCCGGGGAGTGGGACATGGAGGCCGCCCTCCGGCCGTCGTAACAGCGGCACACGGCGTTACGTTTCCGGATTCGGCCTTGCTACAGGGAGCTGTGCAGTGTTGTTCGACAAAGAACTCCGGGGCTTGTTGGCCGACAACAAGAACTTCCGGCAGATCTGGCTGGGGGAGACCACAGCCCATTTCGCCACCCAGCTGACCAACTTTCTGCTCCCGCTCGTCGCCGTCACCATGCTTCAGACGAGTGCAACCGCCGTCGGCGCCATCTCCGCGGTGCAGTTCATTCCGATCGTGCTGTTCTCCCTCTTCGCCGGCGTCGTGGTCGACCGCCATCCGCCGCGCCGCACACTGGCCCTGAGCAGCCTCGTACGCGGAGCTGCCCTCGGCGCCCTGGGCCTCTTCCAGGCCATGGGAGGGGTCACCCTCACGCAGATCCTGGTGGTCGCGGCCGTCATCGGCACGGCCACCGTTTTCTACGAAGTCGCCTACCAGTCCACGATCCCCAAGGTCGTACCGACCGAAGCGATCGCCCCGGCGAACGGGCTGCACCAGGCGACGTACTCGGTCAGCCAGCTCGCCGGTCCCGCCGCCGCCGGAGCGCTGGTCAGCCAACTGGGCCTCTCCCTCGCGCTGAGCGTGACCACCGCGCTCTTCTGCGGCGCCATGGTCAGCGGCCTGCTGCTGAAAGGAGTCGAGGCCCCCGGCGTCCCCCGCCAGTCCGCGCTCAAGACGATCGGCAGCGGGCTGCGCTACACATGGTCGCTGCGCCCGATCCGGGACCTCTGCGTCCAGGCGGGCCTGTCGAACATGCATGAGCAGGCGTTCCTGACCGTCTTCATGGTGTTCGCGGTACGGGAGCTGGGCATGTCCGGGACGACGGTCGGCGTCATCATCGGCGTCGGCAGCGTAGGGGCGCTGGTCGGCTCGCTCACCGCCACCCGGATCGCGGCGCGCTGGACGGTGGGTCTCGTGCTCGCCTCGGGAGCCGTCCTGGCGGCCGTCGGCTTCCTGCTGGTCCCCGCGTTCGCCCGCCTGGACGTGTACGTCGCGGTGCTGGCCGGAGTGGCCTTCGTGGTGAACGGCTTCGGAGTGGCCCTCTTCAACGTCTTCGCGGTGAGTCTGCGGCAGTCGATCCCGGTGGAGCACCAGCTCGGAGCGGTCACCGCGAGTTACCGTTTGGTGGCCCTGGGTACGCTCCCCGTCGGCGCGATGCTCGGCGGCGTGCTGGCAGACGCCGCCACACCGGGCAACGCCCTGTGGATCATCGGCATTTCGTACCTGCTGGTCTCGTTCTGGCTCATGTTCTCGCCCCTGCGGCGCGCGCGGACGATGGAGGAGTCGAAGGTCCTCGGCCAGACGCCCCAACAACGGACCTCGAAGGCCTGATCAGTCCCTCAGGGGGCTCTGTTCACTGCCCTCGTCAGCCGGTCGACGGGGAGGCCGGTTCGGCCGAGGGCTTCATCACCCGGGGCCGACGCCCCAGAGCGATCAATTGGGTACCGCTCTCCTCGGATCGGCCGGAGCCATGTCCCGTGCGATCTCGCGTGCTGTGCGACCGAAGAGTTCTATCGCCCGGTTGCCGCCGTCGGACCGCCACATCAGGCCGTGTCCGAGGGGCTTGTCCCCCTCCACCGGGACGTAGGAGATACCGGGTCGGCCGTGGTGCAGGGCGACGTGCGCCCCTGCCGGCAAAGCCCCATTGCCGCCCGCGACGAGTGTCAGTGCCTCCTGGAAGTCGGTGACGGACGGGCCCTGCTCGATCGGCCTGCCGCTGGGGGTGCTCGTCGGCAACCGATGCTCCAGCCAGTACTCCGGAATGTCTCCCGCGATCGTCAGCAACGGCACACCGGTCAGGTCCTCAAGCGTCACCGTGTCCCGTCCGGCCAAGGGATGCCCGGCGGCGACTGCCAGCACCCTGTCCTCGGCGAGGAGCGTCGGTCCGCGGGTCAAGTCGTCCTCGTGCAGCGGGTGCCGGTAGCGGGATCGAGAGATCCGTCCACGATCTGACCGGCAATCCAGTAGGCCATGGCCCACTTCGCGGCCCGAGGGTCGGCCGGCGGTTGGAAGAGGAGTCCGAGCTCCTCCAGGACCTGGTCGAAGAGAGCTGGGGCTCCGGTTCTTCGCTTCGCAAGAGGCCGGCGAGCATGGCGAGCGAAGGGCTCTCAACCCCGGCCATGAGCGCGTCCAACCCCATCTGGATGAGACGGTCGGACCCGACATACCGGCCGAACGCCCTCTCGTGCGCTATGTGGCTGAGCTGCTGGAGAGCGTCGTCGTGGTTCATCTCGGTCTCTTCGTTGGTGGCCGTGGCGAGAACCTTTCCACAGCCGCCAAAGGTGACGCCATCCAGTTGCCTGCTCGCTCGGTTGAGGCTGGTGATCAGGACATCAAGACGCGTTTGCGGAGGAGGTGAAGGCCTGCAGATACGCCTGGCCGCATCTGGATCCGGGCCGACGGTCAGAAGCCGCTGCCGCTGCCGCTGCCGCTGCCGGTCGTCCGAGGCTCCTGCCCGGCGGGTGCGCGATAGGTTGCCCCCCATGACTGAACTCGGACCCGTTGCCTGGCCACCTGCTCCGATCAGAGCCGAACGGCTCGTACTCCGCGAGCCCGAGGCCCGAGACCGTGCGGCGTTCATCGAGCTGCTCGCCTCACCGGAGGTGCATACCTACCTCGGTGGCCCTCAACCGCGTGATGAGCTCGAGCGCGCGGTGCCCGAGATACCCGGACGGCGGCCTGGCCTTTTCGTGATCGATCTCGACGGAGCGATGATCGGCATGGTCAAGCTCGATCGGCACGACGCGGAGAGTCCGGGGCACGTCCGTCCGGATGTCGGGGAGGCCGAGCTCGGCTACCTGTTCCTGCCGGAGGCATGGGGACGCGGGTACGGCGCCGAGGCGTGCGCAGCGGCACTCGACTGGTTCGCCGACGCGCTTCCCGGCGCGCCGGTGGTGCTGCGCACCCAGACCGCCAACGAGCGCTCGATGCGCCTCGCGGCAAAGCTGGGGTTCACCGAGGTGGAGCGGTTCGAGGACTACGGCGCCGAGCAGTGGTTCGGCGTCTGGTCCTCGGTCACGCCGTCCGGTTGAGCTCGTGATTGAGCAATCTCATCAGGAGCTGGGTGCCGGACGCGTGAGGAAGACACCCCTGGTGGAGCACCCGGAGCCGGGCGGGCCGATCGCGTCGGAGCGGCGCCGGGTGCGGCGGGAGGATCGCTTCCCGTGGAGCCCTGCCTACGGTGCCGAACCACCCGGACGCCAGCCTCGGCGGCGGGCCCGGGGGAGGGCGAACGCGGCGAAGGCCGTGACCAGAACGGCCGCCCCGGCGGCGGAGGTGATGACGACGGCTGTGGTGCGGCCGGAGTGAGCCTCGGGGGGGCATTCGGAGGCCGCCCCGGGCGTGGGGGATCGGGGGCGCGGGATCGGGGGCCGGGGCGGTGACGGCCGCCGCGGGCCGGGCTGCCCTTGGCCAGGGCGATCGGGCTTCATCGTCGGCGCCACGCGGTGCAGCAGTGCTGTCGAGTGCGAAAGCCACTCCTCGGGGGCCGAAAGCCGGACCACGCTGAGCGACCACGCCTGTTGGAGGACGAGCGTGGAGAACAAGGCCCCGGGGTGGTCACCGGAAGCCGGGCATTCGAACTGGAGAGCCTGTCGAGAAGATGAGTACGACTACTCACGCCCAGGTCGGCGCTTGCCTCGACGATGAAGATCGACACCGTCGAGACGGGGAGACCGTTCATGCTCAGCCGTATCGCCGACATCCTGGTGCCCACCGTCGGCCGCCTGTCGGTGACCACCGCCCCTGGTGCCGAGTTCGCGCCCGGCAGCATCATCGCCGCGAACCACACGTCCTTGGCCGATCCCGCGATCGTGGTCGCCGCCCTGCACCGCCTCGGCGCCGAGCCGGTCATCATGGCGGCCGCGGGGCTGTGGCGCGTCCCGCTGCTCGGTCGCGCGCTCGCCCGCGAAGGACACATCCCCGTGATCCGCGGAGACCGGCGCGCCGCGGCCGCGCTGGACGCTGCGGCGGAAGCCCTGGAACAAGGACGGCTGGTCCTCATCTACGCCGAGGGAGGCCTGCCCCGCCGCAGGGACGCGGCGGAAGCGGCACCCGGCATCTTCCGCAGCGGCCTGGCCCGGCTCGCCGAGCGCACCGGCGCCCCCGTCGTACCCGTGGGCCAGGCCGGCGCCCGCCGGGTCACCTCGGGCAACACCGCCAAGCAGGTCGCCGGCCTCGTCACAGCCCCTCTGCGCCGACCGGACCTCCACGTCCACGTGGGCGCCCCGCTGGAACTGACCGGCGACCGCACCGTCCGGACGGCGCGGGCCCGCACCGCGGTGACCACCGCATGGCGGACGGCCGCCGCCCACCTGCACGAGCCCGCCGCGCCCGCCGCGTAGTCCCCATCGCCCGCAGGCCACTCGCGCCGCACGGGAACGCCCAGGTCCGGCCGGGTTCGGCGGACCTGGGCGTACCGGTGAACGGGGCGCGCTTCACTGCGCGTTGATCGCCCGCAGCATGTTCAGGCGAGCCGCCAGCCTGGCCGGCCAGATCGCGGCGAGGACGCCGATGAGCAGGGCCAGGGCGAGGAACAGGGCCAGGCGTGGCCAGGGCAGCTGTCGTGTAGTGGGGCAGGCCCGAGACTGTGAGGCTGCCGCCGGTCCAGGCGAGGAAGACGCCGGTGCCAATACCGAGGATCGCGCCGAACAGGGAGATGACGACCGACTCCAGGCGGACCATCCGGCGGATGCCCGTGCGGTCCAGGCCGATGGCGCGGAGCATGCCGATCTCGTGGGTACGCTCGTACACCGACATGGCGAGGGTGTTGATCACGCCGAGGACCCCGATGATGACGGCCATGCCGAGCAGCCCGTACATCATGTCGAGCATCAGGTCGATCTCGCCGAAGCTCTCCTTGGTGAGCTGTTCCTGGCTCTGCACCTTCAGCAGCGGGCTGTTGCCGAGCGCAGAGCGGATCCCGCGTTCGAGGCCCGCGGCCTCGCCGGGTTCGGCCTTCACGAGGACGCTGTCGTACTTGCCGCCCACGGCGTACGGCAGGACGTCGCCGAGGTCGCCGATGACGCCGCCGGCCACGACGGGGGTGCCGCCCTGCAGCATCCGCCGGATGACGGCGCCGGTCACGCCGGGGGAGAGGACCGCGTCGCCGGCCGCTGCCGCACGTACCGACAGCAGGACCGTGCGTACAGTCCGGTGCATGGCGACCAACGACGAGGCCCGGGCGACCCGGCGAACCTTCCCAGTCACAGCGGGTCGAGGAGCGGGCGGGGGCATACGGCAGAATCCCGCTGTGGCGTCTTCGGGGAGCTTGGCCGAGCTGGAAGTGGGCATGGCAGAGCTGTCCACGCCGATGCGGGTGTACGTGGAGGCCGGGCGGTTCACCGAGCCGGAACCCGACTTGCCGGAGCTGGCGGCCCGGATCCGTGGGCTGCTGGCCGCGGTCGCAGAGAACGAGCCCTGGCGGCGCTTCCTGCCCGGATACACCCCGCCGTCCGTTCCGGAAATCTGTGCCGCTCTGGAACCGGTGGAAACGCACGGCGCCGCCTCGTTCCTGGCGCGGGTCGCGGCTGTCGACCTGGTCTGGCCGAGCCACCGGCACCTGCCCGCCGAGGCCGCCGAGCGCGCGGCGGGCCGGGTGGTGTCCCTGCTCGGACCGGAGGCCAGCTGGTGGACCAACCACGACGTCGGCTGCGGTGCCGTGAACGGGCTCACCCCGCTGTTCGACAGCCTGCTCGCCGGGACGAACGGTGAACACTTCACGCTGGCCCTGCAGATCGCCGACGACTGAGAGCCCCGACTCGCAGGAATGATCGCCGGTATCTCCACCTACCGGTCTCCCACGTGGGTACGTCTCGGAGGAACACCGTGTCGATGGCGTCCTTGCCGCGAGCCCCGGCCGTCAACGCCTGCATGGACTCCGGCCGCGACGAGACCGGCTTCGTCGACTCGGACGACGTTCTCGGCGCCCGCCGGTGACCGGTGGGCCGTGGGCGGTGCGCCTGGCCCCGCAGGCCGCGAGGACGCTCGCCGGACTGCCCGAGCACGCGAAGGAGGGGCGGAAGTGTGCCGGGTTGGCGCTTCGCCCGGTGGGCTTGTCACCGGTTGTGGTCAAGATTCGCCGGGTTACGGATCTGTGCCAGTGGGCGGCGGCCGCGAACAGGTGCGGAACGGTGGCGGGAACCGCCGTCCCGACCCATCGGTGGCGTGCCCCGGAGTGGTGTGGCGCACTGTGTTCGGGCCCCGTTTCCCGCGCCGGACGGCGGCGGGGGAGGGGGTACGGCAGGGGTGCGGGAGGGGCGGTGCGGGCGGGGTGTGCCCGGTCGTGGTGCGCGTTGTGCCTGGCTGTGCGTGTAACAGGGATGTATTAGGGGGCGGTTGGGTGGAACGGGCCGCCGGGCCGGGCAGGTCTTGGTGATCAGAAACGCTCGCTCGTACCGAGCAGCGGCACCCCCCACCGATACTGAGGAAGAAACGATGCGCGTTCACAAGCTGACCTTCGCCGCCCTGGCCGTTGTCGCGGGTCTCTCGCTCACGGCCTGCCAGAACGGTGACGAAGACATGGGACAGAGCGCCCCGTCGTCCGCGTCTTCCGCGAGCGGCGGTTCGGGCTCGGGCGGTTCGGATCAGGGCGATGCGAAGGACTCCGCCGGGAAGGACTCCGCCGGTAAGGCCTCCGGCGGGCAGGGCACGGCCGCCGGGACCGGTTCCAACGAGAACGGCAAGGTCGGCAAGTGCCGCACCGACGAGCTGGAGATCACGGCGATGGACAGCACCATCGACGGCGACACCGATGGGACCGTTGCGGTGGAGCTGAAGAACGGCGGCGGCCGGGACTGCGTGCTCTCCGGGTACGCGGGCGTCGACCTGAAGACCAGCTCGGGGTCGCTGTCCGCGGAGCGCACTGGTGAGAAGGCCACCCCGATGACCCTCAAGGACGGGAAGTCGGTGTACTTCGGCATCAACTACCCGATCAACACGTCGGGCGGCTCCGGCGTCCGTATCACGGGTCTGGTGGTGACCCCGCCGGACGAGACGAAGTCGGTCACCCTCGACTGGCCGGGCGCCGACACGCTGCCCGTCACGGACGGCTCCGGCTCCCAGGTGAAGGTCGGCCCGATGGGGAGCGCCGGTCAGGGCGGCTGACCCGCACGTTCCAGGGTGCTCAGGCCGCACCGTGCCGCTGCCCGAGCACCCGCCAGCGCGTAATGCAAAGCCCGCTCCAGCCGAAGCGGATGACAGGGCCGTCTGCCCTCATGTGGGGCCGCCCCCCGGTGGTGATTTCACCTCGAAGCCGATGCCACCACTGGGCTCAGCCCCGGCCCCGTGAGCCGTCCCAAGTCCGCTCGGCAACCCCAGTTCAATCGCCCGTCGGCCTCACCATCCAGCAGTCCCACCGCCCCGGGAACACTCCGTGTGAGCGTGAACACGGAGGGCACGAACACGCAGCGCGAGATCCCTATCCCCACCCTGGCCTCCCGCCGACGACAGCCCGGGCCTCTGAGCGGGCTCGCCCAACAGAAAGGGCGCCCGCAGCCGGCTTACAACGACCACCTGGCGTAGTGCGCCGGGTCCATGCCGGCGTCGTCGGGCCCGTGGTCATCACCCGGGCGGGTGGTGACGGAGCACTGCAGAGCGGAGAGCCTCTGACCGTTCACACGACTGCGGTTCTCTTGGCGTACGGAGCTGACCCGCAACTCGCCGATCCCGATGGTCGAACTCCTTTGGACATTGCCCTCAGCTACGACCACGAGCTGGCCATAAGCCTGCTAAAGAAGCACATCGAACGCCCAGCACGGCCGGGATCAGGGGGCTGACCGACTGACGAGTCCGCTGGACCTTCTCCGGACCAAGGAAACGATCAAGGGTGAGGGCTTGTTGTGCCTGAGCGTCCCAGTTGGCAATTGCGCGCTCCGGTTGGCCAACGCGACGCTCAGCGGCGCGGTGCGGCGATGAGCCAACGCCGCGTCCGCGGGATGTCGGCCGTCCGGCGGGACTGTCGGTGATCCATAGGCGATGTGTCGGTGGCCGCTGGAACCGTGGGGTTGTCGAGTTACCCAAAGGCAGCAGCCGCAGCCGCCTTCAACAGCAAGGAACCCCCGTCGCCATGTCGTCCACATCCTCAACCCCGCGCTGGAATGTCCGACGACTGCCCGGTGCCGATGGCCGAGTCTTCCTGGTCACCGGCGGTAACGCCGGCATCGGGTACTTCACCGCGGAGCAGTTGTCGGCAACCGGAGCCACCGTCGTACTCGGCAGCCGGAATCCCACCAAGGCCGAAGCCGCCACGGCCTCGATACGTGCGCGTGTCCCCGGCGCACGGGTGCGGGCTGTACGGCTGGACCTCGCCGACCTCTCGTCGCTCGAAACAGCAGTGGAATCACTGGAGGTGGAACGCCTCGACGCGGTAATCCACAACGCTGGCGTCGCGCTTGACGACCCGCCGCGCAAGGAGACCGGGGACGGTCACGAGCTCATGTTCGGCACGAACCATCTCGGGCACTTCGCCTTGACCCAGTGGCTGATGCCGCTACTGTCGGCTGCGCCGGCGGCCCGCGTCGTGACCATGGGCAGCTTCGCGGCAAAGTCCGAACGGCTCGACCTGGACGACCTGCAGTCCCGGAAGGACTACCGGCCCAAGCGCACCTACGGACGCTCCAAGTTGGCACAGATGTACTTCGGCGTCGAACTCGACCGCCGCCTGCGTGCTGCCGGCAGCACGGTAGCGAGCGTGGTGGTCCATCCCGGCGGCGCGCTGGACTCCCTCACCCCGTCACGGCCACCGGTCCACGTGCGAACCACCGGCGCACGGCTGAGCGCGGCACCTGCGGCCCTCCTCATTCAGGGCAAGCACGCCGGCGCATGGTCCGCAGTCCGAGCGGTGCTCGACCCGGCCGGGCGTGGAGGCCAGCTGTGGGGACCGCGCGTCTTCGGCCTGCGCGGCGAGCCCCGACGTGAACCGGTGTGGAACCACCTCGCCGACCCCTCCACCGCGGCACGGTTGTGGGACGCAAGCTGCGATCTGACCGGCGCCGACCTCAGCACCATCTCCGGATAGCTCAGGCACGCGCGCGTTGGCCAACAGGTTGTCGAGCAGTCCCTGGTCACCTGAGGTGTGCAGCAGGACGGCCTGGACGCGTGGGTGGAAGCCGTCGAGGTCGAGGATGTCGCGGGCAGCTGCCGGGTCGCACAGGCGGTCGCGGACGTCTTCGACCCGGACGGCCCGATGAAAGACCATTTCCACGGACGATCCACCGGTGCGATGGGGCCGAAGACGCCCGTGCTCGGCTGTGAATGCGGCGAGTGGGGGTGCTGGCCGCTGATGGCCGATATCACCGTGACTCCTGACCACGTGACTTGGAACTCCTTCGAACAGCCCCACCGCACGACACGCGACTACTCGGGGTTCGGCCCGTTCCAGTTCGACCGCCGTCAATACGATGACGCCGTGAAAGTCCTGAGTGCAGCGGTCAGTTCTGACGACACGTGAGTACACCCCATTGATTCAGCACGGGAACGAGAGGTCATGTTTGACCACGCCATCGGACTACGCCCCGAGGAGGCCGCACGCCAGGCCGCGCTGGTCCAGCAGTCCCGACCAGTCCTTGAGAGTGACAGGACGGAGGCTGTCCAGACCTTCCTGGCCGAGCGCGGTATGAGCATCATCCAGGCGATCGCAATCACCCGGGCGCTACTTGGGAATGCGGCGACACCGCTTCGAGTCGCCATCCACACCGTGGCCACGAGTACGGCTCGGCAGTAACTTCAGAGAAGCAGGCGTGTTCGTGCTGGCAGAGGGTTCTGTAGGGCCGCCCACAGGTGCCCTGTGACACCTTGCGGAGCTCGAAGTGCTGCTGGAAGCCGTGCCACTCCTGCTCGGTGGGCTCGCGGTACTCGTCCTGCGGTCGATCAGCCCGGCGCCGGTCGAGGAAGCCCGCGGTAGGTCCGCATGAGGTCGTCCTGGAAGACCGCTGATGGTGGAGTCGGGTATTGGAACTGTTCGAATACCCTCTTCAAGCGCCGGTGGCGCCGATTGCGGCGCGTCAGTCGTCAGCTGCAACCAGGAGAGTGAGTGTCCCTGCCGCGCGGTCGATGAGGACGAGTTCGTGGTAGTCGATGTGAATAGGGCCGTAGTCGTGGACCGCATCGTCGGGAAGCTGTCCGAGCAGGTAGCTGCTGGTTGCTTTGCGGATCGGGGCGTCGATCTCCTGACGCAGGCGAGATGCGAGTGATTCTGGGACGTCTCCATGCTGGTTGGCCCAGGAGCCGATGACGTCGATGGCCTTCGCGGCATCGACGGTCTCGTAGGCGTCAGGGGTGATGCGGGCTAGCCACCACTGACCGTGCCGTGGCCAGTCCTGAACGCCGGCTCCGTCGTACGTGTCCCGAAACTGAGGATGTGCGATCAAGGCGGCCAGCACGTCTCGGTCGTCCAGCGCCTCGGACGATAGCTGGAATCGCTTGGCGTTGACCCAGCGGTAGCCATGGGAGCCCTCTCCGAAGTCGAAGTCTCGGAAGTTGATGAAGGGGCTGTCCAGGTGGACGAGGGCGGACACTGGTTCCATGGTGGTCATCGTAGGTCTCGCCGCTACTCAACTCCGTCAGTGATCTTCGGCCTGACCGGCGCCTGCACCAGTCCCGTCTCGGGCCGGCACACCTCGCACGGCTCGATGTCCGGCTCGGCCAGGGCGATGAGCGCGTCCTCCCGGTTCAGGAATCCGAGCTGCGCGCTGTACAGGCCGCACCTGCCACGGTGCAGCAGCGCCGTCTTGCCCGACCGTTGCGGCTGGGTCTTCCACGACTGGTCGGCCCGCGCCCGCTCCCTTGCGCGAGCCTCCTGCTGCTCCTTGACCTCGCGGATGCGAATGGCGCGCCGAGCACCCCACTGTGGTCGGGTAGCTGGAGACCATTGCTGATCTCCGGCTACCCGGCCTCGGCGCCCGCGGTGGCGATCGCATGGAGACGAGGCTGGAAGACACGCCTCAAGAGTCAGCCGAGCAGCGCAGTTGCTTCGACTTCTACGAGCACATCCGGCTCGAAGAGGTACTCGACACCGATCAGGGAGGCCGGCGGCATGGGGAGCTGGAGCCCGATCTCGTCGGCGACGTCCTCCACACCGGCCATGAAGTCGCCGATCTTCTCCGGGCTCCATCGGGTCACGTAGAACGTCAGGCGCAGCACGTCTGCGAACGACGCGCCCGCGCCCGCCAGCCCGACGTAGGTGTTGCGCAGTGCCTGGGCGACCTGCCCGGCCAGGTCGCCGGGTGCGACCGGAGTCCCATCGGCCCGGCGTGCGACCTGCCCGCTGACGTGGATGTGTGTCGCGCCGGTGCCGACGGCCACGTGGTGATACGGAGCCGGTTGCAGCATGCCTTCCGGCGTGAAGTGCTGGACAGTCATCAGTGTTCTCCCTCTGATCTAGGTATCCGTAAGATACTTAGTGGAAGAAGGACACTTCAACGAGACCAGGTTTCTCCATGGATACCGAGGACGAATTCCTCATCGGCCCTCCGCATCGCGAACTGCTCGACCAGGTCCTCGACAAGTGGTCGCTCAGTGTTCTAGGCGAACTGTGCGAACGCCCATGCCGTTTCAACGAGTTGCGCCGAGCCATCCCGCAGGTCACGCAGAAGTCGCTGACCGCGACACTTCGGCGACTCGAGCGAAACGGCGTGATCGAGCGCGAGGTCGTCTCCACCCGCCCGGTGGCGATCAGGTATCGGATCACGCCACTCGGCAAGACTCTGCGGCCTCCCATCGACGTGTTGCTGGCGTGGGCCTCGGAGAACATGCCCGCTATCACACGCGCCCGTGAAGCCTTCGACACGCGGGAAGAATCAAGCCGCTGAGTCCAACGCCGCAGCAAACTCGGCTCAGGAGCGAAGAGCCTGGTTGAGTCCGTCGGTGGTGGCGGCCCGCAGCTCCGGCGTGTATGCGGCGGTCACCTCGTCCGGCGTGACGCCGAGCCCGCGGGTAGGTGACACTTGGTCGGGCTGGTTGACACTGGCGGTGGTGTCGCGGGGCTGTGCACGCGGTGACGCGGGATGACGGGTCATGCCTCGGATTTCTCTGAGTCAGCCGAAGTTGGTTCCGGTGTTGTGGGGGCGGGCGCAGTGGGGCGGCGCGTGGTTCCCAGGTGCCAGAGGAGGGTCAGGGCGGTGATGCCGGCAGCTACCGGTCCTAGTTCGGCCGGGGCAAGCCCGAGCCACTTCTGCGCCAGCCCGCCGAATCCGCCGCTGAGGGCGATCCCGATGTAGAGCGCGGAGGAGTTGAGGCCGAGCAGGACCGGCGCGGCGGCGGGGCTGAGGGAGATGAGCCGGTGCTGCTGGGGGACAACGATGACGCCGACGGTCGCACCCCAGACCACAGCCCAGACCAGGGTGGAGGCGAGGGCTCGGGTCGCCAACGGGGTCAGCACCAGGGCGAGAGTTGCGAGGGTGAGGGCGCCGGTGAGGACGCGCGCGGAATCGTGGCGGTCGACCAGGCGCCCGGCGGTGATGTTCCCGGCCAGGATGCCGACTCCCCAGGCCAGCAGGATCAGGGTCAGGAGCGATTCGTTGCCGTCGGTGGCATCCCGCAGGGCCGGGCTGATGTAGGTGTAGAGGGTGTAGGTGCCGAGGAAAGCGAGTGAGGTGACTGCCAGCAGCGCCAGTACGCGGCCCTGTTTGAGCTCGACGAACTGTCCGTGGTCGAGGGACACGACCGTCGCCACTTCGAGGCTGGAGAACCATCCGAACGACGCCACGTCGCGCATGGGCGACAGTCGGCACCCGGGTGCGCTGGAGCGAATGCCCCACCGCGGTGTCCACGGCCACGTAGGCACCAGACCGCTGCCCGACGGCGCCAGACCCACTGCCCACCTGAAGGTGTGACACGACTTGCCGTACGTGCCGATAGCCGCCTACCAGCGCATTCCCAACTGGTCAAGGCCGATGCGGCGTTGTTCGGCAACACTGCCAGCAGGCGCAGCTGTCGGTATCTCCCCGGGCGTCCCTGGCGCCAAGGCCGGCGGCGGGCCGCCCGGGGCACCGGGAATGCCTCAGACGAGACCGGTCAACAGCTCCGCGAAGAGCTGCGGCCGGCTGAAGTAGCCGACGTGCGAGGTGGCCAGCGTGTGCACATCGAAGGGGTTGTGCGGGGTCAGCGCGTCTGCTTTGCGGATCATGTAGTCCTGGACGGCCGGGGTGATGCTGCGGTCCGCGGAGAGACGGACGTAGGTGTGCTGGACGCGTCCCCATCCGTCGGCCCGGACCAACGCCGCCGGCTCCAGCACCGAGTGGTTCTCGTCCGGGTCCATGGAGTCCAGCAGCAGCCGGAACTGGTGGTCGGTGGAGTCGGCCATGATGGCGGCCTTCAACTCGGCGAACAGTGCCGGATCGGCGTGAGCACTGCGCCAGTTCAGCCGGGCCACACCGGGATCGCGCACGTCCGGCACGGTTATCCGCGCCGCCACGGCGTCCAGCAGGCTGTCGTCGACCACGTCCCACGGCTCGGTGAGCATGGCCGGGTCGCTGAGGCAGAGCGCGGAGAGGTAGACCACGCGGTCGAGCAGTTCCGGTGCGGTGTTGGCGACGGCACTGATCGTCAGACCGCCGAGACTGTTGCCGACCAGGACGACCGGACCCCATTCGGCGAGCCGACGCAGGGTGTTCACCACATGCCGCACGTTGTCCTGCAACGTGACGCCGCGCAGCGGAGAGGGGGCGGCGGCCAGTGCCGCGACGTCCTGGGGTTGCCGGTAGTAGGCGGCAGGGCCGTCGGCACGGTCGCCGTGGCCGGGCAGGTCAACGGCGTGCGAGCAGTGCCCGAGCAGGGCCAGCTCGTTCTGCAACGGGCTCCAGGCCCGAGCGTTGCTGGAGCTGCCGTGAACGAATACGAAAGTGGGGCGCGAGGTTGCGCGCATGGTGAAGATCCTCGTCATCCTGAGGCGTACGGCGAACGGTGGACGTGGGGCCCTGGTGCCGACAACGGCCGACACCACGGTCAGAGTGTCGACCGGGTGCGGGTGGCCTGCCAGTTGTGGATGACGGAACACATGATGACGACCATAGCGGATGTGACGGCCCTTGGGTGCCCCGGGCCGAACCGACGGGAGGATTCGGCAGGTTTGGCGAGCTGGACCAGGCGGCACCCATCGTCACGGGCCAGATGGTGTCCCGAGAAGAACAGTCACCTGCGCCAGCAGGCGCCGGCCGCCATGCTGTGATCCGCGCGCTGCCCACGCAGGCCTCAACTCCGCACGTAGCCGGTCAGCCGCCCTCAACCGGGCTGGTGGCAGCCTTCGCCGTAGCCGGGGCCTTGGAAAGGTCGACGGCTTGTCTCTCCGAGGTGCCGCGGACGGGGCGCATCCACAGGTGCGTGGCATCAGTCGGCGTCGAGACCGTCAACCAGGCGGCCCAGGAAGCGGGCGAAGGTGGCTTCGGCGGTGAGTGGGCGTCCGGGGGCGGAGAGGGCTTCGGCGAGTTCCGGGTGTCGGCCGTCGGCGGCGACAGCGGCGAGGTAGCGGGCCTCGGCTGCGACCTGGTCCGGGGATTGTGAGGCTGCGGCCTGCACGATCTCGTGAGCGACGTGTCCGGCCACGAATGCGGTGAGCTGGGCGAAGACCTCCAGCTTCGCTGCACCGTCCAGCCCGGTGGGCTGCAGGGCGGCGAGAGCATGTTCCAGAAAGGCCAGCGTGTTGGGGCCCGGAACGCGACGGGTGGACAAGGCGGCGGGCAGCCAGGGGTGCCGCAGCATGTGGGCGCGCTGCAGGTGGGCGATGGTCTTCAGATCGGTACGCCAGTCACCACTGGGTGGGTCCGTGACCGTGAGTTCGCCGCTGACGTGGTCGACCATCAGTTCCAGCAGTGTCTCCTTGTCGGGGGCGTAGCTGTAGAGCGACATGGCACCGGCTCCGACCTGGGCAGCCACCCGCCGCATGGTGACCGCTTCGAGCCCTTCGGCGTCCGCCAGCGTGACGGCTGCCACGATGATCTCCTCCCGGCTGAAGGAGGGCCTGCGGCCCCTGCGGGGCCCGGTGGGACGCAGCCAGAGCTGTTCGGGGTCGACGCCTGCGGCGCCCGACCCCCCGTCACGGGACACGGTCTCGCGCTCCTTCCCCTGGTTGTTGAGGCGGCTCTTGCGAAGGTCATCCAAGCATCCTCTATTCTCGTACATCGTACGGAATAGAGGAGGGGAACGATGCCATCACGCACGCCCGACGCCGTAGCCGGACCGGTATGGGTGCCACCTGCCGGAAAGGCACCGCTGTCCTCACGGATGATGAGGGCGACCTGGCGAGGCCTGCCGGCGAAACGGCACGAGGTCGGGTGGGAACCGGGGCTGGTGGTGCCGGCCGCCGACGGAAGCCCGTTAGTCACGGACCACTACTTCCCGCGTACGGAGGGCGACTTCCCGACCCTCTTGGTCCGCTCTCCTTATGGCCGCGGCCTGCCATGGTCTCCCCAGTACGGCCTGCTCTTCGCAGAACAGGGCTTTCACGTGGTCCTGCAGAGCTGCCGCGGCACCGGCGGTTCGGGAGGCGCGTTCGACCTGTGGCGCAACGAGGTCGCCGACGGGCAGGCCACGGTGTCGTGGCTGCGTGAGCAGCCCTGGTTCAACGGAACACTGGGGACCGTCGGCCCCAGTTACCTGGGTTACGTGCAATGGGCCCTTGCCCTGGACCCGCCGCCGGAACTGAAGGCAATGGTGGTGCAGGTGGGCCTGCACGATCCCTACGCCCTGTTCCACGCGGACGGTGCGCTACGCCTGGAGAACGCCCTCGCCGTCGGTATGGGCATGACGTACCAGCACCAGGGCATGGGGCCGTTCTTGAGGGCGACGCTGCGCCTTCAGCGCCGCCTGCGCGACGTCTCCACCGCGCAGCCCTTGCGCGGGGCGTACGTGTCCGCCCTCGGGAGCGAAGTGCCCTGGCTGGACGACGTCATGACGCACCCTGACCCCAAGGACACGTACTGGCGCGGCGCGTCGCTGGCGGAGCCAGCAGAGCGGCTCAGCGTGCCCACGGCTCTGATCACCGGATGGCATGACGCGCTGGTCGACCAGACCTTCGAG
Organism: Streptomyces sp. NBC_01591; assembly: GCF_035918155.1. Taxonomy (NCBI): domain Bacteria; kingdom Bacillati; phylum Actinomycetota; class Actinomycetes; order Kitasatosporales; family Streptomycetaceae; genus Streptomyces; species Streptomyces sp. NBC_01591. The sequence goes on from NZ_CP109328.1 coordinate 569,665, forward strand.
CAGTACGACCGGCTGCGTCAGGCCGGATGCGAGACCGCCCTGCTCGTCGGCCCCTGGACCCACACCTCGGCCCTGCAGCGGGGATGGCCAGAGGTGTTCGCCGAAAGCCTCGCCTGGCTGCGCGCCCACCTGTACGCCGACCCATCCGGCCTGCGCCCCACAGGGGTGCGCGTGCACATCGGCGGCGAAAACGCCTGGCGGGACCTCGACAACTGGCCGCCGGCCTGCGCTGCCACCTCGTGGTATCCCGCCTCGGGCGGGCACCTCACCCAGCAGGCCCCCACGGACTCCGCCCCACTGACGACGTTCCGCTACGACCCGGCCGACCCCACCCCTTCCATCGGCGGCCCGCTGCTCTCCCGCACCGCCGGCCCTCGCGACAACAGCAGCCTGGAGGCCCGAGACGATGTCCTGACGTTCACCGGCCCACCGTTGACCGAACCCGTGGACATCCTGGGCCAGGTCTCCGCACGGCTGAGTATCTCCACGGACACCGGGTACGCCGATGTCTTCACCCGCTTGTGCGACGTGGACGCACAAGGACGCTCAGTCAACGTCTGTGACGGGCTGGGCCGGCTTCGAACGACTGGACATGCGCCCTCGCAGGTCAGCGTGCCGATGAGCTCCACCGCCCATCGCTTTGCCGCGGGTCACCGCATACGCTGGCAGATCAGCGGAGGCGCCCATCCGCGCTACGCCCGCAATCCTGGCACCGGGGACTCGCCGGTGGACGCCACCATCTCCACACCAGTGCGCATCACGGTCCACACGGACTCGGCACTGATGCTCCCCTTTAGCTCTGGGCTCACGTAATTCCTCTGCTCTCCGGAGAACGGACTGACGAGCCGGGCCGTCCGGCCCGGCTCGCTCCTCGACGACCAACTGCTCGCGCGCCCCGGCGACACCGACCATCACCTCGACCAGGTCCGTGCTCCCGGAGCAGGCGCCAAAGACAAACTGACCACGGCCGACAGAGTCCTGACCACCGTGCTCTACCTGCGCAAACTCGGGCCCCGAGGCCTGCTTGCCCAGCTCTTCGGCGTCAACGGCAGCACCCTCACCAGGGCAATCCACCAGGTTCAACCGCCCTCGCCGAACGCAGCCGCACCATCCCACCCTCAACGGCCAGATTCCGAACCCCCGCTGACGTGGCCGCATTCCTCGCCACAACTGACGACGGAACGGAGATCAAACCAGCGTGTTGATTTTCTGCAAGCCCTGGAAGACATCCTGCGGGGATTGCATGAGAGGCATCCTTCACCGGCGGTGCAACTCTGTGATCGGGTACCTCGGCGATGACCCAGACAAGTTTGAACGGATAGCCGACTACCTCCGGGGCTACTGAGGAGCCACTGCCACCGGGCAGTCATCGAGTCGTTGCCCCGCCTCGTAGCTGAACCGGCGTTCATCCAGGGCTCATTGACGGTGGTCGTCCGCCGCTGCTGTAATCCACTCGCCCCCGAAAAAGCGACGTTCCGCATTGCAGAACAAAGGGAGGGTGGAATCAGATGAAGCTGGGCAGGGTCTCGGCGGTCGCGGCAATCGCGGCCGCGACACTCATCGGGAGTGCGGCGTCTCCCGCCATGGCCGCGACCTGGACACGGACGGCGGACTATCAGCGGTGGACAGGGCTCAATGCGCTGGAGCGCGGGCAGGGTGTGGCGACGGACGGGACGTATTTCTACTATGCCGGGCCCGGCGGGATGGTGAAGGCCGCCGTCGCAAACGACTCGGAGGTCGCATCATCGGTGGCCCCGATTCCCTGGGAGCTGAGCGGGACGTACGGCAGCGATCACATAGGGGACGTGGAGTACTACGGCGGCTATGTGATCGCGCCGATCGAGGATGGTGACAGTGGCTACCAGCATCCGCTGCTGGCGCTGTACAACGCGAGTGACCTGAGCTACACGGGTCGCTATGTGCAACTGCCCCTTGCGCAGATGCCGGGCGGGGTGCCGTGGGTCGCGGTGGACGCTGCTGCGGGACTGGTCTACACCTCGCCCTGGGATCAGGATGCCGCGCAGGGCACGAACAAACTAGTCGCCTATAGCCTGAAAGACCTGCTGAATCTTCCGGCCGGTTCGACGCTTCCTGTGGTGAGGACCGTGACGCTGTCACAGCCCCTGAGTAGGATCCAGGGCGCCGCGATGTGGCAGGGCAAGCTCTATGCCTCCGTGGACGACTCGGCGAAGTCGGTTCACTCGATCGACATCAGTTCCGGTCGGGTTGCCTACGAGTTCCATCAGGACGTCGAGTCCGGAGATGAGGTTCAGGGGATCGCCGCCTGGGACTTCGGTCCGTCGGGCGGTCAACTGCACATCGTCAACGTGGGATCGGGCTGGAAGTCGATCTTCCTCTATCTGCAGCACTACACCCAGACCGGCTGAACCGGCGCAGCATCAGGAATTCATGGATGAGCAAGATGGTGTCCCATATAGCGATCGCGCGTTGTGCTGTCCACGGAGCGGGGCACTTGGAGTTGGATTGTTCCGGACAGGCTGCGGGAGATCGCGAAGCCGCTGATCCCGCCGTCGAGGGTGCGTCCGCAGGGCGGCGGGACGCAGGACACGCCTGATGAGACGCTGTCCCAGATGCCGGCTTCGTTCCATGAGTCAAGCCGCCGCCGGCACGTCATGCCAGAACCGAAGCGCAGCTCCTGCGGCGGGCCATCTCGCCGAGGTCGACCAGCAGCGCCGGACGCGCGATCGGCTCCCACACGTCATAGCCGAGCATGGTCGCCACCCATTGCGGCTGGCCGGTAGTGGCGTAGTTGCGGCTGCCGGACGGCCCCGGCATCCATGGCTTCCGGATGGGCCGCTGCCACGCTGACACCCTGCTGGGCACTCCAACATTCCTTTAGCGACGGTGGGGGTGGCCTCCGGCGGCGGTGCGATGAGTCACGGGCCGGGATGGTGAGGTCGTCGCGGGGCAGGAGCCGGAGCGGGGTCTCCTGTTCTCTGTTCCCGTGGAGGGCTGGGGCCTCATGTGATCGCTCGGCCCCGAGGCGGCTTCCGGGCGAAGTGCCCGCTCGATGTGGCCTGGTGCCCCGCCGGTGGTTCCGGGCTGCATGACCGGTGCCACCGGCGGGGCTGAGTCCGAGGCTGAGGTCAGTCCTCGTTGGGGTTGAGGATGCGGCCCTTGAGTCTGGTCGGGCTGGCGTCGCCCACCTTGAGCTGGGGTGTAGCGGCCCGGCGTCGGCCGGTGTGATGGCAGGTATGGGGGCTGCCGATGTCGGCCTTGTGAAGCCGCCGCGGGGGTCGAGGGTTTCCTCGCGGCGGAGTGAAACCTGGCAGACCTCCCTGGGGCATGGACCCAGGGAGGTCTGCGATCCTTCGCCCATTCAGTTCCGCCGGTCGTCGGCGCGGGCCTCGGCGGCGGTCTTCAGTTCGTGCAGCCATTCTTCGAGGCCCTGGCGGAGGATCTCCGTCGCGGTGGGCACATCCGCGTCGACCTGGGCACCGGTGTGGGTTTCCTCGGTGCTCACGCGGACGCCGCCCTCGACCGCGGTGAAGTTCCATACATGGACACCGTCGATGCGCAGCCCCTCGCCGATCGCGGGGCCGGTCCAGCGGATGCAGGAGTTGGGCCTGAGCTGCTCGACGGTCGAGGTGATCTCCAGCTCGGTCGCCGGTGTCGCGGGGTTGGGGGGTATCGGGGTCATCCACCGGAACGCCGAGCCCTTCCGGAAGGGGCCGTGATCGAGGCGTTCGGCAGTCTTGACGGAGGCCTGCCAGGACGGCCAGCGCGTCACGTCCGTCTGCAGTTTCCAGATGGTGCGCAACGGCGCGTGGATCAAGGTCTCGGTCCTGTGGCGAACACGCGCGTCGGGATCGACACCTTCCCCGTGGCAGGTGAGGGACGTGCCGGGGTGGTGGTGGGCGGCTCCGGCGGGTGCGGCAGCGGTGCCGAGGACGGCGAGGGCGAGCGGGACGGTGAACAGGACGGTGCGGATGCCGGGCATGGTGTTCCTCTTGTCGGTTGCCGAGCGGAGCTGTCTGTTGAGTGCGCCCTGACTGTCGGGCGGATGTTTGTCGTCGGACGGGCGGCGAGCGGGACGGCCGCGCGGCGCACCCCGAAAGAGCTAGAAGCTTGTATGTTCGTTAGAGGTTATAACTAGCGATGTGATGGAAGGTCAAGGCCTGCGTGATAGCTTCTAACGAAACCTTGAAGATGTAGCAGAGAGAACAGGGAAGGTGGCGGGCCGTGGGGGAACCGGATCCGAAGACCCCGCGGGCGCGGTACCGCGCCCAGGTCCGTTCGGAGATCAAGGAGCACGCCTGGGAACAGATCGCCGCGGCAGGAGTGCCCGCGCTGTCCCTCAACGCGGTCGCCAAACAGATGGGCGTGAGCGGCCCCGCGCTTTACCGCTACTTCGCCGGCCGCGATGAGCTGATCACCGAGCTCATCCGGGACGCGTACCAAAGTCTCGCCGACACCTTCCGCACGGCCTTCGCCGCCGGCGCCGACGTGACCGGGCTGGCGCACGCCCTGCGCGACTGGGCCCTGGAGGACCCCCAGCGCTACTTCCTCATCTACGGCACCCCCGTGCCGGGCTACCACGCCCCCGAGGACACCACCAGGATCTCCTCCCAGATCATGGCCACCCTGCTCGACGCCTGTGCGGCCCTCACTCCGGACGGCCCTGCGACACCGTTCGGCGCCCACCTGGAAGAACACCGGGACTGGGCCGACGGCCACGCAGCCCCGCCCGCGGCCCTTCACCGGGCCCTGACCTTCTGGACCCGGCTGCACGGCGTCCTGTCCCTGGAACTCGCCGGTCACTTCACGGGAATGGGCCTCGACCCAGCCCTGCTCTTCGCAGCCGAACTCGATGACCTGCTCACGCAGCGGGCTTGACGCCACCAGGCCCCTGCCCCATAAGTCAGGCACCGCATCAACGTGCTCGGCCGGTACGCATCCCCTCTGCCGAACCTGCAGGGCGGCCTGCGGCCGCGTGGGCAACCGCGCACAGTGCTGGTCGCGGCGCCCGCGACGCTCGCCAAGGCGGTCAGGCCGGGACGTCGAGTCCGGCACCGAGCAGCGGGCTGAGGACCGACTGCTCATACTCGCCCGAGCGGATCCGGCCGTGGAGAAAAGAACTCCCTCATCATTCTGGCAACGTGAGGATTCTCCACCTTGGACTTTCGCCTGCAGTGCACATCGTGAAGCCACGACACAATGCTGGGCAGCACACAGGGATGGTCGGGGCGCGAGGTCATCCGGTCAGAGTTCCAGTTCTGCATGTCCGCAGTGGCACCTTTCGAAGGGATCGTCAGATCAGAGGATGTGAAGGGGCGAGAACGTTCTTGCGCGCCCGGCCCACCACGCCGAGGCGCCCCGGAGCCCGTGCGCGACCCACGAACGACGAGCCCGGCCCGGTACCGGCTGCGCAAAGTCTGTGAGCGGGGGACCGGACCCGACGCACTGTCACGACGCTCCACTGCGGCCCCCGGTACGACTTCCCACCTGCGCGGGTGACACCTGCCGGGCAGCAACGATTCTTCGCTGATCAGACCCGGAGCACGATCGGCATGACTCGTCATCTGCGCCGTACCGCGTTCCTCACGGCTGTTTCGGCTCTCGCCGGGCTCGCGTTGACCGTCGCCCCGGCCACCGCCACCGCCACCGCGGCCGTCGCCGGCCCCACACCTTCACCAGTCTTGATCCGGCCCAAGGTTCAGCGCCGGTCCTCCCAGCCATGCGCGCGGCCGGGCCCTTGGTGAGCTCCCGCTCCAGCTGAGCGAACTGCTCGTCACTCAGCCGAGGCAGCGACGCCGGGCCACCCGAGTTCAGAGCCCGCGAGCCGCCCTCCGCCCAAGTCCGGCGCCACCGCTGCACAGACTGGAGGCTGACCCGCAACTCCTTGGCGATCACCGCGCTCGTCTCACCCCGCTCGAACCGCTCAGCGGCCTCCAGCCGTAACCCGCTCCCGGAACTCCCGACGCTCAGCGGTCAGTCCGCCCCCTTGTGGATACCGCATCCAACGGTGATACCGCACAGCACAGGGCCCGGTCAGCCGAATGCGACAGCACGAGTTCAAACTCAGTAGCTCGGCGACGGCCGCCGGTGAGGGCGTTGAAGTACCGGCGGCCGTTCTCCGTCTTCTTGTGCCGCGACTTGGCCATCAGCATCAGCAGCGACGCCCCCTGCTCGCCGAGGTGGGTCAGGGCAGTGTGCCTTGTGTCCGCAGAGGTCGTGTGCGGATACCTCGTGTGGCGATTGAGCAGGTCGCTATCCGAGGCTCCGTTTGCGACGCAGATCGTTGACCGTGTTGCATTCTGCAGGATCTTCTGTGATGCGAATCACTCGTCTCTAGTGTTCGCGGGCCCTCGCTGTCAGTGAGGGCTGAGATCGTGCCTTCGTGAGCGAACTGGTTGAACATGACCGCGTGTTGGGAGTCGTCGAGCGGGATGAGGCGGTGCGTGAGAACTGGCCGCATCGCATTGCAGCGACGATCTGTCGTGGTGGCCAGCAGGTTGAGCACATCGCGGTCACTGCGCTGGGTCTTCGGCGCCGCCGCTGCCATCGGTTCGAGCTTCGCGTCGATGCTGGCGAAGAATTCGGTCAGGCTCCGGGCTCCCGGCCCGGATGGGAGGACGCCCTGCTGGTAGTTCAGCGGCGCGTCGATCCGCCGGGCGCTCGACGATCGCGGCGCGGTCCCGCGCGGGCAGGCCCGCGTCAGGTCGAGTTGCTGCCGCTGGCTTGAGCCGGCCGTGGTCGTCAGGCCGGCATCAGGCAAAGGAGCCGGAACGTGGCTGCCTACCCGTGATCGTCTGCACTGCCGGCCCGGGTGGAGCGGTCGAGGAGGCGTACGGCGAAGTCGATGGCGCGGTCCGCTCGTGCGCGGTCCCCGGAGATGAGGAGATCGAGCTGCAGGCCCCGCACCTGCGCGAGGACAAGGGTGGACAATGCGGAGGCATCCTCGGGCGGCCAGCCGTCCGCGGCAAGCCTGTTGGCGATGATCCCGATCCAGTCGTGGACGATCGACCGGGAGAGTTTCTCGTCTTCCCCGGACCTCTCCCCGTGATGTCCGACGAATTCGAAAAGCAGGAGGAACTGGCGCTGTTCCTGCGGTTCGCACAGCCGACGCCATAGCGCCCTGACGAGTTCGGCCGTCGAGTGTGCCTCACGGAGTTCCACGTCCGACATCAGCCATGCGGCCAGATCCGTGCGGACCTTCTCCGCGATGGCCAGGAGCAGTTCGTCCTTCGAGGAGAAGTGCCGTAGCAGTGTCGCGTGGGTGACACCGAGCGCCTGCGCCACGGGGCGCAGGGACAGGCCGCTGACGCCGTGTTCAAGGACGTACTCGGTCGCCGCGGCCAGCAACTCGGGCCGCCGGTGCTGGAACCGGAGGGTGCGCCCGTCGACGCGGGAAGAACTCATCGCTGCCTTCCCCTACTCGTGTCAATGGAACTTTAACAGTACCACCCGGTTGCCCTAACCAAGTGGTACTGCTACTTTCGGTATCGCAGCCGGGTCCTCCGGCCCCCAGGACGAGCCCACCCCAGCAGTGGTGTCGGCCCGCCCGCTCCCCCTATCTCCTTCCGGATCCCTCGTTCCACTCGAAGGACGGCAATGACTGATCAGAAGCGCATGACCCTGCCCGACCTCGGCCTCTTCACCGGCGCGCCGCAGCACGAGCACTTCTGCCGGATGAAGGACCTCCTCGACACCCGCGAGATGGCCCCCTCCGCGCAGCCTCATCCCTGGCCACACGGTGAGACGACCCCCCTGCCGGAGACCTACGACTACGACGGCACCTCACGGCCGACCAAGGAGTTCCTGGCCCGCACCGACACGTCCGCACTGCTCGTGCTCGTCGACGGGGTCATCAGACACGAGAGCTACTTCCTGACCGGTGGCCCGGACGTGCAGTGGCTGTCCATGTCGGTCTCCAAGAGCTTCATCTCCGCGCTCGTCGGTATAGCGGTCGCCGAGGGGCACATCACGAGCATCGACGAGCCCATCAGCTCCTACGTGCCGGTGCAGCCCGGTTCCGCGTACGACGGTGTGTCCATCAAGGACGTGCTCCAGATGTCTTCCGGCGCCCGGTGGAACGAGGACTACAACGACCCGACCTCCGACATCTACCGGCTCACCGCCGCGACGGCGGGCATCGGCGGCACGCTCGACGACTTCGTCGCCCACATGGTGCGCGAGAGCGGGCCCGGCACCGTCTGTCGCTACAACTCCGGCGAGACGCAGGTACTTGGCGCCTTGGTGGCCCGCGCCACCAGCCGACCGGTCGCCGACTACATGAGCGAGAAGCTGTGCGGGCCGCTCGGCATGACGTCGGCGGGTTACTGGCTGCTGGACCCTGCCGGGACGGAACTCGCCTTCGGCGGGCTCAATCTGACCGCCCGCGACTTCGCCAGGCTCGGAGAGCTGTACCGCAACGGAGGTGTGTGGCAGGGCCGGCAGATCGTGCCCGCGCAGTGGGTGCGCGACTCGGTCACCGTGACCGCGCCGCATCTTCGACCCGGCCGCCCCCTTGTCGGCGGCCAGCAAGCCGATGGGGTCGGCTACGGCTACCAGTGGTGGCTCCCGGCGGGAGACCGTGGCGAGTTCAGCGCGGTCGGCGTCTACAACCAGTTCGTCTACGTCGATCCGGTCAGCCGGACCACCATCGTGAAGCTCTCGGCCAGCCGCCGGTACGGGACGTCCCTGGACGAAGCCACCAGCGGCGAGGAGGAGACCATCGCCTTCCTGCGCGCGATCGCCCGGCACGGCCACTGAGCTTGCCCTACCTTCTTACAGGCCCCAGCCCCGTGGACAGGGGCAAGCCCGGTTCCAGGATGCACGTCCTGTCGGACGCGGCCGGACTGCCCCTGGTCGTCGGCGTCTCCGCCGCCAACACCCACGACAGCCAAGGCCTGAAGCCCATGGTGGCCGGTCTCCAATCGAGACACGACCCCCACCGCGGCTGGAACCAAAAACCCCGCAAACTCCACGCCGACAAGGCAGTACGACACACCTGAACTGCGGAAGTGGCTGCGCGGTAAACGCATCGGCGTCCGCATCGCCCGCAAAGGCATCGAGTCCAGCGAACGGCTCGGACGCCGAAGGTGGGTCATCGAGCGCACCATGTCGTGGCCGACCAGCTACCGCAGACTCAACCACCGCTACGAACGCCACCCCCGCAACTACCTGGCCTTTCTCTGCCTCGCCGCGGCACTGTGCTGCTACAAGCGACTTCTCCGGCTCACCACATAGGACACCGTCTTACTCCCAGCGCGGCGGTCCGGTGGACAGCGAGGCGGTCTGGCGTCTTGCGCCCAGACCGCCTCGCTCCACACGGCTTGGAAGAGGTGACCGCGCCGCCCGTGCCCGCTCACCCAGCCCGGGACGGAATGACGGGTCGGGTCCACCCGGAAGGCCGGGGTCTGTCGGGTACCGGCCTTCACGGCGCTCATCAGTGGCGGGCTGATCGGAGTTGTGTGCTGTTCGGCGGCCGGGCGGGACTGCAGGGCATTGCCGTGACCGCAGTCGCTGTCACCGTGTTCTGTGATTCGCGGGGCGGTGTTCCTGGGGGTGTACAGATGAGCCGGATTGGCTGGTCTATTGTGGCTGTGCTCGTACGACCCTTGGATTGGTGATGATGAGGCTGCCAGCGGCACGCGGACCGGCGCTCGCCGGTTTCCGCGCCGTGCTGGGCCTGCTCGTTGCCGTGGTGGCGCTGTTGTGCGTGTCCAGCCAGGCGGAGCAGGCAGATCACAGTGCCGCGCCGACGCCAGCTGGGTTTTCTGCCGACGTCGAACAGTTGCAGTTTCAGGAGCGGGTCTCGCTCGTTGTGGAAGGTGACGTTTCCGCGCCGCCGTGCGGTAAGAAGATGGTCCTCGAGCGGCGCGCCCCTCGCGTTGACAGCCATTCCTTCGTGACTGTCTCGTCATGCCTGTCCGCCCAGGACCTGGCATTCATGCCGGGGTCAGAGTTCGACTTCCGGGCCTCGCCCGCGGGGCCCGCACCGCCTCGCCCGTCTGCGCTTCACTCCGTTCTGCGGATTTAGACCGACCGCTGCGTCGTGTCCCTGAATCCGATGGAACGGAGTAACTGAACATGTCTTCTTCCCCGCGCTCACTGAGCCGGGCGGGTATGGCGCTACGCGGTTGGCGGCCCCGGCAGTGGGCCACGGCCGGCGCCGGCGCACTGATGACCGCAGTAGTGGTCGGCGTGCCAACCGATGTGGTCCCCAGCCCGCTGTTCTCCCGGTCGGTTCCGGTGCAGTGGTGGAACTATCCGGCACTTGCCGTCACCGCCGTCCTGGCCGGCGGCCTCGTGCTGGGCACCTATGTGCGCCAGCCCGCCACGACCGGAACGGAGCAAGCTCCGCGCGGCAACCGTCTGGGGTGGCTGGGCGGCCTGCTGTCGTTCCTGGCAGTTGGCTGCCCGGTCTGCAACAAAGTCGTCCTGCTGCTGCTCGGTGCCTCCGGGGCGCTCAGCTACTGGGCGCCTCTGCAGCCGCTGGTGGCTCTCGTCTCTGCCGCCCTGCTCGCCGAAGCCGCGCTGCGTCGTTTGTCGGCACAGGCTGCGTGCCCCGTGCCGGCTTTCGTCTGAGGTCAGGCGCCCCTTCTTCGCTCTTCCTCCGCCTTGGGAGATGTGCTGTGTGAATTATTCGCTGTGACGTGACGAGGAACGTCCATAGGGTTCGCGCATGGGAAACGAGAGTGAGTGGGACGTTCAAGCGGCCATTGAGGCGGAGATGCGGCTTCTCGACGCTGACGTGCGTGCTTCGCCGGTCCTGGTCTCGGAGCTCCTGGACCCGGAGTTTCTCGAGATCGGGGCGTCGGGGCGGCGGTGGGACGCGACGTCGATTCTCACGGTGACCAGCGACGGTTCGGTGGTCCCCGAAGCTCCGGTCAAGGTCAGCGAGATGTCAGGGGTCGTGCTCGCTCCCGGCATCGTTCACCTGACGTACTTCGCTGACCACAGCGGGCGCCGGGCATGGCGGAGCTCCGTGTGGCGTCTGACGGAAGTGGGCTGGCGTATGTACTTCCACCAGGGCACGCCGGCCGACGATGGCGCACGCCGACCTTAGGCGAGGTTGCGCAACGGGTTGCCCAACGGGTTGCGCAACGGGTGGTGCTGACCTGTTGCGCAACAGGGGGCCCGAGGTTGCGGGCGGCGTCATGAAGGGGGGTGTGATGGTGCGGCTGCGCCGGATCGCGGTGACCGGACTGATGTCGAACCTGTGGGGGAGCTTGGATGGTGACGGTACGTAAAGTGTGCGCGGCCCCCTCTGCCGAACCCCGGCCCCGCAGGCAAGCTCCCTTCCGCCCCAGTGAAGAACGGACCGGCCCACCTGCGCACTGCGCAGATACATCGAGCCACACCATGCGGTGAAACACCCTTCGACCAGCCTGAACGCGTCTGTGGCCGGTGGGTCGGGGTCAGGAGGCGGGCAGGACCTTCCAGGAGCCGGTGCCGGTGCCGCGGTCCCAGTAGTGGCTGGTGGATACGTCGTACTTGGCTCCGCCCTGCTGGTTGGACAGGCCGTTGGTGTCGAGGAAGCCGCCGTTGGCGGAGCCGTAGTCGTTGAGCAGGTGCACGATGTCGTTGGTGCGGATACGGCCGTTGGTGGGGGAGGAAGTCTTGCCGAAGATGTGCCACTTGCCGGTGCCGGGGCCGCGGTCCTTGGTGGCGGTGGTGGACACGTCGTACTTGGCACCGGAGCGGGCGGAGCGCCCGTTGGTGTCCAGGTAGGTGCCGCTGGAGTACTGGTTGACGAGGTAGACGACGTCGCCGCTGGTGACGCGGGTGCCGTTGGCCTTGCCGGTTGCGGAGACGATCTTCCAGACCGACGTCTTGGGGCCGCGGCTGTTGGGGGTCTCGTTGGTGCTCACGTCGTAGGTGGCGCCGGACTGCGCAGAGCGTCCGTTGGTGTCCAGGTAGCCGCCGTCGCCCTGGTACTGGTTCTGCAGCAGGAAGTCGCTGCCGTAGGTCAGTTCGTTCGGGGCCACGGAGCCGGCCGCCGCGGTCGGAGCGGTGAACGTGGCGGCCGCGGCGGCCAGAGCGGCCGTGGCCGCGAGGACGGGCATGGCGAAGCGGATGCGCATGGGGGTCTTCCTCTGCTGTCTACGGAGGGATGGACACGGACAACCGACCCACAAATCACACAGGGTGATGGGGGGTGCTGAGCGTAGCAATGTGTGATCTTGGTTCGGTTGGGACGCGCCCGGGCCTCCGTCCGCCCCGGTAGCCGTGGGCGTACGGCCAGGGGCAACCGCAGCCGAGGGGCTGCCGAAGCCAGGGGGGTCGCGTGCGTCGGCCGATCCACCGGCTCTCCGGGCAGGCCTCCCGCCGCTCACGATCGTGCCTCGGGCTCGGTGACGACGAACTCCTCGCCGGGTCCAGGGCGGGGCCATGCCGACGATGACGTCGGCGTCATCATCTGAGGCTGAGCACCCGCAATGCCGCCGGTACCAGCCCCCGCCCACCGACACCACCGACACCACCGACACCACCGTCGCCCAGGTGCGCCTGGTCTTGGTCTTGGTCCTGGTTCGTGATGATGTCGGAGGCGAACTCCTCCAGCACGGCGCGCCGGTGGACACGGGTGTTCGCCGTACAGCCAGTCCGCCCATACCCGCCCCGGTTCCGGGTACTGCCAGGGAATCCGGCGACCGAAGAGGAATTCGCCTCGATTGCGGCGGGTAGGGCCATCGCCGCGGCCTGCGGGCAAGGCCTCAAGCGGGTGACGCTGGAGCTGGGCGGCAAGTCCGCCGCAATCCTGCTCGACGACGTCGACCTCTACGCGTTCAAGCCCTTCGTGGCCTCGGCCTGCATGCCGAAATACCGGCCAGGTCTGCCGGGCGCTGACCCGCGTCCTGGCCCCCCGATCGAGGCACTCCTGGCTGCCGCCCACCGCTCGGCCCGCGCCGGAACAACCCGCCCGTGGCCCTGGACGACGACGGCCAGGCCCACCACGTGAACAGAAATGCGGCAGCGCAACACCCTCTGCCTTCGCCCAGCCGCAGACTGACCAGTCGCCAGGTCCTGCGGGCCCGGTCAAGACCGTGTGCGCAGGCGGGGAGCCACACCTGGTCGGGCCGACGTCAGCTTCGCCGCCCCGGCCCGCCAGGAGGACGACAACGGCTCTCTGCCCTGGGGGACCGTGACGGACTTCAGTCCTGCCGAGCAGCTGCTGACGGACGTCTCCGAGCCGGACAGGGCCGCTGTGATCCGGCTGTCCCTTACTGCCACTCCGGAACAGATGGGCGGCGCACTGCTGGACTTTGAGCACTTCCTGTCGACCGTGTGCCAGGACGATAGATCCGTCCGCCTAGCGCTGTGGTCCACCGTCCACGGCCGGAGCTTCTCGGGGTTGCGTACGGCCCAGATGTGCGTGATCTGGTCGCCTGCGATGCCGAATGCGTACACGGTCACGATGACGCCGTCCTGCTGGGCGACGAGGCCGGGCTGACCGTTGACGGTACGCTCCAGGATCGTCAGGTTGGCAAGCCTGCCGGCGAGATCGACGAGGCCGCGCGCGAGCTGCTCGGCGTCTTCGAGCGGGCGGCGCACGGTGGTGGCGAGGCCGCCTCCGTCGCTGGTTGTCGTGACGTCCGGGTCGAGGAGGCCGATGAGGGCGTCGATGTCCTTGGCTTCCCAGGCCTGCTTCAAGTTCCTGACGATGGCAAGTTGCCGGGCGGCCGGGGGCGCGGGTGTTTGCGAGGTGCGGATGCGCCGGCGGGCCGATGAGGCCGGCTTGTGGCAGGCCGCCGGCGTGCGGCCGACGATGTCGGCGACTTCGGCGGACGGGTAGCGGAAGACGTCGTGGAGGATGAAGGCGACGCGCTCGGCCGGGGTCATTGATTCGAGTACGACGAGGAAGGCCATGTTGATCGACTCGTCGAGGGTGACGCGGTCGGCCGGGTCAATGGTGGTGTCGCCCGCCCGACCGCCTGACCACTCCGCAGGTTCGGGTAGGGGCTCGGGAATCCAGTCGCCGACGTAGCTCTCCCGTCGGGCTCGTGCCGAGCTGAGCAAGTTGAGGCAGATGCGGCTGGCGACCTTGGTCAGCCAGGCGCCGGGGGATTCGATGGCTTGTTGCTGCGGAGACAGGGTGTACCAGCGGGCGTAGGTTTCCTGCACGGCATCCTCGGCTTCGGCGAAGGAGCCGAGGAGCCGAGGAGCCGGTAGGCGAGGTTGATCAGCTGACGCCGCTCGCTCGTGATCGCGCTGAGGCTCGGGTTGGGTCGGCCGTCTCCCGGCTCGGGGGTGGTCATGGTGTCGCCGGCTCCCTTGGTCGCGCCTGTCCTCACCAGTCCGACAAGACAGCGCCCCTGAACGTGACGATGTACCCACAGGGGCCCGCAGCTCCTGATCAGCGGCCGAGTCGTCGTGAGGCGCCGGGCGGCCAGGTGACGTGAACCATCGACGGCAACCCAATCAGAGCCGTACCCGGCGCCTCTGGATCCCAGGACCATACGACTGGCCCGTCCGACCCACCAACAACGTAGGACCCAATCAAGTTCAGTAGCGCTGCCATCGCCGCGCCAAGCACATCCGCTCGTCGCGGTCCCCCCGCGCTCCCCCTGGCCTAGGACAAGCCATCGAGCGGCCGGAGGAAGCGGCGCTCATACCGCTTGATGCAGCGGGTGCTACGAGCCAGTTCGAACGCGTCCTGGCACTCCGGGTCGGACATGCTGTCCGCACGGTACTGCTCGTAACTGGCCAGGCTAGCGAAGGAGAAGAGGGCGTAGGCGATGTCGCTGTCGCCCTCACTCGGCAGGAAGTAGCCGTGGTGCGTGCCGCCGAAACGGTTGACGAGCCCGACCCAACGGCGACCGTACTCTTCGAAGTCCTCAAGCTTGTCGGGGTCGATCTCGTACTTCAGATGAATGGTGATCACGCCTACATGATGCCGCGTGACCCAGCCGTACGGGGTGGAGATGACCTGCACCTTCCCGCCCAGCGGCGCCGCACCACCATTCCCGAGCCGTTGCCGTCCGCCCCCAGACCGCCGGACCTGGTCCACCGGCGCTTCACCGCCCACCGTCCCAACCAGTTGTGGGTCGCCGACCTCACCTGTATCCGCACCTGGTCGGGCTGGGTCTTCGTCGCCTTCGTCCTGGACGTGTACTCACGGATGATCGTCGGATGGCAGCTCGCCACCCACAGGCGCACCGATCTCCCCCTGGACGCCCTGGAGATGGCGCTCTGGCGGCGTGGAATCAAGAAGGGATCGGGTCTGATACGTCACAGCGACCGCGGCTCGCAACCCGGACTCAATCGGTTACGGCGAGCGGTTGCTGGAGACCGGTGCGACCGCGTCCGTCGGCTCCGTCGCGGACAGCTACGACAATGCCATGGCCGAGGCCCTCAACGGCTCGGTCAAGGCTGAGCCAATCCCGCACCAAGGACCCTTGGCGGGACGCTGACCAGGTAGAACGTGCCGTCGTCCAGTGGGTCGGCTGGTACAACACCGAGCGCCTGCACTCAGCCCTCGACTACCTCCCGCCCGAGGAATTCGAGGTCCAGCACTACCGATCCCAGCAACCACGAACGCCGCCTGAAACCACACAAACCGGCTGCTACGAAACTCGGAACAGCTCATGGCTGATGCCCGTAGCGGGCGTGCCCAATGTGCCACACGTAGGAGGCTGCGACGGCTTCCATGGCGTGAGCGTGATCCGCGAGTGCGTTCTTGCTGTTGGCGGCGAGTTCGGTGATTCGAAGGCGTGCGGTGGAGGCTTGGTCTTCACACATGCGGGAGGCCAGGCGGAACGCCCCTTCGAGGTCGCACTCGCGGTGTCGGATCAGCAGTGTTGGCAGGCTCAGAGGAGTCGGGTCACCGCGACCCGTCTCCTTCGCGTACGAGGCAAGGTCGTTGATCCACCCGGCAAGGTCGGCAACGGCCTTCTCCAGCTCCCGCACTCCTGCCGAGGCTCGCTGATCCTCGGTGAGTTCGTACCCGAGCACGACTTCCGCGGTCGCCATAACGGTCCGGACGAAGACCGTGTGTGGGCGCATCGCGCAATAGTCGCTCAGGGTGACCTGGTCGAGCCTGTCGAGGTGATGGGCCTCCCAGAGGATGCCGAAGAGGTTGTCCCGCAGGTGTGCGGTGAGCCGTAGGTACTGCGTGGGCGTGGCCCGTTCCCGGAACCGGTGCAGGAGGTCCCGCAGGGCGGCGATGCAGGCGTCGTCATCGGCCGCCGGCTCGTCGTGGCCGGCCAGCAGGTGGACACAGTGACTGATGCGGCGGACCAGACGGGCGGTGTCACGGCCTCCTTCGGCCTCGCCGTGTACGTCGTCGAACGCGGTGAGCCACAGAAAGAGATCGGCGCAGAGGAACACGCCGTCCCGGTCCGCCGTGGGCAGGACACGAGCCACCCCCTGGGCCGTGATGTTGCAGAGGGCCTTCGCCTCGCCGGGTGAACCGATCAGGGGGAAGGTCCGGAGCCAGTGGGTGGTCTGTTCCTCGATGGCGTCGGCATACGGGCTGGTGGCGAAGGGGCCGGGGAAAGAGCCTCGGAGGTCGGGCATCGGCAGGGTACGCGCGTCCGAGCTGCGGGTGTGGCTCATGCGGCTGTCCCCGCGACGGCCCGCTGCCTGGTTTCGGCGACCATACGGGGGTCCGACGGGTGCACGGTGAGCAGGCCGACCGGCTCCACGGTGGCGCCGGGAACGGGCCGCAGCCGCCAGCGGGACGCGATGAAAGCCGTGATGACGATCGCCTCCGTCCAGGCGAACGCGTCGCCGATGCACATGCGTTTTCCCGATCCGAAGGGGATGAAGGCTCCCCTCGGCGGCTGGGGGCGCTCCGGCAGCCAGCGGTCGGGGTCGAAGCGCAGCGGGTCGGGGTACAGGGCCGGATCCCGGTGCAGTGCGTAGGGACTCCACAGCACCTGCTCACCCGCCGGGAGGCTGACCTGCCCGAGGCGCACGGGCTTGGTGGCCTGCCGGGTCACCAGCCAGCCGGCGTGGTGCAGGCGCAGGGTCTCACTGACCAGCCTGCGCGTGAAGGCGAGTCGGGGGACGTGCTCGGCGGTGATCGGGCCCTCTCCGACCACGGAGTCGACCTCCTCGTGCAGCCTGCGCTCCAGCTCGGGGTCGCGGCCCAGCTCGTGGAACAGCCAGGCCAGCATGACTCCCGTCGTCTCGGAGCCCGCAGCCAGCAGCCCGATGATCTCCGACAGGATCTCGTTGTCGGGCAGTGGCGCACCGGTTTCGTCCCGGGCCTCCAGGAGCAGTGTCACGAGGTCGTCGTGGGCGTCGGGGACCGCCCGGCGCTCCGCGATGATGTCCGCCACCTCGCTGCGCAGCAGGCTGCGGGCGGCCTTGAGCCGCCGGTTGCTGCGGGTGGGCAGCCGTTCCAGCGAGGACACGGGCACCATGGTGCGCCAGATGGCGGCCGTGAAGACCGTGTCGACGGCGTCGAGGATCGCGCGCGCCCGCTCCTGCTCCGCGCGGAAGGAGCACAGCACTGACATGGCCACGTCCTGGGCCATGAGCCCCATCTCGGTCTTCAGGTCCAGCAGTTCCCCCTCACGCCAGTCCGTGATGGACGGCTCCACCGTTTCCCGCATCGTGTTGACGTACCCGCTGATCCGCTCGCGGTGGAAGGCGGGCTGGAGCAGACGGCGCCGACGCAGGTGGGGCTCGCCTTCCGCGACCGGCAGGGCCGACTGACCGAAAAGCTTGAGCTTCTCGCCCAGCAACCCCTTGGAGAATGAGCCGGACTTGCTGGTGAGCATTTCGTGGATCAGCTCATGAGAGTTGACCACGGTCACCTTCTTGAGGCCGACCGACATACGGACGATCGGCCCGTATGTGCGCAGGCGTTCGACGAACTCCAGGCGGTCCTTGAGCAGGGGCACAACGTGTCCGATGAGCGGCAACCGCCCCGGAGCGGTCGGCGGAACGTTCATGTCGGCAGTCACATCTATGTCAGGAGTCACGCGTCCGTCCTTTCCACATATGCTTCTGTACATGCGGCTGCGCGACGTGCCCGCAGCAACTCCCGCGCAGCGAGCACCTCCGCTTCGATCACTGCGATGGGCGCATACAGGGTTTTGTCGTGCCACAGGGCGGGGTGCTGGTGGCTCGGGTGCGAGGCGGCGCGCAGATACGTTTCGGCAAGGTCCAGGGCCCGGGTGTGCTGCGGCTGCGGTGTGGGTGTGGCGGCGCTCAGCAGGATTTTGACGGCGTATGCGGTTTCTTCGACGGTGCTGCCCCACACGCCCCAGGAGCCGTCGGCGCGCTGAGTGTCAGTGGTCCACGCGGCGGCGCTCCGGACGGCGCTGGACGCGTGGTGGCCGCCGTACTGTGCGAGCGCGGTGACGCTTCGCGCGGTGGCGTAGTAGGGGGAGGCATGCCACTTGTCGGTCCAGTGCCCTTCGGGTTGCTGCTGGCCGGTCAGCCAGTCGCAGAGCTTCGCCGCTCGGGGGCCGTATGTGTGCTCTGCCGTCGGGCAGCGCCGCAGGTAGCTCACGAGGGCCTGGAGGGCGTGGGCGTTCGCGGTGACCGATCCGGTGTCCTCGCCGATGTAGCAGTCGTAGTGGCTGCCGTTGTGGAACAGGTCCAGCGGTGCCGGGTCGTACGGCAGGCCGACGAGCGAGGCAACCAGCACTGCCATGGCAGTGTCGTCGGCATCGGTCATGAGGCCGGGCGCACCGCGCACGCCTTGCGGATCGTAGATCTCCTCGGCCCACCCACGGACAGTGGGAAGAGCGGCAGCGGGCAGGTGGGCGCGCGCCAGTGCGGCGGCGACCCATAGCCGTTCGACCACGCGGAGGGGCGCGGCCTCGGGGAAGAGACCGCCGTAGCGCTGCGCCACCGCGGTGAGGTCGTCGACGGCCCGAGCGGTAGTGGCAGGTGACCGCGTTGCCCGTGCCGCGGTGGCGGCCGGCGAGCTGCCCAGCAGGCCTTCGACGTCAGGGACGAGCGACGGTGGTATGTAGCTGCCTAGGCCTTCGAACGTATGGTGAAACTTGACGGGCAGGCTGCCCGCCGACTCGTACCGCCTGGCAACGGAAGCGGGTGCCGACGCGTGGAAGCCGCCCGGAACCGGCAGCCGGGGGCCACCGAAGCCGGGCATGTCCCCGCCGGTGATCAGGGAGCCCAGCTTCTCGTTGATCTCGGCCACCAGGCTGGGTACGAGAATTTCCGCTGCGGCCGTGTCCGGCCACGGGCCCGCCGATGGCATTGATCGCAGTACGTCGAGGCCTCTGTTCACCGCGGCTGTGAGCCGGCCGGTGACCTCTGCGGACGCGGTGCCCCTTCGCAGGACGGCCAGTGCGGCCTCCACCCCGCTGAGTGTCGGCAGCAGCCGGTAGGGCAGCGGCCCCTCCCCCCAACTGCCGTCGGGCGCCTGCTGTTCCAGCAGGTACGTGATCCGCCGTGGCTCCTCGGGCAGCCACGGCGCCGCCGAGAGGACGCGGGCCGTCTCGTACAGGGAGGGACGGACGCTTCCCCACCCGTCCTGGTCGGCCCTGGCCACCAGGCTGGTGGCTCGTTCGGCGTAGGACGTGCTGATGGGCGTGCTGATGCTCATGGGGCGACTTCCTCCTCGGGGTTCTGACTGGCGGAGTGCGGCGATGCGTTATGTCTGCCTGGCCGTCGCGTCCAGGGCGAGCCGGCGCAGGGAGGCTGTGGCACTTCCCGGGAAGGGGGCGTCGTCCAGGGCGGCGAGGGCGGCGGCCCGTCGTGTGGTGATCATTTCCTCCACGGTCTGCCGGGCGCCGGTGGAGTTCAGGATCGTGCGGACCGCGGCTGCGTGTTCCTCGTTGAGGTCGCTTCGGCCGACGAGCTCGCGCAGTGTTTTCAGTTCGGCCGTGGAGGCTCGCTGGACCGCGAGCGCCATCAGGACGGTGGCCTTGCCCTCGCGCAGGTCGTCCAGTACTGGTTTGCCCGTTTTGGCAGGATCACCGAAGACCCCGAGCAGGTCGTCCCGCAGCTGAAACGCTTCTCCTAGTGGGATGCCGAAACCGGTGCAGGCATCGAGTACGGGCGGGGTTGCTCCGGCCGCTGCTGCCCCTATGTGAAGGGGTCGTTCTATGGTGTATTTAGCCGTCTTGTATCGAATAACGTGCAGTGCCGTATCCACATCACCGGTGAGGCGGCCGGTGGTCTGCAAGTCCAAGAGCTGGCCGTACATGACCTCGCTCCGCATCTCGGCCACCAGTGGCAGCACCTGCGCCAGCCGCCCCGGGCTGAGGTCCGCTGTTCGGAGGAGTTCATCGGACCACACCAGGGCCAGATCGCCGAGCAGGACGGCCGCGCCCAGACCGTGTGCCTCGGCCCTGCTGCCCGGGCCGCCGCTGTCGGTATACGCGGTGGCCAGTGCACGGTGGGCGGACGGCCGGCCGCGGCGGATATCGCTGTCGTCCATCACGTCGTCGTGTACCAGGGCGAACACCTGGAAGAGTTCGAGGCTGGCGGCAGTGCGAACGGCAGCAGTCATGTCACCTGTTGCTCCGGCGGCTTGCCATCCGTACAGGCACAGCAGGGACCGAAGTCGTTTTCCGCCGGTCAGGAGTCCGCGCAGGGCGGTGGTCAGGTAGAGCAGCTCGATTCCTGGCGCAGCACGTTCCTTGTCGTCCAGGAATCCGGTCAGAGCCGCGCCGACCTTCTGTCGTAGGGAAGAGAGGTCGGGCAGTCCCGTGGGAAGGGTTTGTGTCACCGGCGGTTGATCCTCTTTCGTTCGGGAACCGTCGTCGCGGTTCCGTTCTTGCAGAGGACGGGTCAACGGACCCGCGTCTCCTCCCTGAGGTTGTAGCGGTGGTGCCGGCCGGCTCCCGGGCGGCACCACCGCGACGTGACGATCGACGGCAGGTGATACGGCTTCTACGCCTCAGTGCCGCCTGACGTCGGGGAGAACGGTGTGTCCCGCTCGGGGCGGGAAGGGCTCCGGCTCCAGGGGGTGGCCCCGTTGGCGTCGGGGGTCAGCGGGGTGAATCGGGCCGGGAGCGAGGTGAGCGTCCGGTGGACAGCCCCGGGGCGGTAGGTCAGCCTGTCGGCGGGAACATCCAGTTCGATGTCCGGCAGATAGGTCAGGAGCCTCTCGATGGCGGCCGTGGCGATCAGTGTGGCGACGTCACGGGCAGGACATGTATGGGGACCTGCGGCGAAGGCCAGGTGGGCCTTGTTCCCGGAGCGGTAGCCGTCCGCCGGAATGCCCGAGTGGGGACAGGTGTTGGCGGCTGCGTACGACACCATGACGGGCGAGCCCGCGGGGATGCGAGCGCCGTGGAAGGTCACGTCCTTCTTGGGAAAGTGGACGCTGTAGTTGGCCAGCGGCGCGTCGTGCCACAGCGCGTCGTCGATGGCGTTCTGGATGGGCAGGCTCCCGGTGGTCAGGGTGCCGAAATAGCGGTCGTCGCTGAGCATGCGGACGAGCGTGTTGGCGATGAGGTTGCCCAGCGGCTCGTTCCCGGCCCCGAGGGTGATGAGGATCTGGTTGACGGCCTCTTCCTGGCTCAGCCCATTGGGATGATCGATGAACCAGGAGGTCAGATCGTGGCCGCGCTGTGCCGCCTTGGTCGCGTAGAGCGTTTCGAGGTAGGCGCCGAACGACTGCCCGCCCGCAGCTTGCGTCTCCGGATCGCTGTCCATCATCGCCCCGAGCGCCCACACAAGCCGCCGGCCCTCCTCGTCCGGCATGCCGAACAGAGCGTTGAAGACCATCAGGGGCAGCTGCTGCGCGTACTGGCGGACGAGGTCAACCGTCCCGGTATCGGCGAATTCCTGGAGCAGCGTGTCGGCGAAGCGGAATGTCAGGGCGCGCACATCATGGGGATCCAGGAGACCGAAGCTGTCCGTGATCACACGTCGCAGGTGCGCGTGTGCCTCGCCGTCGGCGAAGAACAGACTCGGCCGCCACTCCACCAGGGGCCGGATCGGGCTGTCCTCCGGCACCTGGGGCAGCCAGCTCCGGGTGTCCTTGGTCCACGTATCGGTGTCCTGGAGGAGGTCGAGGGCGGCTCGGTAGTCGGTGACCAGGTTGACCACGACACCGGGGGCCACCTCGGCTACGCCGACCGGTCCCTGTCTGCGCAGCAGTTCATAGCTGCGCTGCGGGTTCGCGGCGTGTTCGGCCCCGTGCAGGGACACGGGGGCTTCGGCTGGTGTGAGCGTCACGAGGCTTTGACTCCGGCAACGGATATGGAATGGGCGGTCAGTTGGGCGAGGGCGTGCAGGCCGCTGTTCTTCTCTCGTGCGTCACAGGTGACCAGTGGTGTCTCCGGGGCGAGGTCGAGCTTCGAACGGATGAGCGCCAAGTCGTACTTGGGTGAGTCAGGGAAGACATTGACAGCGACGGCGTACGGCAAACCGCGCTCCTCGATGAGTTCCATCACTTCCCAGGAGTCCTTGAGCCGCCGGGTGTCGACCAGGATGAGGGCACCGAGTGCTCCGAACGCGATGCCTTCCCACAGCGGAAGGAAGCGGCGCTGCCCCGGAGTTCCGTACAAGTACAGAACGATCTTGTCGCCTGGCAGCGTCAGACGGCCGAAGTCGATGGCGACCGTGGTGGTGGTTTTGTCGCGCAGGACATCGTGGCTGAGGTCATCGGTAGCGACCGCCGCGTTCGTCATGACCTCGTCGGTGTGCAGTGTCGGAATCTGCGACAGCGACTTGACCACGGTCGTCTTGCCGATACCGAGCGGGCCGGCAACGAGGATCTTGATCCTTCGGTGTTCCCCCTCGGGCAGGTAGACGGGGGGCGAGCTAGGCGGCAAGGAGAGCGTGGAGTCCACTCAGAACCTCCTCCAGGACTTCTTTCGACGGTCGGCCATCGTTCGACGCGCGGAGGGCGTCCGGAAGCGGGACGGTGGCCTTTAACTGACCGTCACTGACGAGTTGTTCGGCGAGCACCAGAGTCACGCTGACCGGGAGGCCGAGGTAGCCGGCCAGTTCGACGACGCTGAGCGATCCGTCGGTGAGGAGCTCGATCACGCGCTGGTGCACCGCTGTGTGGTACCTCGCGAGGGGCAGACCACTGGCACGCAGAGCGGCCAGCGAATCGAGGGTGCCCGAGAGGCCGGCGCCGGGGCTGGTCCCGGTCGCGAGGTAGGCCGGCAGCAGCCGTCGCTGTTCCTGGCCCCGGCTCATGACGCCCCGTCGCTGGTACGGGCGGGAACGGACATTATCTGTTCCCCGAGTTTCATTGCCTGGCGGGCCATGGTGGCCGCGACCACTCCCATGGGCATGTCCTCGTCGCCCGCCGCCGCGATCAGGGTGTTGGTTCCCTCGCCGACCGGCATGACCATGTAGATACCCCGGTCGTTGTGCGAGGTGACGGTCTTGAGCGGAGTGCTTCGAGGGGCTCCCAGAACGGCGTTGGTGGCGGCGCGGGAGGCGGAGTGCAGCGCGGCGGTCATCGCACCGATGCCGTCTGCCTCGTCCTTGGTGAGATCCTCGGAGATGGCCTGGACCATCCCGTCGAGAGTCATGGTCAGGGCGTGCCGGACACCACGGATTTCGGTGATGGGCTTCAGGACCCAGGCGGACGGGCCGGTCTCTTCGTGGGTTTCAGGCATGGTCACAGTGTTGACTCCGAATCGGTGACGGACCGGTCGCCGGTGAGGCCACTTTGGAAATCGCTCCACATGGCACCGGTGTCTTCCGGGTTCAAGGGGCGGGGCGCTGCGGCGGCCTCATTATCGGTGGCTGTCGCTGAGAAACGGCGGCGGCGCTGCGGAAGCGCGGCCGCGCCGGTCGGCGCGGGCGATTGCGCGGGCGAGTCGGCAGCGGCGGGCCGCTTGTGGGCCTGTGGCGCCACGGCAGGTTGGGGAGCCATGACCGACGGAGGTGTGGCGTTTTCGTCGATCGAGGTCAACAAGTTCTCGGGAACGGACACCACAGCGCGCACCCCGCCATAGGGAGAGGAAGTGTCGATGGAGACATGGAGGCCGTAGTCGGCGACGAGACGGCCGATGGCGGCGAAGCCCATGGACGGCGGATCGCCGAGTTCGAGGAGCAACACCTCCTGCTGGTCACCCGATATCAGACTTCGGCCGCGGGCGAGCGCCTCTGAGGTCATGCCCTTGCCGGCGTCGTCGATCGTGATGCACACACTGCCGTTGCCGGTCTGGATCAAGCCGACGTCCACCATGAGGTCGTCACGGGAGTGCTCCAGCGCGTTGGCCATCAGCTCGGCGCAGACCACAGCAACAGGCTCGGCCGCACGCCCGACCACGCCGATGTTGGAAAAACCCAGCCGAGAAACGATGTTGATGCGGTCGAAGCCGCGCAGTCGGGAGGAGGCGCCACTGACGACCTCGCTCACGTAGGTGTCCTTGCGGACGTGACCCGGCCAGCCTCCGCACACGATGGCGGATCTCTGCGTGAGGCGCAGGTTCTGCTCATTGATGTGGTCGGACTCAAGCAGACTCTGCGTCAGACGGGGCGGCGCGCTGAACTCGTGCTGTAGACCCACGATATTCGTCTGCAACCGGTAGGAGAGGGCCTGGGACTCCTGAGTCGCGCCACGCAGAGCAGCCCGAGCAGCGGCGTCGATGCGGCGCCTTTCCTTGAGGACGATGCCAGAAACCGCTTCGGGTAGGGCGTCGAGGAGCTGTGCAGCCTCGGACCCCGCGAGGTGCTTGTGCAGGAGTCCGGGGACGGGGTGATGAGAGCTGATCAGGTGCAGTGCGAGAGCGGGAAGCCGATCGGAGACGAGGTGACGAACTTCGTCGAGAAGCTCCGCCTCGCGGGTACTGAGTTCCTTCGTGCGGGACTCTGCGGCCTGCCTGTTCTGCACCTCGGTTCGGGTGCGGCCCTCGGCAGCCTGCACACGGGAATTGGCGGCCTGCGCCTCCGCGGACAAGTCTCTGACCCGTCGTACGTGCTTGCGGCGCGAGCGTGCCAGGAGCAGCGCCCAGACTGCTAGGAGGAGGGACAAGACGCCGAGGGCAAGGGCGATTTTTGAGGACAAGGTCACGGAGGGTGGTCCTAGAGGTCGGTCGAGCCTTCGAAGAGCGGCGCAGCGGTTCACTCCCCCGTAGGGGTGGTGAGTGCGGCCTCCGGAGAACTGGCGGACAGGAGAACAATGTGGCAATTGGTGAATAGTGCGTGGACCGTTCATACAGGGCGAAGAAGTGCACCGCAGACAAACGACTGCGAGGCCGAGACGGGGCCCGGTGAATCGCCCGAGCCGGCCAAGGCTCCAGCGGCGCGATCCCCACGGGCAGCGTCGGCCGTGCGGCCAGCCCTCGCGCAACTCCCGGCCCCGGAAACGGTCGCAGGGCGGAGCCCGCTGAACGCAAATGAACAGGTTCATCAGAGCTCCGTTGATGACTGCGAACGTCGGCTACATCGGGTGCTTCCCGCCATCGCACGCAGTCGCCGCGGCCCTGGCACTTCCTAAAGCGCCGTCAGTTTACTGGAGTTGATCTGTGCACGCGGCGTTGGTGGGCCCGCGCAGTTACGAACCGGACGATCTTTGCTCGCCGGGTTCTCGCTGATCGCACGGCGTAGACAGTGGCACTCTCCGGCAACTCGCCGTATCGCCCCGTACTGGGTGATCGTTGGCGGCGGTGTCGAAGAGAGCGACACCAGCCGGGAGGCCGCGCTCCTGAGTGAGGTCCGTGAGGAGATCGCCGGTGATGCGGACATCGTGCGCCTGCTCCACGAGATGGAGAATGCAGAGGGGGAGAAGGAGTACTTCAGAAGTTGCTCGCCTTCCTACCGGTCTTCCGTGCCTCCGCACGCCTTCAGCACCTGCATCTCCGGGGCGGTGAATCTCCTCGACCCGCGCGCGGTGGTGCTGGGCGGCGAGCTCTCGCGGCTCGCACCGTGGCTTCTGCCGTCCCTGGAGCGGGAGTTGACGCGCCGGATGGCGACGTCTGCGCCGGCGGTGGCGTTACAGGCGCAGATCGTGCTGGCGTGTGCAGGCCCTGACGTTCCGCCGATTGTTGTGGTGGCGCGGGATCTTCGGGTAGCGGCGGATGCGGTCCGCAAGTGGTGTCGGCGGACCCTCGCCTGGACGCGGCACGTCTCCCTCGGTGGGCGCGTCGCCGATCTCCAAGATCCCGCCGAGGAGTTCCGTGACCCTGACTCTCCGCTGTGGGGCGTGCGGTTCGAAGACCCGATGGGCGTCAAGCATCACGCGTACCACGAGACAGTCCTCAGGGGCCTGAGCACGGCTGTGTACACGGACGACGCGAAGGAGTCGGCCCCCATCTCCACGTGGGTGCAGGACGGCCGAGAAGCGAAAGCTGGAGCCGCTCCCTGCATCGGGGCCTTCCCGGTCGTGCAGCTCGGGCTGTTCTCGGACGCCGCTGTCCGATTCCCATACCAGGGGCATAATGCTGACACGGCCGAGTGACATTCGGGCGTGAGCGCGAGCCGCGTACGTCGGGCGGGCGGCACTCACCACAGGGTGCTGCCCGCCGACGTGTGAGGTCACCGCCAGCCACCCCCGACTATCGCTGCTGCGCCGCACCCACCCCCGGAACACCTCCAGGTGCTTCCACGGCTGATCAGCATCCGCATCCAGAGCCCACCCGCCCGTGCCTCCCGCACATCCGCTCCCACTGTGGTACGTACCGCCGAGACCGTCACACCCCCGGCCCCAGGCGCCTCGGACGGCGCTCGAAGCGACCGCTCCGGTGTCCGGGCGGGACGCATCCCAATGGCCGTGGTGCCCGGCGTAGCCCCCGGTTCGGCCGTCACCGACCCCCGGAAGTCGAGCCGTGCGAGGTGGGTCCGGGCTCAGTTGCCGGGCGGAAGCAGGTTCCTGGTCAGGGTGAAGGCGGAACTCGCAGTTGTGAGAAGGGCGTTGACGCGACCGAGGACGCGGTTGGCCCGGTCGGTGTCCTGCGCACCGGCCGCGTCCGTCAGGTCTTCGGCATACTCCCGTGCCCTGACCGCCTCCTCGGGCTGGGCACTTTCCGAGTCGGCCCTGAGAGCGGTGGCCAGCTGATGGTACGAGATGCCGGACAGGTCGGCGCTGCTGTCACGCCCGCTGCTCTGGGCCACCCCGTGAGGGCTGTTGACGTTGACTGCCGCGAAGCCGCCCGCTGAGGCCGTTATGTGCATGGATTCGTCACTGATCCCTGTCCACATGAAGTGCTTCCGGTACTCGCGCCAGCCCTTGCGGGTGAGGGCGTAGGAACCGCGGAGAAGCCTGCGGATGGACGAGCTACCTTGCGGACAGCTGCGGGTTTGGACGCGGATGGACGGTCGACCGAGCCGTTGGCGCGCTTTGGCCTGCTCCCGCTCGGCCAGCGTCCACTGATCCGGGGCCGGGAACTACGCCACCGCCAGCACGACCACAGGGCATTCGCCTCACGAGGCGCGGCGGGATGAGCGCGACCATGCGCAGCGCACGCCCACGAAGCTCGGCGGGGTAGGGGGACGGACGGGCCATGGCTCGATCCTCTCAGGGAATCGAGCCTCCAACAGACCCGGAGCGCTTCATCCCAGGATGCCCCGCACAGCAGATGCTGCATGCCGTGCGGACTTGCTTCCTCGGCCCATACCGGCTCGACCAGCAAGATCACACCACGCGAGCTGCGGAAATCCTTCCTTGAACCCGTTGACCCCCCTGCAACCCGCGCTTAATATCGTCAGTACACCAATGATTGGTGTACTGACTATTTGGCTGGCAGTGGGCGCCGCCCCGCGTTCCGCTCGCCGCCCATCCCCCGTCTCAACGAGGAGGCCGTATGCCGTCGTCCTTTACATCCCCGCAACTCGCCGTGGTCGGTGGAGGCATCGGCGGGCTGGCTGCCGCCCTGGCCGCCGCCCGCGCGGGGAAGCGGGTGACGCTCGTGGAACGCGCGACCGAGTTCGGCGAGATCGGAGCCGGCCTGCAGTTGGCCCCCAACGCATCCCTCGCGCTGGAAGAGCTGGGCGTTCTGCCCGAGGTGCGGCAGACGGCCGTGGTGCCGCCCCGACTGGTCATGATGGATGCCCTCAACGGCGACCGGATCACCGAACTCGACCTGCACAGCGACGCGTTCCGCGAACGCTTCCGCCACCCGTACCTGGTCACCCACCGCACGGACCTGCACACGGCCCTGCTGACCGCTTGCCGGGCACATCCCGCCATCACCCTGCACACCGGGTGCACTGTCGTCCGCGTCGAGCAGGACGGCTCCGGCGTCCGCCTGCACTTCGCGGAGACCACGGAGGTCCTGGAGTCCGACGCGGTGGTGGCCGCCGACGGGCTGCGCTCCGTGTTGCGCCAGGCGCTGGTCGGCGACGGTGATCCGGTCTGCTCCCGCTACGTCGCCTTCCGCGGCGCGCTGCCCACCGTCCGGATGACGGGCCGTATGTCGGAGATTGCCGCCTCGGAGGCGGTGATGGTGTGGGCCGGCCCCCGTATGCACCTCGTGCAGTACCCCGTGCGCCGTGGCGAGCTGTACAACCAGGTCGCGGTCTTCGAAAGCGACCACTACAGGCCCGATTCGGACGACTGGGGCACGGAGGCCGAACTTGAGGAGCGGTTCGCCGACACGTGCCCGGCCGTGCGTGCCGCACTGCCGCTGGTCTCCCGCGACCGTCGCTGGCCGTTGTTCGACCGCGCACCGGTCGACACCTGGGTATACGGACGCATCGCCCTGCTCGGCGACGCGGCACACCCCATGCTCCAGTACCTGGCCCAGGGCGCCTGCCAGGCCCTGGAGGACGCCGTGGCCCTCGGCCGTGCGCTTGCCGAGTCCGAGGACGCGGCCGACGCCTTCGCCTCCTATGCAGAGCGGCGCCAGGGACGAGCGGCCCTGATCCAGACCACGGCCCGCAGCTTCGGGGAACTGTGCCACCTGGAGGGCATGGGCGCCGCCGTCCGCAATGCCCTGCTCGCCACCCGTTCCTCGCACGACTTCGACGACATCTCCTGGGTGTGGACACCGGCCCCCGACACCGTTTCCGCCGCCTGACCGACCGTACGGAGGACCACCATGACCGACGACGCCGCCTACAAGGCCCTGGAGAACCTGGGCGCCGCCCCGCTGTGGCGCTTCTACGGCAACCTCTTCCCCGCCGAGCCCCGCAGCCGTGCGCTTCCCCATCGCTGGAGCTGGCAGGACCTGCGCCCTCACCTGCTGCACTTCTCGCGGACTCTGTCCCTCGACGAGGCCGAGCGCCGGGTACTGATGCTGGTCAATCCCGGTCTCATCGACCCGCCGGCCACCGTCAACACCCTGTACGCCGGGCTCCAGATCATCCTCCCCGGCGAGACCGCCCAGGCCCACCGGCACACCTCCAACGCGTTCCGTTTCATCCTGGAGGGCACCGGCGCCTGGACCACCGTCAACGGGGAACGCGTCCACATGGCCCCAGGCGACCTGCTGCTGACCCCCGGCTGGA
Source organism: Streptomyces sp. NBC_01591 (assembly GCF_035918155.1). Taxonomy (NCBI): domain Bacteria; kingdom Bacillati; phylum Actinomycetota; class Actinomycetes; order Kitasatosporales; family Streptomycetaceae; genus Streptomyces; species Streptomyces sp. NBC_01591. The sequence goes on from NZ_CP109328.1 coordinate 598,921, forward strand.
ACTGGCACGACCACACCCACCAGGGTGACGCGCCCATGATCTGGCTGGATGCCCTGGACTACCCGCTGGTCAACGCACTGGAGGCGGGATTCTACGAGCAGTACCCGCAGCGCCTGCAGCCGGTCACTCGACCTGACGACGCGGGCAGCCGGCAGTTTCTGCACGGCCGGCTCACACCGGCCTGGCTGACCCCCGACGGGCCCAACTCACCCGTCACCCGCTACACCTGGGAGGAGACCGCACGAGCCCTCGAGGCCGTCGCGGACACCGCCGAGGGCAGCGACATCGACGGCATCGTGCTGGAGTACACCAACCCCTGGACCGGTGGCCCCGTGATGCCGACGATCGGCTGCCGGGTGCAGCGTCTGCGCCCCGGGTTCCAGGGAGCGGGCCGCCGGCACACAGCGTCCACGATCTTCAACGTGGTCCGCGGCGAAGGTGCCACCGTGGTCGACGGCGTACGGCTGGACTGGTCCGAACACGACACCTTCGCGGTCCCCGGCTGGGCCTCGTACCGGCACCTCAACGCGTCCGCCTCTCAGGACGCCGTCCTCTTCTCCTACAGCGACGAACCGGTGATGCGCTCGCTCGGCCTGTACCGCACCGAGACATCCGACCCCGGCGCCTGACATCCCGGACGTCCAACCGCTCACCACAGCAAGGAACATGACATGCGTCTGACTCTCTTCAACGAGGGCCGACTCGGACTCGTCGACGGCAACGACATCATCGACGTGACCGAACAGCTCGCCGGCACCGGCCCTTACGGGCCCGAAGGCCCGCTGCACCGCCACATCGAGCGCCTGGCCGACGGTCGTACCGGGCCGCTGGACCTCACCGGAGCGCCCCACACGCTTCTGGCCGAGGCGACGCTCGAAGCGCCGCTTCCCCGCCCGGGGAAGATCATCGGCGCTCCCGTCAACTACCTCGATCACAAGGCCGAGATGGAGTACACCACCTCGGTCGCCGACCTCGGCGTCTTCCTCAAGGCGAACTCCTCCGTGATCGGGCCAGGTCAGGACATCCTTCTGCCCTACACCGACAAGCGGACCGACCAGGAGGGCGAGCTGGGCGTCATCATCGGACGCACCGCCTCCCACGTCTCACGTGACGACGCTCTCGATCACGTCTTCGGATACACCTGCGTCCTGGACATCACCGTCCGCTCCGGCGAAGACCGTTCCACCCGCAAGTCCTTCGACACCTTCACTCCCATCGGACCCTGGATCGTGACCGCGGACGAGATCCCGGATCCGGACACACTGGACCTTCGCTGTGACGTCGCCGGGACCACACGACAGCGGACCAATACGGCAGATCTCATTTTCGGCGTGCGAGAGCTCATCGCTTACACGAGTTCCGTCATGACCCTGCACCCCGGTGACGTGATCGCAACCGGAACCCCAGCGGGTGTCGGCCCGCTCAGCCATGGCGATCGCGTGGTGCTGGAGATCGAGCGCGTCGGACGCCTCGAAGTCGGCGTGGACGGGTCGGGGGCCACTGCCTACGCGCAGCGTCCCGGGTACCACTCCCGCTGACGGACGGGACAGCGCACACCGAGGCAATGCCGCTCGCTCGTAGACTCCCGGATGGGCCCGCCGTCCGGGAGGAGGGCACCACCTCAGCGGAAGAAAGATGGAACACCGTGGTACGCGCATTGAATCTGGAGAATTACATCGGGCATCTGATCCGCCGAGCGGAGCAAGTGCATACCGCGATGTGGGCTGCTCAGGTTTCCCAAGAGATCACCTCTCAGCAATTCGCCGTTCTCAACGCTCTGCGGCAGCAGTCCGGTATCGATCAGCGCACTCTCGCCTCCGTCACCTCGCTGGACCGCTCCACCGTCAATCTCATTGTCCGCCGCCTCACCGATCAGCAGTACGTCACCCAGGTGCGGGACGCCGCGGACCGCAGACGCACTCTGCTGAGTCTGACCGACAATGGCGACCGCCTTCTGGGGTCCCTCATCCCGCCCGCGCAACGCGTCAACGAACAGCTTCTGTCGGCTCTGCCCGCCAGTGAACGCGCTTCGGCCGTGAGCGTCCTGCGCACCATCGCCGACATGGAAGTCACGTCGCCAATGGGCAGTTGACAGCCTCCTGCACTGCGGCTCATCCACCGGCCGGATCAGGACGACTTGCGAACTCTCTATCTGTCCGAGGAGTCAGCCGTTGCTGCAAGACCACTCTCGCGCCACCAGGGACGACGGACCGGAACACAGCCCAGTAGCACAGGCCCAAGGAGCCACCGGTACAGGACCTGTGATCAGCCGCGCCCTGCAGATCCTCGACGCCTTCAGCGCTCAGTCCCCTCACCTGTCACTCAGCGAGCTGGCGCGAAAAGCGCAACTGCCCGTGTCGACCGTCCACCGGATGCTGGGAGAACTGCTTGCCTGGGGAGCACTGGAGCGTGACGCCCAGGGACGCTATCGCATCGGGCTGCGCCTGTGGGAGCTCGGCTCGCTGGCACCACGCGGTCAGGGGTTGCGCGAGCGAGCCTTGCCCTACCTCGAGGATCTCTCGCTGGTCACCCGCGAAAATGTGCAGCTGGCCGTGCGCGAAGGCACGGAGGCGGTGTTCATCGAGCGGATCGGGGGAAGCTGCGCGGTACCGACACTCACGCGTGTAGGCGGCCGGCTTGCCATCACCGCGACAGGCGCGGGGCTGGCCCTGCTCGCCCACGCACCGGCCTCTGTCCAGAACGACGTGCTGGAACGGCCCATCGTACGTAGCACGCCTTACACGATCACCGATGCCAACCGGCTGCGAGGGGTGCTGGCACAGGTTCGGGCACGGGGCTACGCGGTGAGCGACCGACAGCTGTCGCTCGACACGCTTTCGGTGGCCGCGCCGGTGCGGTCCCCGCAAGGAGAGGTCGTCGCGGCCGTTTCACTTGTCGTGCCTTGCGGCTCTGCCACCCCGGCTGCCCTGGCTGACCTCGTCCTTACCAGCGCCCGTGCCATCAACCGCGCACTTCACATGCCCGTTTCCTGACCGGCTCTCCCGCGAAGTAAATGGTTTCCCGGCATACGGAAAAGCGGCTGGTTGCAGCCGCGCCGGATTCAGACCATGTGTGCGCCGACTGCTGGAGCGAGCCACTGGATGTGAGCTGGTTCAAAGGCGTCGGTCATATCGCAGTCGACGACGGAGTGCTCCCATGTTCATGCGTTTCGAGTTCCATGCCGCCCAGCGAGTCGTCCGGTGAGCGCGCCCCTGCGCGAGGCCGTGGACAACGGGCCCATGACCCGTTTTCAGTGGACCGCGATCGGTGTGTGTGTCCTGCTGAATACGCTCGACGGGTTCGACGTCCTGGTCATGGCCTTCACCGGGAAGACCATCTCCAGTGAGTGGAATCTGAATTCCGGCACACTGGGGCTTCTCCTCAGCTGCGGCCTCATCGGAATGGCTGTGGGAGCACTGCTCGTGGCACCCTGGGCGGACCGGATTGGACGGAAGCCCGTCATACTGGCCGGTCTGGCGCTGGCGGCTGCGGGCATGCTGCTGTCCGCGGCAAGTCAGAACTGGCAGCAGTTGGGATTGCTGCGTATCGTCACGGGCATCGGCATCGGCGCTGTCCTTGCGTGCAGCAACGTCATCGCCGGCGAGTTCGCCTCCCGCCGCTGGCGCGGCCTGGCCGTCAGCCTGAACTCCACCGGTTACGCGGTGGGCGCGACAGTCGGCGGCCTCGCGTCGGTCACCCTCATCGACCATTTCGGATGGCACTCGGTCTTCCTCGCCGGCGGCATAGCCACCGTGGTCGTCATTCCCCTGGTGATGCTCCTGCTGCCGGAGTCTCTCGACTTCCTCATCACGCAGAGGCCACCAGGGGCTCTCTCCAGAATCAACAACCTTGCCCGGCGCATGGGACACGCGGAAATCGACTCGTTTCCCCCCGCTGCTGCTACTCACCGGCTGAGTGCGGGATTCCGTCTCCTGCTGGCACCAGGCCTGCGCCGTGTCACGCTCGTGCTGTGGTCTGCGTTCTTCCTGGTGATGGCCGCTTTCTACTTCGTGACCAGTTGGACGCCGACCCTGCTCGTCGAAGCCGGCCTGTCCTCCACCCAAGGTCTCACCGGCGGCACTCTGCTCAATCTCGGCGGAATGTTCGGCACCGCGCTCCTTGGCGTAATGGCTGCCCGCTACGCACTGGTGAAGGTGAACCGTGGCTATCTGTTCGCGTCCGGTCTGCTCGTGGTGGCGTTCGCGGTCTCGACCGAGAACCTTGCCCTGGCCTTCAGTTTCGGTGCGGTCGTCGGTGTCGCCGTCAACGGGTGCATCGCGGGTCTCTACGCGCTGACCCCAGCCATCTACGAAACCCGTCTGCGCGCTACGGGAGTCGGTGCTGCCATCAGCGTCGGCCGCGTCGGGGCCATCGCCGCCCCCACTGCCGCTGGTTGGCTGCTGGATGCCGGCTGGACACCGCACGCCCTCTACATCGCCGTCGGCGTGATCTTCGCGGCTGCCGGACTGCTGTTGTTCTTCATGCAGCCCGGCAGTAGGCCCGCTGTCACAACTGCGGATCAGGCCGCCGCTACGATGTAGACCGACCGGCAGATGGATCACTTGAGGCGTCGGGTGATGGGACGGCCGCCCCGGCGACAGCGGCTCGCCGAGCTTCGGATGACCACGCGGAGCGTGACGGAAGCGGCTGTCCCAAAAGCCCGGGGCGATTCACCCTGCTGCTGCGACAGCGGGTTGGTGCAGGTCTTCCACCTCCACTCGAACCAACAGCGCCTCACGGCGCAAATAGAAGTTGAGCCAGAACCAGGGAAAAGACGGCACTTCGCGGGACGGCCCCTGGAATTCGCCGTGAGGGCGGCGGGCCGTCGAGGTGGGCCTGCCGTTGTCAGTACGTGTTTGGGTCAAATGAACTCGCATTGACTGATTAGCGATCACCCGATGGAGTGGCGGGCGAATGGGTGAATACTGCCCAGGGAAGGACCCCTGCGTCCGCCGTCGATGACGTTGGAATCCGAAGCCGCAAGGACGCAAGGAGTCACACATGTCCATGGTCCAGACTGGAAAGCTCGACCTGTCGTCGAACCAGCCCATCGAGACACGTGGGGGGAACACCTCCACTTTCACCCGCGTCAACTTCCCCACCCCGTTCCCCAACGGATCCCAGGTGATCGTGCTGGCCCAGACCCAGACGTTCAACGGCACGGAGACGCCCGGCATCCGCCTCCATGACGTCACCCCCAGCGGATTCCTCATCCGCTTCAACGAGGTCAACGTCAACGCCAACGTCCGCAGCGACGGCCACCACGTGACCGAAACCGTCGGTTGGGTGGCCACCACCGTCTGACAAGACTCCTGCCGTCTCTGGTCCCGCCCGCACCCAGGACCAAGGCGTCAGGCGCTGCTGGCACCAGCGGCGAACCAGCCCGCTGAACCGCGGTCGGCCCGGTGAAGATCGGACATTCCTGGGTGCGCCGGCGCACCCGCGGCATGACCCACATCGCGGCGGCGGCCACCCTTGACGCTGGAGGCAGATGGACGGGGCGGGTGGCGTGATCGGGGGTGATGGTGGGTGTTTGGGCTGATCGCCGGGGGGTCAGCCCATGGTGATGAAGGAGAACCCTCTGTCGGCGTAGTTGTCGTCGGCGTCTCCGGTCACCAGCCGGGCTCACGTGCGGGGACGGTGTGGTCGGCAGGGACGGAGCTGAGCTCCTTCTCCAGTGCCTCACGAGGGTGTGGGGGATGAGAAGTCGGGGTGACCCGGGCAGTGACCACACCAGTGGCTGGTCAGCACACGCCGGTGCGGCGGCTCGGTGCACAAGCAAGCGAAAGGACCGCCCGCTCCCGCCTCACCCGCTACATACTCAGCCGCTGCCCCCGTAGAACGTCGCCGACGGCGCTCTGCGGGCTGGTGAAGCCCACCACGTAGCAGGAGGTACCGCCGTTGGCGAAGAATCCGTAGACGGCTTCGGCCAGAGGGAAACACCGCTCCAGCGCGCGAATCGCGGCCGGGTCGGTCGCCTCCGCGAGCTCCTCGGCGATTCCCTTCACGCTGTAGCGGTCTGTGAACTCCTGCCAGCCTCTGACCAGCTGCGGGTGCTTGCGCTCATCCTCTGTGAACGGCGGCGTGGACGGCGTTGGGTCGCCCTTCGCGGAGACCTTCGTGTAACCGAGGAACGCCGGAGTAGATGTGCCCACCCCGACGATCACGCGCATACCGGCGGAGGATTCGCGTGCATAGATCCCTGGTGGTTTCGAGCTGGACATCTGCGCTCCTAGAAGAGGGGTGGCTACGTGCTGGTGGCGCCTTCGCGGACCTGGCATCCTCGAGGGCCTGGTGAAGCGGGCGATCTCGGCAAGGCGTACACGCCGATGGCACAAGCCGAGACAGCCGTACCCATCCCCGCACACTGCACTGAGCGGTGACCCCGTAGAGAGCGCAAACCATTCTCCCGGGTGAAACCCCATGAGACCCGGACACGAGGCAGCAGGTACCCAACGGGCTTGCCGCCCGCGGGGGAAACGTGGTTCAGCCCTGGCTGCGTGCCGCCGGTCGAGATACTCACCCCTGTGATCAGCGGTGCGCTCGTGGTCATCTCAGGTGATGGGCGTCGTGGGTATGTCAGTGGTGAGGTCATGGGTATTCACACGGGTCCCGAAGCATCGTGATACGCCGGGGCACTCCGACCATGAGGGAGAGACTATGGCGAGGGTGGTAGTCGAGGGGACCGATATCGTCGTACACCTGTCCTGGCGGGAGAAGGCGCTCGCACGCCACCGCAATGTGCGGGTTCCGGTGTCGGCGCTGCGCCAGCTCCATATCGAGCCCGACTGGTGGCGTGCGCTTCGCGGTGAGCGTGATCGGGGCACGTGCATCCCCGGACAGGTGTGCGCGGGTGTCCGGCACCTACGGGAGGGGCAGGACTTCACGTTGGTACGGGCCGGCACACCGGTGCTGTGTGTGGAACTCCGCCGGAGCGCGTCATTCAGCCGGCTGGCGATCTCTGTCCCCGATCCTGAGAAGGCGATGCGAACTCTCTTGCCGCTGGTCCCACGGGATCGGCTGGGATGAAAGCGAGCGGCCCCCGCTTCCCACTGCGTACCGTTCTCGCCCCTGGCCGACAGTCGTTCGACGATTGTCCGGTCGACGGAGGCCAGGAGCTGTCCGCCTCGGCCGCTGGCGTCGCCCGCCCCGCCGCGCCGACGCGCGCCAGCGCGCGGCCCTCTCCTCGGCCGACGAGGTTCCGGTGCCGGTGGAGGCCCTGGTCGAGGCGGCACTCAGCGAGACGGAGCCGAACGTCGCCGGAGCCCTTCGATGGGCGCTGGCACGATCGGGCGACGGCGGCCCGGCGCTGCTGGCGCAGGGCCTCGGCTCACCGGTGGCCGCGGTGCGGAACGTGCCGTTCAAGCCCTCGCCGAGATGCCCGGTGGTGAGGCTGCCGCGCAGCTGCGGGACGCTCTCGCGAACCCCGACGTCGTGGTCCGCGGGCATGCGGCTCTGGCGCTCGGGACATGTGGAGTGGCCGATGCGGTCCCGACGCTCATCGACATGATCGTGGAGGGAAGAAACGACACCGATGCAGCCGATGCACTGAGCGTGCTGGCGAGCGACACCGCGACGGCGGATCGGATCGCCACCGGGCTCGTCGCCCGCCTCGCCCACGACACCACCCAAAGCGCCTGCGCGCGGGCGGCTGACCCAGGCGCTGGCGGACATCCCGGGGACGAGGGCGTCAGGTGCCCTCGTGGAGCTGTCGCATGACGTGGACCGTGCTGTTGCGCTGACGGCGGCGTACCCTTTTCAGCTGCGCGACGCACCGTGACGGATCTCTCCTGGGGGGCCGTGTACGCGGCCCGCGGGGCGAAGTGGTCCCGGACTTATCACCGTCCGCCGAAGGAGGACAGCGGACCTCCTGGCCCGGGCACTACCCCGACAGCCGCGGACGACGAGGTCACGGTCGTCCACTTTGGGATGCTGCTCCAGCGCCCATGGCTACGGGACGTCGTCATCCCAGCACGCCACAACTGAGGTTCAAAGAACACCCACCACCCAGCCCGCCCCCGAGTGGCCAGGTCAGCAGCGCTCGCCCCATCTGGCGGGCCAACCGCGATGCTCAGCCAAGCCACCTCGGGCGCTACTAAAGGTCCTGTCCGGCGGATCATGTGGCTGCCGGGGTGGGGCGGGGGAGTTGGGGTTGACCTCAAGTCTGGTTGAGCTTCTAGGTTCGGGTGCGCCGATGTCGACGTACCTGAGGGGAACAGCCATGAGGACGCTGGTGCTGGGAAGGACGCCCGCTAGGGTGACGGAGGTGCTGGCCACGCTGCGCGCGGACGGTTTTGACGCGGAGGGAGTGAGCACCGACGAGGAGGCCCGGAAGCTGTTGGCGACCGAGGAGTTCGGGGTGCTGATCATTGGCGGGGGTGTGGAGCCGGACTCCCGCGCAGCGATCAAGGAGTTCGCGGCGGAGCACCGGGTGCGGCGGGTGATCGACGGCGCGCTGACGGAGCCGTTCGACACCTGTGTGCGGCGGGAGTTCGAGCCGCTGATCCGGGAGGCCGCCTCCAAGGGGTGACGGCCATGGTCCGGGCGTTGATCCGGGCGGACCCCCTCACCCGCACAGCACCAGCGCAGCTCCGACCGAACGACGCATTACGAGGTTCCGCCCGGTGGATCACGGGCGGAACCAAAGTCGGATCGCTGCGAGGGCGGCGGTGCCATGGAAGATGTAGGCCCTTTTGTTGTACCTCGTGGCCACGGCCCGGAAGTTCTTGAGCCGGCTGATCGTCCGCTCAACTTCGTTCCTGCGCTTATAGATCGTCTTATCGAATCCGGCGGGCCGCCCGCCGTCGCCGCCGCGACTCAGCCGGTGCCCTTCCTGGTCCGCCGGTATGGGGATTACGGCGCGGATTCCACGCCTGTGTAGGTGCTCACGGATCGCGCGGGAGGAGTACGCCTAATGGCCCAGCTACTCGGACTGAAGCCGCATCAGTGCATGGGGTGTTTCCCGAAGCTGGACGAGGTCCCGGACGCGGTCGTCGGCTTCACCCATTGCGAGGCGGCGATCCATCCGCGTCGGCGACGGCCAGGCTGCCTGGTCCAGTCTGCTGCGGGCCGAGTTCAGATCCTGGTCATGGTCGATGAATATCCGCCCCCTCCGGGGTAGACCCAGTCACCGGTCATCGTGGTGCCGTCGGCGCTGAAAGTGCCCTCGAAGAAGGCTGGGCTGCCCTTCGCCCCGGCCCAGATGGTGAGCTTGTCGCCGGTCAGTTCGTAGACGTAGTCGAAGGTGTTGCCCGTCGAGTCGTAGTACCGCGACATCACGTCCGAGCTGGTCGGCTCCCCGAACGGGCGCAGGTTCCCGATCAGCTCCAGGCCTCTGATCGGCTCGCCGAACTGGGTGAGTTCGACGTGCTGGCTCAGGAAGAACCGGCCGGGCATCCACTCGTACTGCACGGTTCCCTCAGCTCCGCCCGTCACTGCCCAGGTGCCGACCAGGCGATCCAGGGCCTTCAGTTCGGCGCTCGGCTGGTTGGTCTCAGACATCTCGTCCTCCTTGGTGGGTTCTCGTGGCTACCTCGAAGTCGCCGACCCGTTCTCGACACCCCTGAAATGCGATGTGGATCACATTTTGAAGGTGTCGAGATCGCGGACCCGGCCACGAGGTAGCCGCGAGAACCCGCCAAGGAGGAAGCCATGACAGCCACCATCGCCGTCCCCGTCGTCCGCCGCTCGGACCGCCTGCTGATCGCCGGAGCGCTCGCGGGGCCGGCTTTCTTCGCATCGGCCGTCATCCCGATGGCCACTCGCGAGGGATTCGACATCACCCGGCACCCGATCAGCCAGCTCGCCACCGGCGGTGCCGGCTGGATCCAGATCGTGACGTTCGTGCTCGCGGGCCTCGGCGCTCTCGCTCTGGCCGTCGGCATCAAGTGCACCCTCACCGAGGGAGTCGGGCGGCGAGCGCTGCCGATCCTCGTCGGGATCTTCGGCGCCGGGCTGATCGCCTCCGGCCTTTTCCCCATGGATCCGGAGAGCGGTTTCCCGGTCGGAACCCCGGACCAGCCGGTCGCCCGGATGTCCTGGCACAGCGTCGCGCACTCGGCCTCGGCGGTCGCCGCCTACAGTGCCCTGGCCATCGCCGCCATCGTGCTCACTGTGCGATGCATGCGCCACCGGGCCGTCCTCCCGGCCGTGCTGAACGGCGCCACCGTATTTGTACTGGTATTGCCCATGTCGCCGGACTACATGAGTATCCAGATCGCCGTGAACGGGCTGGTCGCCTTCACCTGGACGACCGTCCTCGCACTTTCCCTGCGCCGCACGCGCTGACCTGCCCTACGATCGCCAAGCATGATCGGAGAGGGGAACCCGTGAAGTACCTGCTGCTCGGATACACGTCAGCCGCCGGCTGGGACGCCGCGACCGCCGACGCCCCGACGGAGGAGGCGCTGGCCGCGTTCGCCACGTACCAGAAGTTCGAGAAGGAACTGCTCGACAGCGGCGAGCTGGTGACCACCGAGGGCCTGGGCCACCCAGCGGTCAGCATTACGGTGAACCGGACCCCGGACGGCGTGACGGCGACCGACGGACCGTTCGCCGAGCTCAAGGAGGTCCTGGCCAGCTTCGCCGTCATCGACGTGGCCGGCCAGGAACGAGCCGTGGACATCGCCTCGCGGATCGTAGAGGTGCTGGGCGAGCCCATCGAGATCCGGGCGATCATGGGAGAGGACTTCACGGCATGACCGGCCGTCCCCCACGAGGCCCGGCGCGGACAGCGCGCCACCCCGACCGGTGAACGACGGACCGGACACGACCACGGACGTCGAGCCCCTGCTCCGCGCCGAAGCGCCGCAGGTGCTCGGCGCGTTGGTACGGCGCTTCGGCCGCTTCGACATCGCCGAGGACGCGGTACAGGAGGCGCTGCTGGCAGCGAGCCGGACGTGGCCGGCCGAAGGTGTGCCGGAGAATCCGCGCAGCTGGCTGATCCGGATCGGCTACCGGCGGATGGTCGACCTGCTCCGCTCCGAGCAGGCACGGCGCCGACGTGAGCAGGAAGTCGGCATGGCCGAACTGGCCATGCAGGAACCGGCCCGCCAGGCGGGTCCTGCGCAGGAGACTGACGACGGTCTCACCCTGCTGCTGCTCTGCTGCCACCCCGTGCTGAGCACCGCCTCCCAGGTGGCTCTCACCCTGCGCGCGGTCGGCGGTCTGACGACCGCCGAAATCGCCCATGCCTATGGAACGACCGAAACCACGCTGGGGACGCGGATCAGCCGCGCCAAACAGCAGCTGGCCCGCTCCGGCGCCCGCTTCACCACGCCGACTGCCGCCGATCGGGACAGCCGCATGACCGCCGTCATGCGGGTGCTCTATTTGATCTTCAACGAGGGCTACACGGCCTCCGCCGGTGACGAACTCGCCCGCATCGACCTGACCGGAGAGGCGATCCGGCTGACCCGGATGCTAGGCACCGCGGTGCCGGAAGACACCGAGATGACCGGCCTGCTGGCGCTGATGCTGCTCACCGAATCGCGGCGTGCGGCCCGCATCGGCGACGACGGCGGGCTGGTGCCGCTGGACAAGCAGGACCGCACGCGCTGGAATCGCGATCTGATCCGCGAGGGGACCCAGCTGATCGACGGCGCCTGGAGTCGGCGCGAGACGGGCCCGTACCAGTTGCAGGCGGCGATCGCCGCCCTGCACGCGGCGGCCGCGACGCCGGAGCGGACGGACTGGCCGCAGATCGCGATGTTGTACCTATGGCTTGAACGGCTCACCCCAACCGCGCCGGTGCGGCTGAGCCGGGTGGTTGCGGTGGCCCAGGCTTACGGACCGGCCCGAGGGATGGCACTGCTCGACGATCTCAACCAGCGCCACGGACTGGATCAGGACCCTCTCACCCGGCAACGGGAACGCGCGGTGCGCGCCCACCTGCTGCAGATCACTGGCGACGCGGGCGGTGCGACGACGCTGTACCGCGAGGCGGCCGCCCTGACCGACAACCAGGTCGAGCGCCGCTACCTGCTCGACGAAGCCGACCGCCTCACCTGACCGTCTCAGCGAGCCCCGATCATCGGCTGCGGCTCGCTCGCCGTTGTTCGGCACTGAGCTGCTCCTCGGCATCGCTCATACGGCGGGGCGCGTCGTCATCGAGACTGCGGGGCACGAACTCCTCCTCTCCTCTTCCTATCGGGTCAGCGGGCGAAGGCTTCGGTGAGGCGCACGCTGTAGCCGTCCTCTTCCATCAGCACGACGGTGACGCCGAACGGGTCGGGATGGTTCAGCTCGATGGGGATGAAGGCGAAGTCCACCGCGGCCTGGATGGGCGGCACCAGCTCGCCGCCGGGCTGCGGCGCAGGTACTGGCCTCCAGTCGGGGGCGACCGACGCCCAGCCCTCGGGACTACGGGACAGGAGCTGCTCGTCGTAGGGGAACTGGTGCAGCACATGCCCGTTGCGGGTGGCGAGCACCATGTTCATGCACGGCGCCGGGCCGACGACGGGCAGCTCGCAGGCGGTGGCGACGTCGTGGGTCTCCCAGGCGAGGACGACCTCGTCCGCGCCGGCGGCCGCGGCGATGTTCGCGAGCTCCGCGATCCCGGCGAGCGCGTCCTCGCCGACCTTGATCGGGCGGACCCAGATCAGCCCGACCAGCTCGCCGCGGACCAGCGGCATGATGACCGGACGCGGCACGGTCCCCTCACCCAGCCCCGCGGTGTACGCGTCCTTCATCACGCCGACCAGTGCGTCCCACATCCGCGCTTCCACGGAAGCCCCTCCATCTGCCGATCCGATTACCCACCCTGCCACGGGGGTTGAGGTCGTGTCAGCGGGATGATCAGCCGGCCCCTGACCGCGTGCGTCGGGGAGGAGAAGCGCGGTCGCAGGCGGTGACCGCCTGCGGGGAGCCGGTGCCGCTGTGCTGCTCGTCCCACTCCTGGATGACCGTGCGCAGCATGGCGGCGTATTTGAGCGTGTGCCATCGAAGGTTGGTCGCGAGGACCTGAGATCTCGTCAAGGTCAGGCGTTCTACCACTCGTCAGTACCGCGGCCGACTTCGTAGTGCCACCAGCCTTCCTTCTGCCCTCGATCCAGAAGTGCCTTGATCCCGGCGAAGTCCGCGCCGGCCGGAGCGGTGAAGGCCACCATGGGGAAGTCCGCACTGAAGACCTCGCCTCCGAGCGCGAAGGCGGAGAAGCTCTGGTGCACCGCCTGAGGGCTGGGCCCCAACGGGCGACGGCTCGGATCCAATCAGATCCGATGGCTTCTGATGACAGGGTTTGATGACAGCAAGGTCGGTTCCCTCCTGCGAAAGAGGGCGTGATGGCCAACCTGGTCTACAAGCGGGTGTCGCCCGATCAGCAGTTGACCGACCGTCAGAATCTCGTCCTCGCCGAGGCCGGGATCGAGGACCCGATCCCGTTCGAGGAGGAGTCCGGTACCTCCAGCCGCCTCCACCCGCTCCAGCGCCCGAAGTTCGGCGAGCTCCTCACGTACGGGCGGCCGGGCGACACCGTGCACATCCCTGAGATGTTCCGCCTCGTGCGCGGTACCCAGCACATCCTCGACGTGCTCGACGTCCTGCACCGCGACCGTCTCGCCCTGCGCATCCACGACGGCGCGTTCTCCGCCATGGACCTCACCGCCCGCCACCCGCGCACCGGCGAGCTGCTGTCCACCGTGAAGTTCATGGTGCAGACCCTCGCCGCCGCCGGCGAACTCCAGCGCGACCTCCAGGGCGAGCTGACCTACGACGGACTGCGGGCCGCCGAGGCCAAGGGCAAAAAGGGCGGCCGATGCCCGGCGATCAAGGCCGACAAGACCAGCGACGTGCGCACCGCATACCTGGACGGCCGGTCCATCGCTGCCCTGGCCCGCGAGCACGGCGTCAGCCGGGGCGCCGTCCGCACGGCCGTCGGCGACCTCATGCCCGAACACGCCGCGGGCCACGAGGACACCCCGGCGCTGGAGCTGCCGGTCACCCTCGACATGCCGGGCAAGGTCGCCGACTTCCTCCGTGCCGCCGAACTGGACGACGCCGAGCGGGCCGCGCTCGACCACGGCGTGACCGTACGGCGCGTGCCAGGGCTACACCCTGCGCGTCAGTACCACGCCCGCAGTCCACCGCCAACTCCTCGACCGCTGCCAGCCCCTCGGCGGCACCCAGGGCGCCCGGCGATCCCGGCACAGCGCAAGGCCCGCCGCGAGTACGGGAACCACGTCAACGCCCTCACGGTCGGCACTCGACGCTGAGTGGACCCAAGCCCTGGCTCACCTCGGCGATAAGCCTTCGGCGAGACCGATCCTGCGCGGAGCCGTCCCAGGTCAGCGATAGCGCTGAAACCTACTGGCGGGTTGCTTGCTCCCTGGTGTCTGGGCTAGGACTCCGGGGCCGTGCCGGGTCATTCAGCGGTTGCGGCCGCTCCTGGCGATCGAGCCGACCACTCGCCCGGCCAACGCCGTGGAACGGCTGTGGATCGCGGACGGCACCCTGATCCCGGTGCGGGACCGGAAGGTCGGCGCGTCCGATCCGAGCCGCAGAGACACGTTCAAAAGCCGGGGTCAAGGTCCCATAATGACCGCTGGTCAGGTTGTCATCAACTGACCGCCCAGTCAGTGGGGCGGCGGAGTCGGGGCCGTCATGAAGTCCCGTACGCGCAGGGGGCGTTCGACGATCCGGATGTCGCCGAGCCAGCCGTGCATCAACTGGTCGAGCCTGCCCCCGTATTCATAGGCGCCGAGCAGCCAGGGCAGACCCGCGGTGGCGAGACCGGTGGTGCGGGTGGCGGGGTTGCGGGCGACGACGCAGCCGTCGACGTACATCGTCGTGTGTTTGCCGTCGTTGACGACCGCCACGTGCCACCACCGGTCGCGCGGCAGCTCATGGCTCCAGTTGGTGACGGCTCCCGGCTGGTTCAGCGGCGCCGCCGCCCACTGGAGCCCGGGGCCGTCCGACACGGAGAGGGTGGCGACGGGCTCGTCCAAGTCGCCGGACGTCTTGCCCGCGGCCCCGAGCGTGCCCCGTCGGCCGAGTACGGCGCTCCAGGCATTGCGTCCGGCGTCCCAGTCGGCGGGGAGACGGAGGAAGGCCTCGATGGTGTAACCGGATCTGAAGGTCTTGGTGTTGAGCGGTGCGTTGTTCTCCGTACGCAGATACGCGCCCCGCAGTGGCGGCTTCGAGCCGTCGAAGTAGAGGCTGCCGTGGCCGGGCTGGTCGGGGTGGTGGCCGGTGGACCAGCGCAGCGCATCGGGCGCGCTTCCGGGCACGGCTTCGCGCACCAGGTCGTTGCGGTGCCCGGACAGGTCGGGGACGCGCAGATCGGCGGCGGCGGAACCGTCCGGGTGCGTGGGCGAGTCGAAGCGCCAGTAGGCGACGGTGCCCGGTATCAGCAGTCGCTCCGCCGGGCGGGGGCCGCGCACCGGCACGGGCGCGAAGCCGGCGAACCGCTTCTCGAAGTCGATGGGGACGGCGAACCGGTCCTGCGGGCCGGTCAGCTCGATCTCGCCGCGTTCCAGTTCGTTGAGCCGCTCGCCCGCCCGGCCGAGGATCCACGGCGAGATCGTCTCCACGTCGATGGTGTTCCTGGCCAGGTCGAAGCGGTAGAGGCGGATCATCGCGCTGCCGCCGTAGTAGCGGTTCTGGTAGTTGGTGAGGTGCAGATGGACGTCGTTGCCCGCGGTGTTCTTGCGGGTGGTGCGCCCGGCGGGCCAGTAGTGGCCGTTGAGGGTGAGGAAGATCTGGTCGTGCCCGGCTATCAGCTCGTCCCACAGATGCTCTCCGTGGTCGGAGAATTCGGCCTCGTCGCCGTCCGCGTCGGCGTACACCAGCTCGTGGGTGGTGAGGACGACCGGCGTGTCCGGGTGCTTGGCGATGACGTTCCGGGCCCAGGTGAGGGACGCCGCCGACGGCCGCCAGTCGAGCGCCAGCACCAGCCACTCCCGCCCGGCGGCGCGGAACACGTGGTACGTGTTGTAGCCGTCCGGGGTCGCCCCGCCGAACGTGGGCAGCTGCCGCATGCGCCGCGGACCGAAGGTGTCCAGGTACGGGGTGCGGCCGCGCCCGTCGTCGGTGGACGACTTGATGTCGTGGTTGCCCGCGACGACGCTGTAGCCGACCTGCCGCCGGTCGAGCAGCTCGAAGGCCTCGCCGATCGCCTCGAATTCGTCGGCCCGGCCGCTCTCGGTGAGGTCGCCCAGATGGGACAGGAACACGATGTTCTCGTCGCGCCCGTGATCGAGGACGTAACGCAACGAGGCCTCGACCGGAGCCTTGTTGATGCTAGCCCCGTCGAAGAGGTACTGGGTGTCGGGCATGACGACGAGCGTGAACCGGGGGCTCTCCGGATCGGGTCGCCAACGGGACGTGGCGGCACCGGCGTTCTGCTGGGGGAGAGCCGCGGCGGGGGTGGCGGACACGAGCCCCGTGGCCGCGGCGGCGGCACCGGTGAGCGCGGCCGCCCGCAGGAACGTACGACGCCCGGCGTCGGGCAGGAGTGGTCCGTCGGGCTGGTGGAGGGGGCTGCACATGGGTGTCTCCGCGAGGACGATCGTCGGGGGTGATCGTCTGCAAGCTAGCCGCGGGACCGGGGAGGAATGGCCTGTAAGGGCGACATCCGGGCGAAGACTCCATGAATTGCCCGCTCCGGGGCCCGCGGTGGGGCCGCAACGCTTCACGATCCGGTCGGTTTCCGCGTTCGACTCCGACGTCACCTCCCCGACCAACAGGGTCTGGTCGGGGAGGAGTGCCCCGCCGCCCTTGGTGAGTTCAGGCTCCCTCCGGTACCTCGTGGCCGGGCCGGTGGCGGCCCTGATGGCTACCCCGATCGGGTAGCTGCTTCGATGCGACGCTTCACCTGTCCGAACGCGCTGTATCGGATCTGACGTGACGGCAAGAATGGAGTCCGATCCGTCGAAAAGATGGCATTCGCGAGAGTTCATCGTTGAGTCGCCGTCGCCGCCACACCCGGAAAATCGACTGATCCGGATGATTCGACTGACTTCGGCTGACGAATATTCCTCACCTCGGCTTGAGAGGACGAACGAAATGAATCTGCATCTGGAATCGTATTCCGATGTGGCCACTGATGCGGAGCTCTCGGAGTGCCGGCTCGAGAACATGGAAGTCGGGCGGCGATCCGGCCGGTTCCCGCAGGCCGATGCCCGGCTGGTCGGGATGGAGTCGCAGATCAAGGTCTGGTGCAGCAACGACTACCTCGGCATGGGGCAGAACTCCAAGGTCATCGCTGCCATGAAGACCGCGATCGACAACCACGGAGCGGGTTCCGGCGCTTCCCGCAACATCGGCGGGACCAGCCAGTACCACGTCCAGTTGGAGCGGGAACTCTCGGACCTCCATGGCAAGGAGGCCGCGATGATCTTCACGTCGGGGTATACGGCCAACGATGGAGCCCTCACCGTTCTGGCGAGCACGCCCAAGGACACCATCGTTTTCTCTGACGCGCGGAATCACGCATCGATCATCGACGGAATTCGGCACAGCGGATCGCAGAAGAAAATTTACCAACACAATGACGTCGCACACCTGGAAGAACTGCTGGCGGCCGCTCCCGCCGACCGTCCCAAGCTGATCGTGCTGGAATCCGTCCATTCGATGCTGGGCGATATCGCGCCGGTCCGCGAGATCGCCGATCTCGCGGACCGGTACGGTGCCACGACGTACCTCGACGAGGTGCACGCGGTCGGCATGTACGGTCCTCAGGGTGCCGGCATCGCCGCGCGCGAGGGCATCGCGGACCGGTTCACGATCGTGATGGGCACCCTGGGGAAGGGCTACGGCACGATCGGCGGATACGTCGCGGGACCGGCCACCGTCATCAATGCGGTCCGCAGGCTGTCGCGCCTGTTCGTGTTCACCACCTCGTTGCCGCCGGCGATCGTGGCCGGCGCGCTGGCGTCCGTCCGCCACTTGCGGACGTCCGAGGCCGAGCGCAAGACGCTGTCGGAGAACGCGCGGATGATGCACCGTCTGCTCGGTGAGGCCGACATCCCGTGCCTGTCGCCCGACTCGCACATCGTCTCCGCGATCGTAGGGGACTCCAAGGTCTGTCGGCAGGCGTCCGAACTGTTGCTCGACCGGCACGGGGTCTACGTCCAGTCGATCGCCGCTCCGGATGTGCCCGCCGGTGAGGAACTTCTCCGGATCACCCCGTCCGCGATCCACGAGCCGCAGGAGGTCGAGCAGCTTGCCGACATCCTGCGCGGTATCTGGCGAGAGCTGGGCATCGCCACGGCAAGCGATCGGAGCGGGCGTTCATGACCGGGTCGATGGCTTCCATCCTCGCCGATTCCGCTGCCCGCAGGCCCGCGCATCCGGCTGTGGTGTACGGCTCCGAGCAGTTCTCCTACGTGCAGTTGTGGGACCGGGCCCGCCGGTACGCCGCGACACTGAGAGAGCAGGGGGTCGGCCCCGGGGACAAGGTTTCGCTGCTGCTGGCGAGCTCTCCGGAGTACGCGGCCCTGTACTTCGCCGTACTGGCGCTCGGTGCCGTGGTCGTGCCGATCAACCCCCTCCTGAGGCCTGCGGAGATCGATCATGTGCTGAGGGACTCCGGATCGCGGGCCCTGGTGTTCGCTGGCGCCCTCTCCGCGGAGACCGCCCGCAGCGCGAAGGAGGCCGGGGCCTACCTGCTCACGGTCGGGGACACGCACCCCGAGGCGGTCCGTATCGGCGAAGCGGCCAAGCCCGTCGACACGTTCGTGGAGCGCGCGCCAGGGGACCTCGCCGCGATCCTGTACACGTCCGGCACCACCGGCAGGCCGAAGGGGGTGCTGCTGACGCACGGCAACCTCGTATCGAACATCCGGAGCGCGGCTGTGGCACCCTTCGCGTTCGATGGCGGCGACGTCCTCCTGTGCGCTCTCCCGCTGTCGCACAGCTTCGGCCAGATCTGCTGCATGGCGGTCAGCTTCCACGTCGGCGCGACCATGGTCGTGATGCCGCGCTTCGTGGCGGGCGAGGCCCTGCGGCTGATGCGTGTGCACGGGTGCACGGTCTTCATGGGCGTCCCGACCATGTATTACACGCTGCTCGATGAGGTCGCGAACGGCGCGGAGAGCCCACGGCTCTCCCGGGTGTACAGCGGCGGGGCCGCTCTTCCGGTGCCCGTGCTGGAGCGGGTTCGGACGATGTTCGGTTGCGAGGTCTACGAGGGCTACGGGCTGTCGGAGACGTCCCCGGTGGTCGCGTACAACATGCCAGGCATTCCCTGCAAGCCGGGCACGGTGGGCCTGCCCATCGAAGGCGTGGAAGTGGGCATCGCCGACGCCGAGGTGGAAGGCCGCATCAAGTTCGTGCGGCAGGGCGAGGTCGGTGAAGTCGTCGTGCGCGGGCCCAATGTGATGGCCGGATACCTCAACCGCCCGAAGGAGACCGCGGAGGTTCTGGTCGACGGCTGGTTCCGCACCGGTGACCTGGGCATGCAGGACGCGGACGGATATCTGTCGATCGTCGACCGCAAGAAAGACATGATCATCCGCAGCGGCTACAGCGTCTATCCGCGCGAGGTGGAGGAGACGCTGCTGGGCCACCCGGCCGTGGCCGGCGTCTCGGTGGTCGGGGTGCCGAGCGAGAAGTTCGGGGAAGAGGTGTGCGCCGTTGTCGTGGTCGGCGCCGACTACACCCCGGGCGACGACCTCGCGAGCGACATCATGGCCTGGAGCAGGAAGCGGATGGCAGCCTACAAGTACCCGCGCCGCGTCGAGTTCGTCGAGACCTTCCCGCAGGGGGCCAGCGGGAAGATCCTCAAGCGCGAACTCGCCAGCCGCTACGCGTGACGTGAGCCGAGGCACCACCCGTCGACGCCAGGGGTGCCTTGTCGCCCAGGTCGGGGAGCGGGTCCGGCAACCGGCGTCGGCGCCACTCCCCGATGAACGCCGTCGATGCGGGAAGGTGATGCGGAGAACGGGCCGGACCCGCGGCCCTGCCCCACTTCCGGCGGTTCGGTGCCGGGGCGTCGAGGCGGCGGTCCGCCTCGACGCTCGGGTCAGAGGCTGGACTTCACAGGGGTGTCCTGGGGCACCGGTTCCACGGGCTGCCGGTCCGGACGCAGTGCGATCGCCAGCAGGAGCGCGCCGCACAGGGCGATCAGCATGGTTCCGGCGGCGCTGACGTGCATGGCTTCGATGAACGCGTCGTTGGCGACGCGCACCAGGTCGGGTTGGTGGATCGTGGCTGCGGCGTGCCGGGCCTGCTCGGCGGAGATCTGCGCCTGGGCCCGCACTTGCTCGGGATACCCGCTCAGCGAGCCGTCGACCGCGTACCGGTAGGCGAGCGACATGATCGTGCCGCCCACCGCGATCCCCAGCAGACTGCCGCTCTGGCGCACGGTGCTGAGGACGGCCGATCCGGCGCCGGCCCGCTCCAGCGGCAGGGTACTCATGAGCCCCCCCGTCACTGGGCCGATCACCATGCCGATCGACAGCCCTTGGATCAGGTAGGCGATCTCGTTGATGACCAGCGGGGTGTGCAGCCCGAAGAACATGTTGCAGCCCATGGCCAGCCCCGCTGTGGTCAGCGCCGTCGCAGTGACCGCGCGGAGCGTCCAGCGGCGGGCCAGCTGGACGCCGAGCGGCGCTCCCACGATCGCCCCGAGCGCGGTCGGGGCGAACGCCAGGCCCGCCTGCAGCGCGGAGAAGCTGCGTGCGCCCTGCAGGTAGAAGGCGCCGTAGAAGCTGGCGGCGGTCATGGCGAACATCAGCAAGCCGAGCGCCACGTTGCCGAGGCCGAACATGCGCTGGGCGAGCAGCCGGGGGTCGAAGCTGGGCTGACGGTGGCGCAGTTCGACGAGTGTGAAGGCGGCCAGGAGGGCCACTCCGACCGTGATCGAGCCCCAGACCGACACCGAGCTCCAGGAGGCCACCTGCCCCGCGTGGATCAGCCCGTAGGCCAGGAAGGCGAGCCCGCTGATCGACAGCAGCAGCCCGGCCGGGTCCAGCGGACGCGGGGTGGGGCTGCGGAAGTTTGGGACCAGCGTGGCGATCCCGATCAGTGACAGCACCGCGATCGGGATGTTGACCAGGAAGATCGAGCCCCACCAGAAGCGGCCGAGGAGGACGCCGGCCAGCAGCGGGCCCGCGGCGATTCCGACGCCGGCCGACGTCGAGGAGATGCCGATAGCGGTCGCCCGGGCGGGCCCGCTGAAGGCCCACATGAGGACAGCCATCTGCGCGGGCATGATCAGCGCGCTCCCCAGACCCATCGCGGCCCGAGCCGCGATCAGTTGGTTCGCGTCGCCCGCGTATGCCGCCCACACCGAGGCGCCGGCGAAGACCGCCATCCCTGTGGCCAGCACGGTCCGGTGGCCGAAGCGGTCACCCAGGGCGCCGGAGGTGAACATCAAGGTGGCGAAGACCAGGGTGTACGAGCCGGTGGCCCACTGCAGCTGGCTGGGGCTGGCGCCCAAGCCGCGGACCGGGTCGGAGAGGGTCTCGAAGGCGGTGGTGAGGATGGTGTTGTCCAGCCAGATCAGCAGCGAGGACAGCAGGAGCACGGCGAGGATCAACTGCTGCCGGGACTTCGGCAGAGTTGGAGACGTCGTCATGGGAGACCTTCAGTGAGATCGACAGGAACCTGACGAACTGATTGTGTGCGATCGTCAAGAAACCTGTCAATCTCGGGGTCCGTCGCACATCCACCGGACCGGCGGCGGCTCCCTGTTCCGGCCAGGGGTACCCGGGCGGCTACACCGGTCGGGCGGTCGTTTCGATGCGCCGGTCCAGCCGGTCGAACGTTCTTTCCTGCGCATCCGGTGAACCGGCAGGATCGGGCTGCACCCGGGCCGGCAGATCGCAATCCACCGGGGTATATACCGAGAGGCAGGGCCATGACCCCACAGGACCAATGGTGGCGCGAAAGCGACAGCTACGTTTCAGATATTCTTTCGGCTTTTGCGGCGGCACCGGATCGTCCTGCCCTTTTCTGGCGCGGCCGAGTGTTTTCCGGCAGTGAGCTGATCCGGTCCACCGCCGAGATATTCTGCGCGCTGCGCGACCGCGGCGTGGGCAGAGAAGATGTCGTAGCGATTCTGGTCGCTCCCAACAGTCCCGAGATGCTCACCGCGCGGTATGCCGCGCACCTGCTCGGCGGCACTATCTGTTACCTGCGGTCCACCAATCCGGGGACCAGCTCGACGATCCTCCCGCTTGACCACCAGATCCAGATCCTGCGCGACACCGCGGCCGCGACGGTATACGCGGATGCCGAGAACACGCAGCGCGCACTCGAACTCTCCGAGGCCGCCGGCGGACTTCGAGTGACCCGGATCGGCGGCACCGGCTACGACGCGGCGGGCCGAGCCGACACCCCGCGGGCCGCGCCGTGGGATCCGGGCGCCGTGGCAGTGATCGGGTTCACCAGCGGGAGCACCGGGCGGCCCAAGGGCATCCGGCTCTCCGCCCGGGTCTGGAACGGAGCGGTCCGCGGTATGGCGGCGGCCGATCGCGCGGCTGAGGACGTGAAGCTGCTGGTGACGACTCCGCTGAGCCACACCGTCGGCACCATGGCCGACGCGGCCCTGGCCCTGGGCGGAGAGGTCCACCTCCACGAGCACTTCGACGCGGGGGAGTTCACCAAGACAGTCGAGGAGTCGGCGATCTCGTGGACCTTCATGGCGACGGTCCAGCTATTCCGGCTGCTCGACCACCTGGAGGAACTCGGGGCGCACGACCTGGAATCCGCCGGCCTGTCCTCGCTGAATCGGCTGATCTACAGCGGCAGTGCGGCGGCGCCCGCCAGGATCGCACAGGCAGTCCGCATCCTCGGCCTCATCATGGTGCAGGCCTACGGCACCTCGGAGACCGGCCGTATCACGTCGCTCAAGCGCGAGGAGCACCTCGACCCGTGGCTGTCGACCACTGTCGGCCGCCCTTTCCCCGAGGTCGAGGTCGTCGTTGGCGAACTGGTCTCGGGAGCGCCGGTGCCCACCGGGGAGGCGGGCCAGGTCCGCGTCCGCTCACCGCACCTGATGGACGGCTACACCGGTGATCCGGAACTGACCGCGAAGGTGCTCCGGGAGGGCTGGTACTACACCGGCGACATTGGCTATTGCGACGAGAAGGGCTATCTGCACCTGCTGGGCCGGGTGGCCGAAGTGATCAAGGTCAACGGGGTCAAGGTCCACCCGACGGTGGTCGAGAGAGAAATCCTCTCCCTGCCGGGAATCCGACATGCCGCCGTCTACAGCGTGCCGGACCGGAACGGTTCCGAGCACATTCACGCCGCGCTGGTCTGTGACCCCGCGGCGGAGGTCGAGACGGAGAGCATTCGTGCCCACATCGCCGAATCGCTGTCGGTGCTGCACGCGCCGGAGAGGATAACCATTCTCAGTGCGCTGCCGCTGAACGAAAACGGAAAGCCCGACAAGCTGCGCCTGCGGTTGCTCGATATCTGATCCGGAGAATTCGACGTCCGGAACCACAAAATTCGACAGAGAAGGCGAACGGAATGAATCCTCACCTGGAGTCGTATTCCGACGGCCCCATCGCCGAGCGGGTCGCTACCCACCGGCGCGATTTCCTGGAGATCGCCCGCCACTCCGGCAAGTTCCCCACCGCCACCGCGCGGCGGGACGGAGTAAGCCTCCAGATCAGTGCCTGGTGCAGCAACGACTACCTCGGCATGGGCGAGAACCCCCGGGTCATCGAAGCGATGACGAGCGCGATCCAGGCCCATGGCGTAGGTTCCGGCGGTTCCCGCAACATCAGCGGAACCAATCAGTACCACGTCCAGCTGGAGCGGGAGCTCGCGGAGCTGCACGGCAAGGAGGCCGCACTCCTCTTCACCTCCGGCTTCACCGCCAACGACGGAGCCCTCACCGTGCTGGCCGGGCTACCGAAGGACACCGTCGTGTTCTCCGACGCGGAGAACCACGCATCGATCATCGACGGCCTGCGGCACAGCGGCGCACAGAAGCACGTCTTCCGGCACAACGACGTCGCCCACTTGGAAGAACTGCTCGCGGCCACTCCCGCGGACCGTCCGAAGCTGATCGTCCTGGAGTCGGTCTACTCGATGTCCGGCGACATCGCACCGCTGGCCGCGATGGCCGAGGTCGCGAACCGCTACAACGCCACGACGTACCTCGACGAGGTGCACGCGGTCGGCATGTACGGCCCCGAAGGTGCGGGCATCGCCGCCCGGGAGGGCATCGCCGACCAGTTCACGGTCGTCATGGGCACCCTGGCCAAGGGCTTTGGCACGGTCGGCGGCTACATCGCCGGACCGGCGGCCCTCATCGAGGCTGTCCGTACGCTCTCGCGCGGCTTCATCTTCACCACCTCGCTGCCGCCGGCGATCGCGGCCGGGTCGTTGGTCTCGGTCCGCCACCTACGGAACTCCGAGGCCGAACGGCAGGCACTGGCCGAGAACGCGCGGCTGCTGCACCGTCTGCTCGACGAGGCGGACATCCCGTTCATATCCGCGGACTCACACATCGTGAGCGCCTTCATCGGGGACGACCAGGCCTGCAAGCAGGTGTCCAGGCTGCTGTTCGAGCGGCACGGGATGTATGTGCAGCCCATCAACGCCCCCAGCGTGCCGGTCGGTCAGGAGATCCTGCGAATCGCTCCGTCCGCGGTGCACACTCGCTCCGACGTAGAGGACTTCGCCGAGGCGCTCCGCGACGTCTGGAAGGAGCTGGGCATCCCGTCGGTGAGTGACCGGCGGCTGGCCCTGCAGAGCTGAGACAGGCCCTTATTCCCCTGCCTCGTGCGCCCGAAACACCTGTGCCGGAGCGCACGAGGCCGCCACGCGTCCGCCTCCGACCGGGCCCCCGGCGCGCCGTTGCAGGCCGCGGGCAGATGGCCACGGGGCGGAACGACCGGGGTCGACAGGTTTTTTGGCACGTACCTGCCACTGATCGGGAGAGCCGTCCGGGCGGCCATAGCATCGACTGCGAAAGGCAATTCAAGGGGGCGAAGATAATGGGCGAGCGAGGGTCCGCAGTTGTCACCGGCGGCTCCCGGGGAATCGGTCGGGCGGTCGCCATCCAATTGGCGGCGGACGGATATGATATTGCGTTCTGCTATCGCTTCGGCGGTGACGCGGCCGTGCAGACCGAGAAAGAAATTCGTGATCTGGGCGTGGAGTGCTATCACGCGCCCTGCGATGTGGTTGACCTCGATTCGGTGCAGGCGTTCCTCAAGACCGCCGAGGAGAAGCTCGGCGACATCGCCGTGCTGGTCAACTCTGCCGGTATTGTCAAGGACAATCCCATGGTCCTGATGCCGGCTGCGGACTGGCATGCGGTCATCGACACCAATCTCTCCGGCACCTACAACTTCTGTCGCAGCGCGGTTTTCGGATTTATGAAACGCAAGAGCGGCACCATCGTGAACATCTCGTCGGTCGCCGGCGTGTTCGGAAACCCGACCCAGGCCAACTACTCGGCGGCGAAGTCGGGTATCCACGGCATGAGCAAGGCGCTCGCCAAGGAAGTCGCTAAATACGGCATCCGCGTCAATGTGGTGGCGCCCGGATTCATCGAGACGGACATGACCTCAGGGCTCGCCGAGAAGGCCAGGAAAGCTGCACTCGGGATGATTCCGATGAATCGGATCGGCGACCCGAAAGACGTCTCCGACCTGGTGTCCTTCCTCGTTTCGAAGCGCGCCTCATACATCACCGGACAGGTCATCCAGGTCGATGGCGGAATCGCCTTCTGATGCCGGAAATACGCAGGTTTTCCGCACCTCTGGACGCGGTCGACGACGTCATTCAGGTCAGCGAATCCGGGATCACGGCGACAAAAATGGTCCACGCCGGGGAACCGTATCTCGAAGGGCATTACCCGGACTTCACGATCTATCCCGGCGTGTTCATCATGGAATCGGTGAACCAGGCGGTCGACGCATACGTGGCACGCGCGTTCGGCGCCGACCGGATCGCGGATCTGGTCACTGTCACGTCCGCGCGCTTCACCTCACCCGTCCTGCCGGGGGACACGCTGCAGGTGTCCTGCGAGCTCGTCGTCCAGGGTGACGAACTGGTCGTGGACGCGAACTGCCGTACCGCCGCCGGTGCCGCCGCGGCGCGATTGAAACTGATGTACCGGATTGCGGGCGGAGGCACCCGGTGATCGACCACGCCGGAATTCGGAATGTCATCCCGCACCGTCACCCGATTCTCCTCGTCGATGCGGTCCTGGAGCTGTATCCATTCGACCGTATCGTCACCGTAAAAGCAGTTTCCGGCAGCGAGCCATGCTATGCGAATATGGCCGAAGGTCTCGGTTCGAGTGCTTTCGCTTATCCGAAGTCGCTGCTCATAGAATCTTTCGGCCAGAGTGGTGCCGTGCTCTGGCTGGAAAGCGTCAAAAGTCGTGGTGAGTCCCTGAACGGAACGCTCATATTTGCCGCGGCCAGGAATGTCGAATTTCATTCGCCGGTCCATCCGGGCGACACCGTCCGGCACACCTTGAAGATTGACCAACTGGTAGGCGGCAACGCATTCCTGTCCGGCCAGAGTTTCGTCGGTGACGAGCTCGTCATGACCGTCGGCGAGGCCATCGCGGTCGTGCGCCCGAATGAGGGGATCACCCGCCGGACATGACGTCCCACGGGCGGAATCCCATCGAGTCGAAGCCCATTATCCGGCTCGGAGATTCAGCAGGGCATTCAGTAGCGAACAGACATCCCAGAAAGTTGTGACGCAATGACGACTGCAATCAACCAGCAGCTGATGGATGAACTTCGCGAGATGATCGCAGAGGTTCTCGAGGAGGAACTGGAGAAGATCACCGAGACCAGCCTCTTCATCGACGCCCACGAGGCCGACTCGCTCCAGGCGATCGAGATCCTGGCCCGCATTGAGAAGAAGTACAAGATCTCGCTGCCGCAGGAATGCCTTGCCGACATGGTGAACCTGCGGGCCGTGTACAACACCCTGGTCGAGCACTCCGACGGGAATTTCTGACATGACCCGCCGAGTGGTAATCACCGGCCTCGGACCTCTGTCAACCATCGGTGTCGGTCCGGACGCATTCGCAGCCGGTTTACGCGCCGGCAAAAGCAACAGCGGGCCCATCCGCAGCTTCGACGCCTCCGGATTCCCTCACAACATCGCGAACGAACTGGGCGACGTTCACCCCTCGGACTACGTCACGAACATCGACCCGGAGGCCTGGGGGCCGGCCAGCCTCGCCGCGGCCGCCGTGGCGAGGCTCGCGGCCGACGACGCCGGCCTCGACCGCGCCGAGCTGCGGCGCGGTCGGGCCGGGTCCGTCTTCGGCACGACCGGAGGCGAGACCCGCCTCCACGAGGACGCGTACAGGAAGTGGCTGGATGAAGGGCCCGCTGCCGAGTTCGGCGACCTCGTGCAGAAGATCCCCGCCTACCGGCTCGCTGTCGCGGCCAACCGCGAACTCGGCATCGACGGCGAGGCGGTGACGCTCGCGACCGCGTGCTCGGCGAGCAACTACGCGATCGGCTACGCCTACGACGCGATCGCGGGCGGTGACAGCGACTACATGATCGCCGGCGGTTCGGAGGCCATGTGCGCGTTCGCCGTGGCCGGCTTCTACCGGCTCGGCGCTCTCGCGAAGGACGTGTGCACGCCCTTCGACGCGAACCGCAAGGGCATCCTCATCGGTGAGGGCAGCTCCGCGCTGCTGCTTGAGTCACTGGACTCGGCGCTCGCCCGAGACGCCAGGATCTACGCCGAAGTGCTCGGCTACGGGCTCAACTGCGATGCCAACCACATGGTTTCCCCGCTGGCCACGTCGATCGCCGAATGCACCCGCCGGGCCCACAAGAACGCGGGGGTGAAGCAGGAGGAGATCGACTACATCTGTGCCCACGGCACCGGTACGCCGTCGAATGACTCCGCCGAGATCGCCGCCATGCGCGAGGTCTTCGGCGACGGACTCCCTCCGATGAGCTCGATCAAGTCGATGCTCGGCCACTCGATGGGTGCGGCAAGCGGCTTCGGAGCGATCGCGTCCTGCCTGGCGATCCAGGACGGCTTCATCCCGCCGACCATCAACCTGAACACGCTCGACCCGAACTTCGCGGGGGTCGACGTGGTGCCCAATGTCTCGCGGGACGCCGACGTACGGATCGTGCAGAACAACGGGTTCGCCTTCGGTGGCAACAACGCCATCACGATCTTCGGGAGGTACGAGTGAGCGTCATGGCTGTGACCGGTTGGGGGGTGCTGTCCGCCATCGGTACTGGTGCGGAGGAGTTCTCCGAGAACTGGGGCCAACGCCTCAGCGGCCGCAAGGACGTGACGGAGATGTTCGAGCAGAAGCTCCCGTCCGAAACCGCTTGTGCCATCCCCGACTTCAACGCCAAAGCACACCTGAGCCGGAAGGGGAGCAGCTTCTTCGACCGCTCGACGGCGCTGTCCGTGGTCACCTGCAAGCTCGCCCTCGAAGACGCCGGCCTGGTCCATGACCCGGCGGACGAGAAGACGGACCGAGACATCGGGCTGGTGCTCGGCCTGAGCAGCGGTGGGCCCCAGGCGATGTCGGACTTCATCCACGAGATGTACACCAGTGAGAAGCCCTACCTCGTCAACCCGGTGCTGTTCCCGTACGCGGTGATGAACGGCGCGGCGAGTGCCACGGCGATCTGGCACCACCTCAAGGGTGTCAACGCCACGGTGTCCGGTGGGCAGATGGCCTTCCTTACCGCGCTGCGCTACGCCCGTAACAAGGTACGCAACGGCTATGTGAACGCCGCGGTGACCGGTGTGGTGGAGGAGTTCTCTCCGACCCGGGCCTGGGCATCGCACCAGGCCCGGGCCGGAGAGGAGGCGCGTGTCGACCTCGGCGAGGGCGGCGCCTTCTTCGTGCTGGAGGACGCCCAGACCGTACGGACGGCCGGCCGTGACCTCGACGCGGAGATCCTGGCGGTCGAGTGCGGCCTTTACGGAGAGCCCGGCGACGAGGACGACCCGACCGTCGGCATGACACAGTGCATCGTCCGGGCACTCGAATCCGCCGGTGTCGCGCCGGGCGACGTCTGGGCGGTCGCACCGTCGCTCTCCGGTTCGCCCAAGCGCGACCGGATCGAACGGGCGGCCATCACCGCCGCGCTGGGCACCGACACACCGGACCTCCTGCCGGTCAAGGAACTGGTCGGAGAGACCTACTCCGCAGCAGGCGGACTGCAGCTGGCCGCGCTGCTCGCGGAGCACCGCAAGAGCCCCGAGCGCGACGGCGAGGTCTCCCTGGTCACGTCGCTCACCTCCGAGGGGATGGCCGGCGTGGCCGTGATCCGGGGGTGGAGCCGTGCGACGAGCGCATAGCGCCTGGGAACCGGTTGCCCGGTCCGTGGTCGACGGCGTGTCACTGAGCGCTCACAGCGCGGCCCACCGTCCGACGATGGTCATGCTGCACGGCCTGGAGGACGACTGGCGGAGCTGGAAGCCGATGGTGGACGGGCTCGGCGACCGGTTCCACTGCTACGCGATCGACCTGCCATGGCGGGCCGGCGGCGGCTACGAGTGGCGCGCGGGCGGGACGGCAGCGCAGTGGGTGGAGCACTCCCTGGCGCTGGTCTCCCAGCCGATCTCGGTCATCGTCGCCCACTCCATGGGAGCGAACGCCGTGCTGCACTGGCTGGCATCGGGTCCGACGCGGCGGGTCGATGCCCTGGTGCTGCTGTCCCCTTTCTACCGCCTGGTTTCCGCCCCGGTGGACTGGGCGATGTTCGACCGCTCGCTCGCCGACTTCCGGACCATCATGGAGGCCGGGCTGCGGGCGCGTCTCGGTGAGCGCGCCGAGCGGCTTGAACCGGAGATCGTCGACCTGATGGCCAAGAAGGCCCTCGACCGTATCGGTCCGGAGGGCTTTCTCAGCCTGTTCGACATCTTCATCTCCTCGTCCGGGATAGACCTCTCCTCGAACACCGTGCCGACGCTCGTGGTCGGCGGGTCGGCAGATCCCGGCATCAGCGGTCCGCGCGCCGAGGCCCTGGGCCGTGAGATGCCGACCGCGGAGATCCGGCTCGAGGACGAGCTGACCCACTTCTGTCACATCGAGCGGCCCCACCGGGTGACCGAACTCGTCTCGGAGTTCCTGCTCCGCCACCTGCCCGCCGACCCGAAGGGCGGGCGGCGGCCGGTACCGGAAGGAGTGCGTCTGTGAGCAGCCGCTACCCCCCGAAGTTCTACTTCTCCCTGCACAGTCCCTACAGCTGGATGGCGAGCAGGCTGCTGGCCGAGCGCTGCCCGGAGGCACTCGACGCGCTGGAATGGATCCCGTACTTCTACCCGGACGAGCAGACCTGGAAGTCGATGGCGGAAAGGGGGATCGAGCTGCACTACCGGGACATGAGCAAGGCCAAGCACCTCTACATCCTCCAGGACGTCAAGCGGCTGTCCGCGCGGTTCGGTTTCGGCGTGACCTGGCCGGTCGACCGCGAGCCGTGGTGGGTGCTGCCGCACCACGCGTGGCTCGCCGCCAAGCGGACCGGCGACCAGAACACGCTGTACTGGGCGCTGGTCGAGGCCCGTTGGGGGCGTGGCGAGAACATCTGCGACCGGGAGACGGTGCGCAGGATCGCCGATGCTGCCGGGCTCGACGGCGAAGCGCTGAGCGCCGCCCCCGAGGACCCGGAGCTGCGGGAGGAGGGCATGGCCGCTCAGGAGGCGGCCTACCTGGACGACGTGTTCGGCGCGCCGTACTTCAAGGTCGGCTTCCAGCGGTACTGGGGCCTGGACCGTCTCGACGACTTCATCGCGGGATTCCGTCAGTGGCAGCAGAAGGGCAAGGCGGCATGACGACGCAGCCGATCGCCGACCGGGCACCAGAGACGGAGAGCCTGACCGGCCTGCGTCGCCCGGTACCGGTCGTCCTCGACATCGACGACGATCCGATGGAGGGCGTTCCGGCCGAACTGGCAGACCTGGTGGGCCGGTTCGACCAGGACACCGCGGGTGGCTGCGGCTGATGGCGTCCCTACCCGTACAGACACACTGGATCGACGGAGCCTGGACCACCGGGCACACCCGATGGATCGACGTGGTCGACCCGACGACCGAGGAGCGCCTGGCGGCCGTGCCGGCGGGCACCGCGGCGGACGTGGAACTCGCGGTTGCTGCGGCCGGGAAGGCCTTCGGCCACTGGTCCGCCGTGCCGCTCGAATCCCGCGTCGCCGCGGTACGGGCGATCGCGAAGGGACTGTCGGCCCGGCACGACGAGATCGCCGCGACGATCACCGCGGAGGTCGGTGTGCCGACGTGGTTCTCGCAACGGGTACAGGCGAGCCTGCCGGCCGCCACGTCGGCTGCGGTCGCCGCCATCGCGGAGAAGTTCGCCTGGATCGAGCAGATCGGGCATTCGACCGTGGTCCGCGAGCCGGTCGGGGTAGTCGCGGCGATCACTCCGTGGAACTTTCCGCTGCACCAGGCCGTCGCCAAGGTCGTACCGGCGCTGCTGGCCGGGAACACGGTGGTGCTGAAGCCGAGCGAGACCGCCCCGCTGACCGCGCGTTTCCTCGCCGAGGTCATCCGCGACGCAGGGATCCCCGACGGCGTCCTCAACATCGTCCATGGCAAGGGCCCGGTGGTCGGCGAGGCGCTCGCCACCCACCCCGATGTCGACATGGTGTCCTTCACCGGATCGACGGCGGCGGGCAAGCGCGTCGCGGCACTCGCCGCGGGGACCGTCAAGCGGGTCGCCCTGGAACTGGGCGGCAAGTCCGCCAACCTGGTGCTCCCGGACGCCGACCTCCTCGCCGCCGTCCGGGCCGGCATCGCGAACTGCTTCATGAACGGGGGCCAGCTGTGCTGGGCCTGGTCCCGCATGCTGGTGCCCGCCGCGCTGCACAGCCAGGCGGTAGCGGCGGCGGCCGCGGAAGCGGAGGCCTTCACTGTGGGTGATCCCACCCAGCCGGACACCCGCCTGGGCCCGCTGGCGTCCGCCGCCCAGCGCGACCGCGTACGGGGCTACATCGAGCGCGGAATCGCCGACGGCTCACAGCTCGCGGCCGGCGGCCCGACGCCGCCGGACGGGTTCGAGCGCGGCTACTTCGTCCGGCCTACCGTCTTCGGAGGCGTCGACCCGACCGCGGTGATCGCCCAGGAGGAGATCTTCGGGCCGGTGCTGTCGATCATCCCGTACTCCTCCGAGGACGAGGCGGTGGAGATCGCGAACGCCACCCGGTACGGCCTCGGCGGCGCGGTGTTCTCCGCGGACCCCGACCATGCGCTGGCCGTCGCCGGGCGACTTCGCACCGGACAGGTCGACATCAACGGTGCGGCCTTCAACACGGTTGCCCCGTTCGGCGGCTACCGCCAGTCGGGCAACGGCCGCGAGCTCGGCCGCTTCGGGCTGGAGGAATTCTGCGAGGTCAAGTCAATCCAACGACCGGCATCCGTGTGACGGCCGCTGCAGGGAAGTGAGACACCGTGCCGACCCGCACGCTCGACGACGGCATCGAGATAATCCTGATGATCCGCGACGACATGCAGCGCTACGGGATCGAGGGAATGTTCCGTTCGCTCGACACCCCGCCGGCGACGCATGCCTGCACGGACTTCGACGAGCTCGCCGGATTCTCCAACGGCCAGCTGATCATCTCCTCCAACGACGTCGCGGGTCCCATATCCGACGAAACCGCCGAGGTTCTGCGCGCACACCGTATCCGCATGCTGATCCTGATCGACTCGGCCTCCGCGCTCGACCAGTCGTGGGCCGATCGCGCTCACGGTTTCCTCGACTGGGCGGACCTCCGCCCGGATTCCCTGCGCGAGGCGATCGCCGACATCGCGTCCGGGCGGTTCCACATGTC
The DNA here is from genome assembly GCF_035918155.1 of Streptomyces sp. NBC_01591. Lineage (NCBI taxonomy): Bacteria > Bacillati > Actinomycetota > Actinomycetes > Kitasatosporales > Streptomycetaceae > Streptomyces > Streptomyces sp. NBC_01591. The sequence continues at coordinate 631,632 of NZ_CP109328.1, forward strand.
GGAGACTCTGGCACGGCGGTCGGTGACGGCATCCGAGTCGGCCGCGAACGCCCCGGCCGCGCGGCGGGTCTCGATCTCGCTGACGGCACGTGAACTCCAGGTGCTGCGGCTGATCGCCGGCGGGCTGAGCAACCGGCAGGTCGCGCGCTCGCTGAGCATTTCCGAGCACGGCGTCAAGCGCTTGGTCGGAATCGTCCTGGCCAAGCTCAACTGCCCGAACCGCACCCTCGCCGTGGTCCGGGCCATCGAGTGGGGGCTCCTCACCCTATGAACCGACCGTTGCTCGGAAGGAGCATCGACTCATGTCACAGGTCCACCGCGGCCGCCATACCGCACACATCGAGGGCGACTTCGTCGTCTTCCTGATCGGCATGCACGTGAACCGCCCCTGGCGGATCCACAGGTGGTGGCCGGTCTTCCGGTCGATGTTCGGCATGGTCAAGGACCTGCGCGAGCATCCCGAGAAGGGCGCCCTGTGCACCTACTTCGCGCTGATCTCCGGCGTCGGGCCGACGGTCGTGCAGTACTGGCGCAGCTTCGAACAGCTCGAAGCCTTCGCCCGGAACACCGACGACCCGCACCTGCCGTCCTGGCGGCGGTACAACCAACGGGTCCTCAAGTCCGGGGACGTCGGCATCTGGCACGAGACGTACCTGGTGAAGGACGGGCAGTACGAGACCGTCTACGCGAACATGGGACGCATCGGGCTCGCCCGGGCCGGCGGGCTGAAGCCCGTACAGGCCAAGGGGCACACGGCCGGGCGCCGGCTCGGCCGCACCGCCGAGGACGACTTCCCCGTCGGCACCCGCCCCGGGGACGGGGCGCCGTCGTAGTACCCGGAAGCGCCATGGCCGGTGACCACGACACGGCGTCCGGCCGACGTATCGGGACGACCGCCCTGCCCCTTGGACACGACCCCTCGATCTTCTCGAACTTCTCGGTCTTCAACGGCCGGTGCGACAGAAAGGTGATGCACGATGAACGCTGCCACGACAAGTGAGGCGTCACTGCCGCCCGTCGACAGGTCGTGGCGGACCTGGTCCGGTGCTCTCGGTGGTCTGGTGTCCACGTTGATGCTTCGGCACGCGGGTGACCAGCTGACCGTGGACCTGGCGCCCAGATCGCTGCACAGCTCCTTCCTCGCCCCGGTGTCGGATCACCCGCTGCTGGTGCGGTCGGAGGTGGTACGCCAGTCGCGGACCAGCGCAGTGGTGCGCTCGATGCTCGAACAGCACGAACGGCCGGTGGCGCTGGCGACGGCGCTGTTCGGCACCACTGGGGACAAGCCGACGCTCCAGGCGGCCGAGACACCGGTCGTGCCGTCACCCGCGGACTGCCCGGATGCCGGCTTCCCGGCCCAGATGTTCCCGTATGCGGCCCACTTCGAGACCAGAATGGCGGGCGAGGAGCGGCCGTTCGGCGGAGGGACACACCCCGAGATGACCGCCTGGCTGAGGCTGCGGGACCCCGACCTGCCGATTGCCGAGGCGGCGCTGGTGCTGCTCGACGCGATGCCTCCAGCGGTATACGCGGCGACCTCCGAGCTGGTCGCGGTACCGACCGCCGAGTACTCGGCGCACTTCACCGACGGACTGTCGTTCGCCGAGAGCGGCGACTGGGCGCTGGTCCGGGTCGGGACGGATCAGTCGAGCGGCAGCTGGGCGGTGGAGTCCAGCAGCCTGTGGAGCGCGGACGGCACCCTGCTCGCGGTCGGTCGGCAGACCCGTCAGATCCTGCGCCCGACGGGGCGCGAGGGTGCCCTCAAGGTTCCGCCTACCTGGTGGCAGGGCGCCTGACCCCGCTCACCCGGAACCGACCAGAATCCCTTCAGAGAAGAACCACAAAAGTAAATCAAAAAGAAATGCCTGCCTCCCGCCCTCGACTGACCGAGGGCGGGAGGCAGGTTTCAGGCAGAGCTCGGGTAAAGGAATTCTTCCTCGCGCCCTCCGCGGCTCACCAGGCCGTCCCGCAGTGCATGAACACCGGCTTGGAACCGGGAATTCGCATCTAGTCGGCTCATTATTTCCGCCACTCGTCGTCGATAGGTTCGGAGCGATATTCCCAACCGGCGGGCGGCCACCTCGTCCTTGAGTCCGCATGCCAGCTCGTTGATGATCTGACGATCCGCCTCATCGAAATTGGACCGGAGGTAACGCAGGTAACTCACCGGCTCGCTGGCACCATTCCAGGCGGCCACGAGCAATGACTGTAAATTCTTGATCAGTGGCGGTGCCCAGGTCGCCAGGTAGTGCTCCTGGGAGAGGCCCACCTGGGTCCGCATGAAGGCGACCTGGGAGTCCACGATCACGAGTTCCTGCAGTTTGGTGTCGGTGATCCGGACCTGGCTGCCGCGCTCTGCGGCGGACAGCAGGTATTCCGGAGTGCACCAGTGGGGGAGGTCGTCGCGATGATAGAGCTCCCGTACGGTGACTCCCCGCCGTTCCGCTTCACCAACAATTTTCCGTACCGCCCGGCCTCGTTCACCGGAATACCACTCCGGGCTCAGTGCCGATAATGTAACGTCATAGCGGGCCCGCGTGACGGACTTCAGAGCAGAAACTCGCATCTCGTTCGCACTGTCGAATTGCTCAATGAACCTTCCCCGCTCAACTCCCGAAAACCTTTCCGGGCGGGTTGCCTGATGAGTCCCCGAAGGCGCCGACAAGAATTCCCCCATGACCTTAGTCTCTGGACTTTCTCCAACTAAACTGTAAGGCGGTCAACAATTCAGCTCAAGTGGTCTAGGTAAAATTCGTGCATATGTTCAGGCGGATTGGGGTCAATTACGCGTTCTGGAGATCCCTTCAAGCCATTCGCGGATCGCGACGCGCTGCTTTGGCGTGAACGAGGCTTCCAGTTCGGCTTCGCAGCGGTCGACGGCTTTGCGGGCATCAGTCAGACGTGCTCGCCCGGACTCGGTGACGAAGATCTGATGGCTGCGCCGGTCGGACGGATTCGGCCGCCGCTCGATCAGCCCCTCCTGTTCGAGCCCGACGAGCATCTCGTTGGCGGCCTGCCGGGAGCTCGCCACCTCTCGTGCGATGGCCGACGCCGACATCCCGGGCTGCGCCTCGGTCATCAGGAGGGTGGCGTACTGCGAGGTCGACAGCCCGAACGCCGTGAGTTCCCCGGCGATCGCCGACCTCATGTTCAGCCAGGCCCTGCGGACCAGAAAGGTCAGCGAGCCGACCGCGGCCCTGCGGGGATCCAACGCTCCGCCTCCTCGGCTAGTGGCAAGTTCCCGATGACCGCAGATCACCGAGCTTGTCAAGTTCTTGTCGATCATAGCGGAGCTCCCGATGTTCAGGGGCTCCGATTAGGACATAGTTTCTAGTCTTCTGAGTCAGGAATTCTGTTTAGACAGCTGGCGAGGCATTCGAGGATCTCGTCGGCGGTCTTGGTCCAGACGTAGGGCCTGGGGTCGGTGTTCCAGGCGGCGATCCAGTCGCGGATGTCTTTCTCCAGGGCCTGGACGGACTTGTGGACGCCGCGCCGTATCTGCTTGTTCGTCAGCTCGGCGAACCACCGCTTCACAAAGTTCAGCCAGGACGATCCGGTCGCAGGCCGGGGTGCGGTGCGCAGTGGGGGATGGTCGTGCAGACGCAGATCGGAGGTGAACAGGACGACCGCGACGGTCATGGCGTCACTCCTGGTGTCATGAGGTGGTGCTGAGCGGCGCCAGCGGCCGACTCATCGCCGGGAGTTCCGGGCGTGGCCGCCGTGCGACGAGGTTCCGTGCGCGCTCATGCCCTGGGCGGACAGCAGCACCATCTGGGCCCGCCGCCAGGTCACCACCGAGCGGGTGCCCCTGCGGATCATCCGCAGCAGGCGCTTGCCCTCGTCGTCATCGATCTCGCGGACGCGTACTCGTTCTGCCACCCGGACAGCCTGGCGGGACGGCGCTTGCCGGACCAGGAGGTGACTTCGGTTGGTCAGCCTGCTGTTGGGCTCTGCAGGACCTACGCTCGCATGAACCCGTGGCTCCGCTCCACTTTCGCCACATGCAGCGTATAGCTCTGGTACCACTCGGCTTGCCCACGCTTTTGCGCCGCGCGGTGCTCGGCGTTGCACCGCCACTCCGTGAGGGCGTCGGCGTCGCGGAAGTACCCGACGGTGATGCCCAGCCCGCCGGGAGTCTGCGCGTGGTCCATCCCCAGGAACCCAGGGACGTCCTTCACCAGGTCTTCCATGCGTGCATTGGTCTCGCTGTAGCCGCTCTGATCCTGGGTTCGCACCGTAGTGAAGACAGCCACGTAGTAGGGGGGTCATAGGCCTCGACGGGCGCGACAGGCGCTTCCGAGTGATCGCTCATGGCGCCACCGTAAGGCGGGATGCGCCCAACGATCCAGCGTCTTTCCTGAACGGGATACATGAGGGATCGGGCTCTTGACCAAAGCCGTCTGAGCTCTCCCCCAGCTCCCGGAAACGGCCACGAGCCCACCGGCTCACAGAGCGGCGCAAGGGACGGAACGGGGCTGGCCGAGGGTGATGTTCTCCCGGGCGGCGAGCGGCCAGCGAGTGTAGTCCTGCGGGACGAGCGCCACCTTGGCAAGTACCCCGGCGGGGTCGGCGTTTGTCAGGTCGATTCCGTCCCACCGCACCGATCCCTCGGTGGCGAGGAACAGGCCGGTCAGGATCCGGGCGAGGGTGCTCTTGCCGGCGCCGTTCTCGCCAACCAGGGCGATGACCTCGCCGCGCTTGAGGTCCAGGTCGATGTCGTCGAGCGCGGGGGT